>NZ_JBIWJT010000010.1:19503-374711 GCF_044765325.1 Embleya sp. NPDC127516 | reverse complement strand
CGTTTCGGCGGCTTCGCTTTCCTCGCTTTCGGCTTCCACCGCGTTTCCGCGTTTTCCGCCTCCCGGACTCTAGCAGATCTTCCGACCCGCTTTTCGTCCGTTGCTTCGTGCTTTCGGCCTTCGAAACTCTCGTTTCCCCGGCTTCCGGCTCTTCGAGCTTAGCAGATTCGGTAACCCGTTTCTGCCGTGCTCCGGCCGATTGGAAATTCCAAAACCACATGCACAAGAACAGCAAATAGCCGAACCCGTCGCGAATGAACGCGACCGATGATCGAGAAATTCGATGGTGATGCTGCGGCAGGAGTGCGATCCTTGACGGACGCCCCGCTCGGCTCTGGCAGAGACTACCAGACTGTCGCGCCGTTGAACAACTTCGCGACAACCCTTCGAATCTACGTGTGCGGTCGGTGGGCTGTCAAGATCACCTCTTCAGGCGACCATCGGCAGTTCGTCCGCGACGTCCGAGGATGCCACATCCCCCCGCTCTCCGGCGAATTCGGCCCGCCGACCCAGGATCAGCACGTACCCGAGGAACAACGACTCCGCCGCCACACCGATCGCGATGCGGCCCCAGGTCGGTAGGCCGGACGGGGTCACGAAGGCTTCGATGACGCCGGATACGACCAGAACCAGGGCCAGTCCGACGGCCATGCCCAGGGCGATCCGGCCCTCCTCGGCGATCGCCCTGGCTCTGGTGCGCGGGCCCGGGTCGATCACCGTCCACCCCAGGCGCAGGCCCACGCCGGCCGCGATGAACACCGCGGTGAGTTCGAGCAGGCCGTGCGGCGTGATCAGGCCGAAGAACACGTCGAGTCGACCCGCGTCGGCCATCAGACCCGCCGAGACGCCGACGTTCATCGCGTTGCTGAAGACGATGAACAGCACCGGCAGGCCCAGCAGGATGCCCAGCGCCAGGCAGCCGGCCGTCACCCACGCGTTGTTCGTGGCCACCTGCGCGGCGAAGGAACTCGCGGGCGCGCTCGAGTAGTAGGTCTCGAAGTCGCCGCCCGGTCGGGTCATCTCCCGGATGTCCTCCGGCGCGGCCACCGCGTCGCGTACCGCCGGGTCGTGGGCGACCCATGCGGCGATGATCGAGGCCAGTGCGAGGAACGCCATCGCCGTCACGCCCCACCAACGGCGACTGCGGTAGACCGCGACCGGGAATCGAACGGTCAGGAAGAGCATCGCGTCCCGCCAGGCCGGCGTGCGGGGTGCGGTGACCGCCGAGCGGGCTCGCGCGGTCAGTGTGGAGAGTCGGCCGACCAGCATCGGGTCCGGCGCGGCGGAGCGGATCGTCGACAGGTGGGTGGCCGTGCGGCGGTACAGCGTGACCAGCTCGTCCACCTCGGGTCCCGACAAGCGCCGTCGGCGGCGGGTGAGTTGTTCCAGGCGTTCCCACTCGTGGCGGTGTACCGCGACGAACACGTCGACATCCATACGGTGCATCCTCTCTGGGAGCGACATCGACGCACACACTGGAGGTGGACGTGTCCGAGCTCGTCACGGGAGAAGCGGTCGCGCTCGACCTGCGCCCCGCGCGGTTGCCCAGCCGGGCACTCGCGATGGTGATCGACCTGGCCGCGCAGTTCGCGCTGCTGTTGCTGACGGTCTGGCTGGTGTCGCTGGCGGTTCCGGACGCGGACGAGGCGCTCGTGGCGGCGTTGTCGTTGTCGATCCTGGTGTTGGTCCTGATCGGCTGGCCGGTGGCGTGGGAGACCGTGACGCATGGGCGCTCGCTCGGGAAGATGGCACTCGGGCTGCGGGTGGTTCGCGACGACGGTGGGCCGGTCCGGTTCCGGCAGGCGCTGGTGCGCGCGTTGCTCGGGTTCTTCGTGGACTTCTGGACCACGGTCGGATGCGGCGCGGTGTTCTCGTCGCTGGCCTCGAAGAACGGCAGACGTCTCGGGGACATGGCGGCCGGGACGTTCGTGGTGCGTGAGCGCACCCCCGGTGCTCGGCAGCTACCGCTGCCGCTGCATCCGGCCGCCGCGGCGTGGGCGACCGGAATCGAGCTGTCGGGGTTGACCGACGAGCTCGCGTTGGCGATTCGGCAGTACCTGTCGCGGCGCGGTGAGCTCGATCCGGCGATAGAGGCGTCGCTGGGCGAGCGGCTGATGGTGGACACCGCGAACCGGATAGGGATGGGGCCGCCGCCCGGAATGCATCCGGTGGTCTTTCTCGCCGCCGTACTCGCCGAGCGCCAGCGCCGGGACTGGGAGCGGTACACGGCCGCCCGACACGGATACGCCCCCAGCATCCCTCCTCCCGCCGGATCGGAATCGGGATCGGAATGGGGCTCGACACCGACACCAGGACCAGGACCGGGACCAGGACCGACGCAGACCCCGGCCTGGGTGCCGACTCCCCCGCCGGTGCCCCAGTCCCCTCCCACACCGCGACCTCCGGCCCCGCCCGCCGAGCCCGCCCCACCCACCGAGTCCGCCAAGCCCATCGAGCCCACCGAACCGGCCCAGCCCGCCCCGCCCTCCCAGCCCTCCGAGCCCGCCCGCCGCAAGGATCCCGGCTTCACCCCGCCGTCGTGATTCGGCGGTTCGGCGGGGTGTCGAGGGTTTCCAGTTCGATGCCGGGGGCGGCGAGCACCACGTCGCCGCTCAGGTGCACGATCGCGCGGTCGCCCGTGGCCAGGTCGTCCACCTCGTAGCGTTCGACGATCAGGCCGTCGTGGGTCTCCACCGCCGCCAGCGTCCAGGACTGGTCCACCGTGTGGGCGGCCAGCACCGGTTCGGTCAGCGCGATCAGGCGCAGCCGGGCGGTGCCGCCGGGGGCCAGGTTGAGCAGGGTCGCGGTGGCGATCAGGAAGGCCGGTGAGCGGCCGGTGAAGCCGGCGGCCTTCGCCTCGGCCTCGGTCGCGGGCACGTCCAGGGTCGGGTCCGCCGCGGCGCGCAGCCACACCACGCCGGCGGTGCCGTCCACGACCGTCGCGCCGCCGCGGACCCGCCAGCCGCCGGCGAGCGCCTCCAGGCGCAGCGGTCGGCCGCGCGCGTCGAGTGTCAGGTCGATGCCGCTTCCGGTGTAGCGCCAGCCGATCGGGCCGGGGGCGCAGGAGAAGCGCTCCGTGCCGAGGGGGGTGCCGTCGTGCGGGTCGTGGAAGGAGTAGCTGCCTGAGGGCATGCGCGGACCCTACGACACGGTGGGTCCGCCGGCGGCCACCACGCGGGTGAGCAGGGCGAGGAAGGTGGCTCGTTCGGCGGGGTCGAGCGGGGCGAGGAGTTCGTCCATCGCGGCGTCCACGAGCGGTTCCTGCCGGGCCAGGCGCTGTTCGCCGGCGTCGGTGGTGGTGATCGCGTTCTTGCGCCGGTCGCGTGGGTCGGGGGTGCGGGTGACCAGGCCGTCGGCCTGGAGGGAGTTCAGGATCGTGACCATGTCCTTGGGGTCGACGGCCACCGTGCGGGCGAGTTCGGCCTGGGCGACGGGGCCGTACTCCTGGACCGCGATCAGGACCAGGTGATGCAGCATCGGCATGCCGTCGCAGGCCAGCGCCGCGCGGACCAGTCCGCGGCCGTGCGCCGCGGCGCGGCCGAGCAGCCAGCTCGGCAGGACGCGGATCCGGGCGGGGGCGGGCAGCTTGTCGACCATGGGCGCAGCCTACCCGGAAATCATTGGACTTTCCCACGATCCATCAAATATCGTTGGAACCTCCCATGATTTCTGGAGGTGTGTGTGCGTCGCGTTCGCTATTACGAGTACGGCGGTCCCGAGGTGCTGCGTGTGGAGGATGCCGAGGCGCCCGAGCCCGGGTCGGGCGAGTTGCTGATCCGTACCGAGGCGATCGGGGTGAGCCTGCCGAGCGTGCGGAAGGTGCGCGAGGGCGGGCTGCCGCTGCCGGGGGTGGTCGGTGGGGACGTGGCCGGCGAGGTATCCGCGGTCGGCCCGGACGTCACCGGGTACGCGGTCGGGGATCGGGTGGTCGCGATCTCGTTCGCGAACGCGTACGCCGACCTGGCGCTCGCGCCGACCTTCACCGCGTCGCACATCCCGGCCACAGCGAGCGCCGTGGACGCGGTCGCGCTGGTGCGTGGCGGGCAGGTCGCGCTCGGCGCGCTGGCCTCGGCCGGCTCGGTCGAGGGGAAGTCCGTACTGGTCACCGGTGCCGCGAGCGGGGCCGGTCACCTGGCCGTGCAACTGGCCCGCACGCGCGGCGCGCGGCGTGTGGTGGCGGCCGTCGGCTCGCTCGACAAGGCCGACTTCCTGCGTGGCCTGGGGGTCGACGACGTGGTGCGCTACGACGCCGATTCCTGGGGCGAGCCGGTCGACGTCGTCCTGGACGGCGTCGGTGGTGACGTGTTGCCGCGCGCGGTGGCCGCGCTCGCGCCGTTCGGGCGGCTGGTGTTCTTCAACTCCGGCGGCGGGACCGTGCCCGCGTGGGAACTGCTCGCGGGCGCGCGGACGATCACCGGGATGTCGATGGCCCGGTTCTCCACCGCGTTCCCGGACTTGTACGAGCGGCATCGGCGGGAGTTGTGGGACCTGGCACTGTCGGGCCGGTTGCGAGTCGCGGTGCACGAGACGTTCGCGCTCGCGGACGCGGCGAAGGCGCACGCGGTGATCGAGGCGCGCGCCAATCTCGGCAAGGTCGTATTGCGGCCGTAGGCGGAGTCGGTCACGAGCCGGCCACCCGGTCACTCGGCCGGCCCGCTCACCTGGTCAGCCCGCGCACTGCGCGAGCATCGCCTGCTTGTCCGCGTCGGTCACCGGCAGGTCGTATTTGATCGAGACCTGCGCGTAGCGGACCACGTACGAGCAGCGCACCGCCTTGTTCGGCGGCAGCCACGTCGCCGGGCTCGAATCGCCCTTGCCACCGTTGATCGGGCCGTCCACCGCGAGCAGGTTGAGCGGGTCGTTGGCGAGTCGTCGGCGCTTGTCCGCGTCCCACTGCGCGGCGCCCATCTGCCAGGACGCGCTGAGCGGCACCACGTGGTCTATCTGCACCGCGGACGCCTTGGCCTTGGTGAACGCTATGTCCTTGCCGGAGTAGGGGTCGGACAGCGTCATGGTGGTCACGACACAACCCTTGGCGTCCTTCCATCGGGTCGCCAGGCCGTCCCGCTTGAGGATGTCGTCGCGCGTGTCGCAGCTGTTCCGGCCGAACGGGACATCGGTGACGCTGTCGGTCCAGGCCGGCCCGTACTTCTCCCGGCCGTAACCGGTCTGCGGGCCGCGGCCCTTGGTGTTCACCCGCTCGATCAGCGCCCGGGCCCGGGTCAGGTCGGCGGGCGAAGTCAGCGGCGCCAGGCCCGGCTTGACGCCTTGCTCGTTCTCCAACGGGTTCGCCGCGGCGCTGCCGCCGGGGGCCTGCTCCGGCGCCGAGGCGGCCGTGGCGGAGTCGGCGCCCGCCGCGGATTCGGCTGTGGAATCGTCGCTCTGGCAGGCGGTCAGCGCGACCGCGGCGAGCAGGATGGATATGTACGTCCGCCGTTGCATGCGACCGCCCCCCGAGGGATGTCGTGTGTCGTTGGTCGATGGCTACCCGCAACAGGCCGGGCGGCGCACGATCCGTGCGCCGCCCGGCCTGGCAGGGTTGATCCGAGTCTTCGGCATCGGCGATCGACGGCGATGCGTCGATCACCGATGGCCGATGTCAGTAGCGGTAGGCGTCCGTCTTGTACGGGCCCTCGACCTTGACGCCGATGTAGGCGGCCTGCTCCTCGGTGAGCGTGGTGAGCTTGACGCCCAGCGCGTCCAGGTGCAGCCGCGCGACCTTCTCGTCCAGGTGCTTGGGCAGCACGTAGACGCCGACCGGGTACTCCTCGGGCTTGGTGAACAGCTCGATCTGCGCGATGGTCTGGTTCGCGAAGCTGTTGGACATCACGAAGCTCGGGTGACCGGTCGCGTTGCCGAGGTTGAGCAGACGGCCCTCGGACAGCACGATCAGCTTCTTGCCGTCGGGGAAGGTCCAGGTGTGCACCTGCGGCTTGACCTCGTCCTTGACGATGCCCGGGATCCTGGCCAGACCGGCCATGTCGATCTCGTTGTCGAAGTGGCCGATGTTGCCGACGATCGCCTGGTGCTTCATCCGCTGCATGTCGGACGCCATGATGATGTTGAAGTTGCCGGTGGTGGTGACGAAGATGTCACCGATCTCGACGACCTCGTCCAGCGTGGTGACCTGGTATCCGTCCATCGCCGCCTGGAGCGCGCAGATCGGGTCGACCTCGGTGACGATCACCCGGGCGCCCTGGCCGCGCAGCGACTCGGCGGAACCCTTGCCGACGTCGCCGTAGCCGCACACGACCGCGACCTTGCCGCCGATCAGCACGTCGGTGGCCCGGTTGATGCCGTCGATCAGCGAGTGGCGCACGCCGTACTTGTTGTCGAACTTGCTCTTGGTGACCGAGTCGTTGACGTTGATCGCCGGGAAGAGCAGCGAACCGGCCTGGAACATCTCGTACAGGCGGTGCACACCGGTGGTGGTCTCCTCGGTGACGCCCTTGATGCCGGGAGCCATCGCGGACCACTTGCCGGGGTTCTCCGCGAAGGTCGCGCGCAGCAGCGCCAGGAAGACCGTGTACTCCTCGGAGTCGGCGTCGGTCGCGTCCGGGACGGCGCCGGCCTTCTCGAACTCGACGCCCTTGTGCACGAGCATCGTGGCGTCGCCGCCGTCGTCCAGGATCATGTTCGGGCCGTCATGGCCCGGCCAGTTCAGCGCCTGCTCGGTGCACCACCAGTACTCCTCCAGCGTCTCGCCCTTCCAGGCGTAGACCGGTACGCCGCGCGGGTCCTCGGGGGTGCCCTCGGGGCCCACCGCGATGGCCGCGGCGGCGTGGTCCTGGGTGGAGTAGATGTTGCAGGACACCCAGCGCACCTCGGCGCCGAGCGCGACGAGCGTCTCGATCAGCACGGCGGTCTGCACGGTCATGTGCAGCGAGCCCATGATCCGGGCGCCGGCCAGCGGCTGCGACGCGGCGAACTCGCGACGGATCGACATCAGTCCGGGCATCTCGTGCTCGGCGAGGGTGATCTCCTTGCGACCGAACGCGGCGAGGGAGAGGTCGGCAACCTTGAAGTCGCCTTCGAGCTGCGAAGCCATGTTTTGGATCCTCTGCGGAGGGAGTGGATGGGACTGGAGACACACCGGTGCCGCGGGCGCCGATGCCGTGCCATCCAGTCGGACACTTCTGTGCCTACGGGTCGCGGACCCGACCGCCCTCTGCAGCGACTGTCGTTGTGCGCCAACGACGTTAACACCTCAGTCGCCGCTCACGTGCGGTCCCTTGCCCCCCGGCGTGGCCTCGATGTCCGCGCCGCGCACGGCCTCCTCGGCGCGGTAGATGTCCGGCTCGAGGTAGATCACCCGGGCGATCGGCACGGCCGCGCGGATGCGCTCCTCGGCGGCGTCGATGGCCCGGGCCACCTCGGCCGCGGTCTCGTCGTGGCGGACCGCGATCTTCGCGGCGACCAGCAGCTCCTCCGGGCCCAGGTGCAGCGTGCGCATGTGGATGAGCCGCTCGACGTCGGGGCCGGCCACGATGGCCGCCTCGATCTCCCGGACCGTCTCCACGCCGGCCGCCTCGCCCAGCAGCAGGCTGCGGGTCTCCATGGCGAGCACGATGGCGATCAGCACCAGCAGGATGCCGATGCACAGCGTGCCGATCCCGTCCCAGACGCCGTTGCCGGTGACCACCGCGAGGCTGACCCCGCCCAGCGCCAGTATCAGGCCGATCAGCGCGCCGAGGTCCTCCAGGAGCACGATCGGCAACTCGGGCGACTTGGCCCGGCGGATGAACTGCGGCCAGGTCAGCGCGCCTCGGTGCAGGTTGGACTCCTGGATCGCGGTGCGGAACGAGAAGGTCTCCAAAATGATCGAGAAGACCAGTACGCCGACCGCCCAGTACCAGCTCTTCAGCTCGTGCGGGTGGGCGATCTTCTCGTAGCCCTCGTAGATCGCGAACATGCCGCCGACCGAGAACAGCACGATCGAGACGAGGAAGCCGTAGATGTAGCGCTCGCGACCGTAGCCGAAGGGATGCTCGGGCGTGGCGTCGCGTTGCGAGCGTTTGCCGCCGACCAGGAGCAGGATCTGATTGCCCGAGTCGGCGAGCGAGTGCACGCCCTCGGCCAGCATCGAAGAGGACCGGGTGAAGGCGAAGGCCACGAACTTGCCCACCGCAATCCCCAGGTTGGCCGCCAGTGCCGCGACGACCGCCTTGGTTCCGCCACCCGCGCTCATAGGTCGACTCCCACCCGTTGGTTGACCACTGTCGTCATCGCCGGTCACTGTCCTTGTCGGCCGCCTGCCGCCGTTCGTCGGCGATCAGTGTGCCATCGGGCACCCGCCTACCCCGGGAGGCTTGCGATATCGGTATCCGGCGTCGATCGGCCGGCGGGACTCGTATCGGCGCGCGCGGCTCGGTCGGTGCGCGGCTCGATCGGTCGGCGCGGCTCGATCCGTCGGCGCGGCTCGATCCGTCGGAGCGGGTCAATCGGTCGACGCGGCTCGGGAGCACGGGACGGTGGCCCGGAAGACCAGGCCGTCGGCGCCGTCGACGGTGACCGCGACCACGGGTTCACCCGCCCGGATGTAGATCGATTGGCCGCGCGCCAGGTCGAGCACCTCGCCGTCGGCGCCGGTGGCGGTCGCGGTGCCGCGCACACACAGCAGGATCTGCGGGCCGGCGGTGTCCAGGAGGTAGGGCTCCGGGGTCCCGGTCGAACGCAGACGGGAGAGCCGGAAGTCGGTGACCGGGGTCGCATAGACCTCCTCGGCCTGGTCGACCTCGGTCGGCTCGGGGCTCAGGATCTCCACCGGACCGGCCCGGAAGGCCATGATCCGCAGCAGCTCGCCGACGTCGATGTGCTTGTCGGTCAGCCCGCAGCGCAGCACGTTGTCCGAGTTGGCCAGGATCTCGACCACGACCCCGTGCAGGTAGGAGTGCGGCATGCCGGCCGCGAGGAAGACCGCCTCGCCCTCGCGCAGCCGGATGTGGTTGAGCAGCAGCGCCACCGCGACGCCGGGGTCGCCCGGGTGGCGCTCGGCCAGACCCGCGACCGCGGCGCAGGCCTCCGCGTACGGCGATCCGTTCGAGGCCAGTCGGCGGCAGGCCGCGGCGACCGCGTCCACCACGCCGGTGCGCAGTCGCGCGGGCAGCATCAACACGTGCGTGGTCGCCGCGCGCAGCGCCGCCTCCTCGTCCGGGTCGCGCAACGCGCGGGCGAACGGCGCCAGTTCCGGAACGTCGAGGGCGTCGAGCAGCTTGAGCGTCTCGGCGATCTCGCGGTAGCCGACCAGGCCCTCGAAGTCGCCGAGCGCGCAGATCATCTCCGGCTTGTGGCTGGAGTCGCGATAGTTGCGGTGCGCGGCGTCGATCGGGACACCGCGCGCCTCCTCCTCGGCGTAGCCGTGCCGGGCCTGTATCGCGTCGGGGTGCACCTGGAGCGACAGCGGCTCCTCCGCGGCCAGCACCTTGACCAGGAACGGCAGGCGCGGGCCGAACCGGGCCGCGGTGTCCGGGCCGAGTTCGCCGTCGGGGTCGGCGGCGATCAGCTCGACCAACGAGCGCGGCCCGCGGCCCCGGTCGACCTCGGAGGGCGCGCCGGGGTGGGCGCCCATCCACAGTTCGGCCTGCGGTTCGCCGGTGGGGGCGACGCCGAGCAGTTCGGGGAGGGCCGTGAGCGAGCCCCACGCGTTGGCGCGGATCCGGTTGAGAAGGCGGTCCATGGCTAGCGGGGACCACCTTCGGTCCAGGAGAACAGCCCCGGTACGGCGGGGCCGACCCCGGTGCCGAGGGCCAGGTAGACGGCGGCGAAGTCGGTCACCGCGATCAGTTCCGCGAGCCGCTCGACGGGGCTGCCGCCGCGCGCGCCGACCTCGCCGACGGCGGAGCGGCCGAGCGCGGTCAGCGTGCGCGTGGCCCGGTCCAGTTGCGGCGCGGCGCCGGCGTCGTCGTGGTCGACCAGCAGCACCGGGTGCAGGCGCACCGACTCGGCGTCGTCCACCCGGTCGCGGAAGAAGTCGTCGGGGTCGCCGGCATCGACCGAGTCGCCCGCGGCGAAGACCCGGTCCTGGTAGCGGCCCGCGGTGGGCAGCGCGCCGGACAGTGCGGGGGTGGCGGCGACGCCCACGCACATCGTCGCGAAGCGCTCGGCGGCCACGCCCGCGACGCTGCCGGCGCCCCAGATCACCGGGATGGTGCCGGCGATCGCGACGGCCAGGCCCTTGGCCGGGTTGAGGTAGGCGTCGGCTCCGGGCCGGCAGCGGTTGCTCACCTCGTCCAGCCGGTCGGCCGCCGCGTCCACGCCCGCCAGCCCCTCGCCGGGGGTGAAGGCGCTCGCCCCGCACGCCCCGGTGATCGCCAGGAGCGCGGTGAACAGCGGCCAGAACGCGGTCTGCGCGGCGAACACGGTGTCGTCGGCGTAGCCGGCCGCGCCCACCGGCGTCGCGTCGACGGGCACCCGGACCAGCACGCCGCGGGACTGCTGCACGGCGGCGTCCAGGGCGGACCCGGCGGGCGTGGCCGCGACCACCTGGCAGCCGCGCCGGTAGGCCTGGCCGGCGAGGTCGATCAACGCCGGCTCGTCGCCTCGACCGGCCAACAACACGAGGTCCATCGGACCGGCCCACCCGGGCAGCAGGCCGCCCGCGGCGAGCACCAGGGGCAGCGCCGCGTCCGCGCCGGTGACCGCGCGCAGCGCGTGCCCGAGCGGCCCGTACGCGGGCGCGGCCAGGATCACCGTGCGCGGGCGGTCCCGGGGCGAGATCGCGGCGGGCACGGCCTCGCGCGCGGCCTGCGCGGCCCGCCGTACCTGCGCCCCGGCACCGGCCAGGGCGCGCAGTGTGTCCGCCGCGTCGGCCCGGGCGATGCCGTCCTGGTCGTCCAGCAGGCCCTCGTCGAGGATGTTCATGCCCGCGCGGTACCGGGCCGGCGGGCCTCGTCCACCAGCAGTACCGGGATGTCGTCGACGACGGGGTAGACCAGCCCGCACGTGGAGTTGTCGCACGCCAGCGCGGCGTCCCCGTCCTTGTGCAGCGAGGCGTGGCAGACCGGGCATGTCAGGATCGCCAGCTGCGACGGTTCCAGATTCACGACATCTCCACCTTTTCCGGCTGCTCGCGCCGATTCGTATATTTCCGTCCCGATTCGGCGCGGCAGCCGTCCGATTGAACCCATCACATTACCGAGCCGACGGCTCAGCCCCGGACGAGTGCCAGTACCTCGTCGCGGATCGCGATCATGGTCGGCTCGTCGTCGGCCTCGACGTTCAGCCGCAGCAGGGGTTCGGTGTTGGACGCGCGCAGGTTGAACCACCACCGATCGGCCAGCACGGTCATCCCGTCCAGGTCGTCCACGCTCACGCCGGTCCGGCCCTCGAACGCGGCGCGCACCTTCGCGGTCGCGGCGGCCTGGTCGGCGACCTCGCTGTTGATCTCGCCGGAGGCCGGGTAGCGGTCGTACTCGCTCGCGAACGCCGACAGCGGCAACGTCTGGCCGCCGAGCGCGGCGAGCACGTGGATCGCGGCCAGCATGCCGGTGTCCGCACGCCAGAAGTCGCGGAAGTAGTAGTGCGCGGAGTGCTCGCCGCCGAAGATCGCGTTGGTCTGCGCCATCTCGCCCTTGATGAACGAGTGGCCCACCCGGGTCCGCACGGCCCGGCCGCCGGCCTCGGCGACGATCTCCGGAACGGCGCGCGAGGTGATCAGGTTGTGGATGACCACCGGCGCCTGCTCGCCGTTCGCCTTGGCCCGGGCGATCTCGCGGACCGCCACCAGCGCGGTGACCGCGGACGGCGAGACCGGGTCGCCGTTCTCGTCGACCACGAAGCAGCGGTCCGCGTCGCCGTCGAAGGCCAGGCCCAGGTCGGCGCCGCTCGCGCGGACCTCGGCCTGGAGGTCGACCAGGTTCTTCGGGTCCAGCGGGTTGGCCTCGTGGTTGGGGAAGGAGCCGTCCAGTTCGAAGTACAGCGGGACGATCTCCAGCGGCAGCCCGCTCGCGGCGCCGAGCACGGTGGGCACGGTGTGGCCGCCCATGCCGTTGCCCGCGTCCACGACCACCTTGAGCGGCCGGATGCCGGTCAGGTCGACCAGGCCCAGCAGGTGCGCGGCGTAGTCGGCCAGCACGTCGTGTTCGGTGATCGTGCCCGGCTCGCCGGCGTACTCGGGCACGCCCGCCTCGGCGAGCGCGCGGATGTCGGCGAGGCCGCTGTCCTGGCCGATCGGGGCGGCGCCCGCGCGGCACATCTTGATGCCGTTGTACTGCGCCGGGTTGTGGCTCGCGGTGAACATCGCGCCGGGAAGGTTCAGGCTGCCACTGGCGAAGTAGAGCTCGTCGGTGGAGGCCAGGCCGATCAGGGTCACGTCCGCGCCCTGGGCGGCGGCACCGGCGGCGAACGCGCCGGAGAGCTCCGGCGAGGACGGGCGCATGTCCCAGCCGACCACGATCGCGTCGGCCTCGGTGACCCGCACGAAGGCCGCGCCCAGTGCCCGCGCGGTGTCGGCGTCCAGTTGATCGGGGACCACGCCCCGCACGTCGTACGCCTTCACGATCTGGGAGAGGTCGCGCACCCGAAGACTCCACTCGCTTGGCCGCGGTCGCGATTCGCCGCGGTATTGGCCGTTGACCGTCGATCCCTGCCCCGCGGACGACGCATCAGACCCTATCGGCCGGCGGTCAGCTCTCGGGTGAGCGCAGAACGCGCAGGTGGCCGCGCCGGCCTGCTTCGGGGCGACCGTCGCGGTCCTGCGGCTCGGGTGCCGGTTGCGGGGGCTGCGGCGGGCGGGCGGCCTCGCGCACCGCGTTGGCCAGCGCCTCGAGGTCGTCGCTGCTGGGCTTGCCCGCGCTCGGATCCGGCGCCAGGCGCACGACATCCCAGCCGCGCGGCGCGGTCAGCCGCTCCGAGTGCTCGGCGCACAGGTCGTAGCAATGGGGCTCGGCGTAGGTCGCGAGAGGGCCCAGGACGGCCGTGGAGTCGGCGTAGACGTACGTCAACGTGGCGACTGCGGTTCGGCCGCAGGCGGTCCGCGAACAGCGACGTACAGGGCTCACGACGATGGACGGTACCGCAAGCGGACCGAAGCCGCGTCGTATCCGGGTGCGGTGTGACTCACGTGTCGCTCCTCACAGGGTGTCGGCGGCGTCGGCCGCCGCCCGGCGGGGCGTCCGTCCGGGCGGGGACCGGGCGCGGACCGGGCCGGCGTGGACCGATCCGGATCCGGCGGTCAGGCTCTAAGCTCGTCCCGTGCACAACGAGCACTCGGTCCCCTCTTCTCCTCGCGAGCGTGACCGGCGTCGCCGCAGTCGGCGCGACCGGCACGGCCGCGGCATGCGCGGTCCGCTCGCCCCACCCCCCGTGCCGATCGCGCTCACCCGCGCGCAGCGGTTCGACGACCTCGCCGCCGATGTCGTCGAACGGCTCGCCAAGCGCTGGCCGCAACTGGAGGAGGTCCGCTTCGCGGTCCTGGACGTGCCCGAGGCCGAGACCGCGGTGAACGGCGACGAGGCGGTGGCGCTGGGTCGGCTGGTGCCGGCGACCAAGGCCGTGCCCGCGACGATCATCTTGTACCGGCGCCCGCTGGAGCTGCGCGCGGAGGGCCGGGCCGAGCTGGAGATGCTGGTCAACGACGTGCTCGTGGAGCAGGTCGCGGACCTGCTGGGCATGGATCCGGACACCATCGACCCCGACGACTGAGCGGGAAGACCACCGCGCCGGCCCGGGTCCCCCTCGTGGGGCCCGGGCCGGCGCGTCGTGGGCGATCGGTGCGGTGGCGGCCGATCGGTGCCGGGTCTACCGCTGCGGGACCAGCAGGGACAGGTCCTCGCGCGCGTTGGGCACCACCGCGGTCTCCGGGGTCGGCACGAACGGCTGGACCGTGAAGGCCGCGGTCTTGCCGATCGTCTCGGTCATCGTGCGCACCACGTGCACCGGCTGCGAGCCGGCCTGCGGTTCGGCGATCACCGCGAACCGGGTCGCCCCGGCGGGCACGGGCGCGGGCACCTGCACGGTGGTACCGGCGGGCACCTCGACGTCGGCGGACACCGGCTCGCCCTTGTCGCCGATCGAGGTGAACTTGACCTTGGCCGGGCCCTTGGGCGCGGTGATCGAGATCGTGCTCGTGACCGCGCCGCCGCTGCGGTTCTCCGCGACCACCGCGCGCCCGGCGAGTTCGGGGGTGGCGGCCAGGAAGGCCACCTCGGCGTCCGCCCCGGCGCCCTGCACCACCCGGACGCCGGCGATGATGTCCGCGCGGCCGGAGACCAGCCGGATGGCGCCCGCGTCGGTCCGGTTGACCGGGCCCAGGTCGATCACCGTCAGCTTGTTGCCCTTGATGTCCGCCGTCTCGTGCTCGACCGGCTTGAAGGTGTTCACCTTGCCGGCGATGGACAACTGCACGTCGGTGCTCTCGCCGCTCGGCGACAACATCATCAGTTGCACGTTGCCCGCGTCGCCGGTCAGCCCGGGCAGGCCGGTGAGGACCAGGTTGCGGCCGGGAGCGCCGGCCGAGGGCAGCCAGTCGGTGCCCACCGCGCCCTCCTGGTCGCGGATCGCCGCGCCGACCCGACCGGTGCGCGCGATCACGTGCACCGCGATGCCGTTGAAGACCGCGCCCGGGTTGAGCGTGCGCAGCAGCACCGGCATCGTCGCGCCGGGCGCGAGCGTCAACCCGCGGCCCGCCTCGGCCTCGATCGGGCCGTTGGGCCCGAACAGTTCCAGGTCGACGACGGCCGGTGTGTCCTTGCTGTTGGACAGGTACAGGTACGCGTCGCGGTTCTCGGCGGTGGAGGTGCCGACGAACCAGCGGTCGGTGGTCGGTGCCTCGCAGGCCAGACCGGCCAGCCCGCGACCGGCCCCGCTGGGCACCCGGGCGACCGCTCCGGCCGAGAAGCCCGGCGCGAACGCCCCGCCGGCGTTGGCCACCAGCGGTGGGACCTCGGCGTTGTCGACGCCGAAGCTCGCGAGCTTGCCCGGTGCCTCGACCTTGGTCCGCACCTTGGTGCGGTCGCCGAGTTCGACCACGCTCGCCTCGCCGGCGCCGGCCGCGCCCTGGCCGGGCGGGGTCAGCGCGGAGACCGCCGCCGAACTGCCCGGCAGTTGGCGGATCGACGGGCAGCTCAGCTCCGCCTGCTGGACCGGCACCCGGCTGGCCGCCGGCGGCGGCGCGGCCTTGCTCTCGGTCGGGCGGGTCACGATCGCCAGGCCCACGACGACGGCCAGCAGCGCGACGACGACGGCCAGGGAGAGGGTGGTGCGCTTCACGGGCGGTCTCCCTGCGAGGGCGGCGGCCACGGCTCGTCACCCGAGCGCGGCTCGGGCGGCCATCCGCCGTGGTCCGGGTAGGCGTTCGGGTCGTATTGCGGCGCGGGCACCACGTTGCCGTACTCGTCGTAGACCGGCTGCTGCGGCGCGGGGGGCGCCCAGCCGTACGAGCCTGCCGCGTCGGATCCCTCCGGGGTGCCCTGCGGGACCTGGGCACCCTGGTCGTACTGGTAGCCCTGGTAGTCCGGGTAGCCCTGGTACTGCTGCCCGTAGTCCTGCTGCGGGTACTGCTCGTAGGCCGGCGTCGCCTGCGCGTCGTAGCCGGCGCCGTTCCACGCCTGTACCGGCACCGGCGCCTCGGCCGGATCGGTGCGCTGTTCGGGGAAGCCGAACTCGTCGAGGCCGTCGCCGCCCGGCGCGACCGGTACCGGCTCCGGCGTCGCCTCGTCCGCCTCGGCCTTGACCCGACGACCGCGCCGACCGGTGCCCTCGCCCGCGGCCGGGATCGGCGCGGCGCTGTCCGGCAGGTCGTCGTCGGTGCCGCGCCTGCGCGCGGGCAGTGCCATCACGAACACCACGAACACCAGGACGCCCTGGACGAGCAGCCACATGCCGTGCCCGCCGGAGGCGTGGGTGAGTTCGAGCCGGCCCGCCTCGGGACGCAGCTCGAAGCCCTGCGCCCAGCCGTCCAGCGTGCGAGCGGTCAGCTTGCGGCCGCCCTGGGTGGCCTCCCAGCCCGAGTCGGCGCGTTCCGCCAGGCGCAGGATCCGCCCCTGGGGGCCGGCTTCGATCCGGGTGGACACGCCCTCGCGGGTGGAGGGGATCGCCTTGGCGCGACCGTCCGGGTCGACGATCAGCGCGCGGCCGACCGGGTATTGCAGACGCCACAGCGTCGCACCCTGGGTGGCACCCACCCGGGTCAGACCCGGGGTGCCGTCCAGACGCGCGGTGAGCTCGTTGCCCACCGGCGGCTTGAGCTGGACGAACTCGATGCCGTACTGGGCGAGCATGCTCGCGTCCGCACCGCCGCCCCCGGAGAGCAACTTGCCCAGGAACGTGTCGAATTGCCGGTACGTCGACGCCTTGGGCGCCAACTCGGCGTCGCCCAGCGCCGGACCCGCGCCGCGCACGATCGTGTAGCTCACGTTGCCCGGTTCCGGCGCGGTCAGCACCAGTGTGCGCGAGTGCCGCGGGCCGGTGGCCTCCTCGGCCACGAACGCGGGCACCACGACCGGGTCGCGCCGCTCCAGCGGCCCGTTCGCGCCCTGCCACAACCAGGCCCCGGCCGCCACGACCGGGGTGAGAGCGGCGAACACGGCCAGCACCACCGCGGCGGGCTGGCGCCAGCCGAAGCTGCCGGCCGCGACTCGGGTGCGGGCGTCCTCGGCACCGACCATCGCCGCGGCCACATAGCCGAGCGCGATCACCACGACGGCCGCGCCGGGCCATGCGGGCGCCTTGTCGCCGGTGGCCTCGACGGTGAGTTCGACGTGGCTCGTCACGATCGCCAGCACCAGGCCGACCAGGGCGACCGCCCACGCGCCGAGCACCGCGGCCCGGCGCGAGTCGCGCAACAGCGCGGCCAGCGCGACCAGCAGCAGCGCGCCGGTCAGCCAGGCCGGCAGCGTACCGGGGCCGCCCGGGTCCAGCAGCAACAGACCGACCGGGCTGGTGCCCTTCTCGGCGAGCGCGTCGCCGGCCAGCCCGGGCTCGGCCAGGAACAGGGTGGGCTTGCCCGCGAGCGCCAACGTCCACGGGCCGAGCAGCACGAGCGGGGTGGCGAGCACGACACCCACCCGCACGAGCAGGCCGACCCCGGGGCGCGGGCCGAGGCGTCCGGCGAAGGACAACCCGACGGCGATCAGCGCGAGCAGCGCGACCGCGAGCCACAGCAGCGGCGTGAACGCCGCCGCGACGGCCAGGACCAGGCCGGTGGCCCAGGCCGCGCGCATGGACGCCTTCAGCTCGCCCGCGCCGAGCACCTGCGCCGCGCCTCGGGCCACCACGGGGGCCAGCACGAGCGCGACGGCGGTACCGATCCGGCCGGTGGCGATCGCGCCGGTGGCCACCGGGGTCAGTGCGTACACGGCCGCGCCCCACACCCGGACGCCCGGCCCGGACACCAGCCGGCGCGAGCACAGGTAGGCGCTGATCCCGGCGAGCGGGACGCTGCCGATCAGCAGCACCGCGACGGCGGTGCCGGCCTTGCCCAGCAAAAGCGTGGCGAACGCGGCGAGCGCGCCGACATAGGGCGGCGCGCTCGCCGCCTCGCCGAAGCCCACCCCGTGCCAGGTGTCGCGGTAGCGGTGCCACAGGTCCGCCGCGCCTTCCGGCGGGGGCAGCAGGGCGCCGCCGAACAAACTGCCGCCGCCCAGCAATCCACGGGCGGCGAACAGGGTGACCAGGGTCAGTACGAAGGCGAGCGAGAGTCCGGGGCGGCGCATCAGCACGCGCAGCTTGACGAAGCTCTCCGTGTCGAGCGACTCGGAGTCGTCGTCGGTGGGGCCCGATTCCGCGCTGCTGTGTCGACCGGACCGGTTCTCCGGCTCCTCGCTCCGCCGCAGATTGCCGATCAGGCCCTCGGCGGCGTGCCGAACGGTGGCGGCCCGGCTGGGGAACAGGTCGCCCAGGTCCTTGTCCGACATGGTCCGGGTCCGCGAACGGGCGCGCCGCGCGGACAGGAACGCGGCCGGGCGCAGCAACACCGCCATGGTGCCGAGCAGTTCGTCCAGGGCCATCCCGGGCAGCTTGCCGAGCAGGTAGCCCAGGCTGCGGAACAGGCCGCCGAACAGCAGGCGCAGGTACAACAACGGCCAGGTCGCGCCGGTGGTGTTGGCCAGCAGCGTGAAGGCGGCGCCCCTGCGGTCCACCCGGTGCGGGCGGTTCGCCGCGACGTCGATCGGCCGGCGCTCGCGCGTGGCCGCCTCGGCGTGTTGCACCACCGCGTCCGGTACCACGACCACGCGGTGTCCGGCGGCGTTGACCCGCCAGCCGAAGTCGGTGTCGTCGCGGGAGAGCGGCAGGCGCGGGTCGAAGCCGCCCAGGCCCTCCCACACGTCCCGGCGCACCAGCATGCCCGCGCTGGAGACGGAGAGCACGCCGCGGACCGCGTCGTGCTGGCCCTGGTCCTGCTCGCGGCGCTCCAGGCCGGTCCAGCGTCGGCCGCTGCCGGTGAGCGTGGTTCCGACCTCGAGCAGTTGCCTGCGGTCGTACCAGCTCCGCACCTTGGGGCCGAGCACGGCCGCGGAGGGCAGTTCGTCGGCGGCGCGCAGCAGCAGGTGCAGCGCGTCGGGGGCGGGCTCGCTGTCGTCGTGCAGGAGCCACAACCACTCGACCGGCTCGGTCGATCGGGGCGGGCGGTCCTGGTCGGTGTCGCCGTACGGGTCCGACGCGTCGTACGCGTCGATCCGGTAGGGCAGGGACGCGGGGTCGACGTGCGGCGCGGCACGCAGGGCTTCGCTCACGGCGGTACCGAACGCGGTCCGTCGCTCGGTGTGCAGCACCGAGCCCTGACCGAGCGCGTCCTCGAGCAGACCGACCGAGGCGTCGGTACTGCCGGTGTCGACCGCGAGGACGCGCTGGACCGGGCGCTCCTGACCGAGCAGGCCGGTCAGTGTGCGCGGCAGCCAGCGTGCCCCGTCATGGGCGACGAGGATCGCGGTGACGATGTGCCGTGGGAAAGCCGGAGCTTGCGCGTATGCCGACTGATGGCTGAAAAGTGACATCGAGTGCGGGGACCCCGGGGGGCTCGAAGCGGCGTGGTACCAGCGGTCCGGCATCCGGCCGAACGGCCAACACACTACGCGACGGGCACCCCGCGCCCGCCCTGCTCGGACTCGGGCCCGAACAGGCGACGGTCAGACGGCCGCCTTCTTGAGCCTGCGCCGCTCGCGTTCGGACAGCCCACCCCAGATCCCGAAGCGCTCGTCGTTGGCCAGCGCGTATTCCAGGCACTCGTCGCGCACCTCGCACGCGAGGCAGACCTTCTTGGCCTCTCGTGTCGAGCCGCCCTTCTCCGGGAAGAAGGACTCGGGGTCGGTCTGCGCGCACAACGCGCGCTCCTGCCAACCGAGCTCCTCCTCCTCGCTCTCGCCCTCGGCGACCAGTAGCTGGAACAGCTCGCCCATCGCGTGCCTCCTCGACCCGTTTTTGCGTCCCCGTGATTAAGCCGTTACCGGTAACGGTTCACGACGTGTGTGAAATTACAAGCGCGTCGTTGCTGCGACGTCAAGCCGGGCTCTGCTATTAGAGCGGGGATTCACTCCCCGGGACCACAGCAATCCGAATTGACCTCATAAATGGACAGATCCGGACACCCTGTCGTGTCACGCGATCGCCGTGACGTTCCGGACGGGGAGCGTACCGGCGAGGGCGCGACGACATTCGATGCCAACCCGTGATGACCTCTGCAATGGACTACGCCTCACACGGTCCGCACAGTTCCCCGGACGAGCCGGAAAACCGCGATGATGACCGAGGTCACATACCCGGCTCACCCGAAAATGGGCCTCCCCGTGCCCGGGAGGCTTCAATCCCTTCCCAGGATTCCTCACCCGAATCGGGCAGCGCTCGGCCGATTCGGGTGAGCGCGGCACCGGCGGGGCCGTGGCGAGTTGACAGGGACACCCCCCAGACGATGTCCTTTTCCCATGTCCGCACGCTGCAGCCGGTACCGGAGTCGTCCTGTCGACGTCCGTCGGGTGTTCAGCGCGCTGTGTCCGCCGTGCGACCACGTGTACAGCTGTTGTCCGAGCTGTATCGCCTGAGGACGCCTTTTCGGTCGTCCTCCGCGCAAGCGGCGGCACTCTTTTCCCCTTTTATCGGCACGGCCGTCCCCCATGGCCGGATGTCCGTTCGGGTTGCTGTCGACCGCTCGCGTGTTCGCTTTCGATCCGCCGCGTTCGCCTGATCCGCCGCGCCAGAGAAATAGCGCAGACATCCCGAAGGACTCCCCTATGTCCAGCGACATCACCGTCGCCGGCGACCCGCTCGCCGCCCCCGCCGTGCTCGCCCTGCCCGTCGCCCCGCCCGTCCGCCCCGCCGTCGCCCGACTCGCCGCGCTCGCCCGCCGGCACGCCGACCTGGTCGCGGCCGAACTCGACCAGGTCCGCTACGACCCGATCTCCCGCTGGTACAAGCGGCTCGCCGCGACCGAGGACATGGAGGTCTGGCTGCTGAGCTGGCTGCCCGGTCAGAGCACCGGCCTGCACGACCACGGCGGCTCGTCCGGCGTGTTCACCGTGGTCTCCGGCGAACTGCACGAGCGTTCCCTGGTGGTCACCCCGTTGCGCCGGGCCGGCGCCCGCGAACGGGTGCTCACCGCCGGCTCGACCCGCGTGTTCGGGCCGACCTACGTACACGAGGTGACCAACATGGGCACCGAGCCCGCGATCAGCGTGCACGTGTACACGCCGCGCCTGGACTCGATGAACCTGTACGACGCCGGCGAGGACATCGCGCGGCCGAGCTTCGAGCCGCTGCGCCGGGTGGGCGTCGAGCGTTCGGGGG
Organism: Embleya sp. NPDC127516; assembly: GCF_044765325.1. Classification (NCBI taxonomy): domain Bacteria; kingdom Bacillati; phylum Actinomycetota; class Actinomycetes; order Kitasatosporales; family Streptomycetaceae; genus Embleya; species Embleya sp. NPDC127516. The sequence goes on along the minus strand of NZ_JBIWJT010000010.1, from coordinate 353,996 downwards.
ACCAGTGGTGAGCGCCGTCGACCGACTCCTCGAGCAGGCCCGGGCCCGGCTGACGCGGGTGACCCCCGAGCAGGCGCACGCCGCCTTCCATGACGGCGCGGTGCTGGTGGACACCCGACCCGACTTCCAACGCGACGTCGACGGCGCGATCCCGGGCGCGCTGATCATCGAGCGCAACCATCTGGAGTGGCGCCTGGATCCCGAGGGTTCGGCGCGGGTGGCCGAGGCCACCGGCTACGACCTGCGGGTGGTCGTGTTGTGCGACGAGGGCTACGCGTCCAGTTTCGCGGCGGCGTCGCTGGTGGACCTGGGGCTGTCCGAGGCGACCGATTTGATCGGCGGCTTCCAGGCGTGGAAGGCCGCGGGCCTGCCGGTGGTGCCGTCGGCGGGCCGCGCTCGTCGATAGAGCGCCACACCGAGCACGAGCAGCAGGGCCGCGCCGTAGCCGAGTTGATGGGTGGCCCGGATCTGACCCGGGGTCGGTTCCAGTCCCCAGGTGAGGTAGAGGGCGTACCCCGCCGGGCCGAGCGCGAGCCACTCCCAGCGGCGCCCGTCCAGCGCCACCAGCGCGACCACGAGCAGCGCGTACCACGGGTAGGCCGGGGTGAGCACGAACAACATGCCGCCGGTCAGGGTGAGCGCGCCGTGCCACGGGCGATCCGGGTCGGCACGGGCCGCCACGACCGCGGCCAGGACGATCAGCACGACGACGGCCGCGTACGGAGTGAGGTCGGTCGGCAGCACCAGGCCGAGCAGACCGAAACGCGCGCCGTCGTCGTAGCGCTCCTCCTTGAGGTAGCCGGGCAGGTAGCCGAGCACGGCGGGGCCGGCCGCGAGCACGTGCGGCAGGTAGACCAGCACGACGGTGAGCGCCGCCGCACCGAGCAGGCGCACCGGGGCCCGGCGTACGCCGCCGGCCAGCGCGGCGGCGGGGAACATCTTGGTCGCGGCGGCGCCGCCGAGCAGCACGCCGCCCAGGATCGGCCGGCGGCCGGCGATCGCGGCCAGGCCGAGCACCATGAGCAGCACGCCGAGCACGTCCACGTGCGCGTTGTTGCCGCTCTCCAGCGCGACCATCGGACACCACGCCCACCACACCGCGTGTCTGGGGTCGCGGCCGAACCGGCGCAACACCAGCAGCAGCGCGACGCTCACCAGCATCGCCAGCAACGCGGCGGCGCCCTGGACGGGTTCGGGCCGGCCGGGCGGGGTCGCGACGTGCACGAGCCAGTAGTACGCCTCGGCCACCGGCGGGTAGATGGTGTGCACCTCGGGCCGGTTGATCCGGGTGCACGAGCCGTCCGGCAGCGGGTGCTTGAACCACCCCGAGCACTCGCCCGGCGGGAACAGCCAGTCGTCGCGGAACCCGGCCACCTCGGGATCCGCCGGCGCGTGCACGTACGGCGAGCGACCCGCGGCTTGGACCCGCCCGTCGAACGCGTAGCGGTAGGCGTCGTCGCTGGTGCGCGGCGGGGCGCCGGCGGCCAGGACGGGCAGCGCGACCGCGCCGGCCAGGATCAGCACCACGGCACGGCGCACCGGGAGTCGGTGGACGAGGAAGGCACCCAGCGCGAACAGCGCCCAGGCGGTTCCGTACACGACGTACACGCCGACGCTGCCGGGGTGGGTCCACGGGCCGTGTACGGCGAAGCCGACGGCGGCGGTCAGGCCCAGGCCGGTGCCGACGGCGGAGATCGTGGTCACGGTGCCGGTGGCAGGCGTGCCGGTGGTGGGGGTGCTCGTGGTGGCGGTGCTCGATGCCATGCGGCGAGTGTGTCGGCGGTGGGGGCGTTTACGGGGCGTCCCGGGCCGGGCGTCAGCACTCCGTAAGACGGTCGGGGCAGGGCGGTCGGGGTCTCCGGGGGTCGAGCGTCGGCACTCCATACGGCAGTCGAGGCAGGACGGTCGGGGTCTCCGGGGGTCGAGCGTCGGCACTCCGTACGGCGGTCGAGGCAGGACGGTCGAGGTCTCCGGAGGTCGAGCGTCAGCACTCCGTAAGACGGTCAATGGGGGCCTACAGGGGGATTTCGGCGTTGGCTGGGGGGATGAAGCTCGACATCCGCTTGCCGGACCCGCCCGCCGCGTTGCGGCGCGGTCCGTTCCGAGCCGGCGCGTTCCGCGGCGCGCTGCACGATCCGCGTACGGCCGTCCTCGTCGGCCGGTTGCTCGGCCTCGCCTTCCTGATCTGCTTCCTGACCGGCCTGTTCAGCCATCTGCTCCAGCATCAGCCGCACTGGCTCGCGCTGCCGTCCCGGCCGGTGTGGGGGTATCGGGTCACCCAGGGGCTGCACGTGGCGACCGGGATCGCGGCGGTGCCGCTGCTTCTGGTGAAGCTGTGGGTGGTCTATCCGCGACTGTTCGCCTGGCCGCCGGCGAAGTCGGTGGGGCACGCGCTGGAGCGGTTGTCCATCGCGGTGCTGATGATGGCGGCGATCTTCGAACTCGTCACCGGACTGCTGAACATCGTGCAGTGGTATCCGTGGCCGTTCCCGTTCGTACCGGCGCACTACTGGATCGCGTGGGTGGCGGCCGGCGCGCTCACCCTGCATGTCGCGGTGAAGCTGCCGCTGATCCTCGCCCACTGGCGGCGTCCCCGGGGCGTGCCGGCCGAGTCCGAAGGGCCCTCGCGGCGCGGCCTGTTGACCGTGCTCGGCGCCGGAGTGGGCGTGGTCACGTTGGCCACGGTGGGGCAGACGGTGACTCCACTGGGGCGGGTGTCGGTGCTGGCGCCGCGACGGGCGGACATCGGCCCGCAAGGTCTGCCGGTGAATCGCACGGCTGCCGCGGCGGGCGTGTTCACGGCGGTCCGCGATCCCGCGTGGCGCCTGGAGGTGGCCGGCCCGCGACCGTTCGCGCTGACCCGGGCCGAACTGTTGGCGATGGCGCAGCACGAGGCGACGCTGCCGATCACGTGTGTCGAGGGGTGGAGCGCGTCGGCGCACTGGTCCGGGGTGCGGATTCGGGACCTGATGGCCCGGGCTGGTGCGCCGTCCGGGGCCCGGCTGCGGGTGTTCTCGCATGAGCGGTTCAGTCCGTACTCGGTGATGGAGATGCCGGACGAGTACGCCCGCGACTCGTCGACCCTGCTGGCGCTCATGCTCAATGGCGCGCCGCTGGCCGAGGACCACGGGTATCCGGCGCGGATCATCGCGCCGAACCGGCCGGGCGTGCTCCAGACGAAGTGGGTCGCCCGCATGGAGGTGCTGGGATGAGTACGGCGATGGAGCCCGAGCCGGTCGCGCCGCGAACCGGGCGGGCGGTGGGCGCCGTCCGGCTCGTGCTGGGCGCCGCCGGGGTGGCCGGCATCGGGTGGGGCGTGGCCGGTGTCTGGGACGACCCGTTCCTGACCGAGCGGATGGGTCTGGCGAAGTGGTTGATCGCCGGAGTGCTGCTGCACGACGGGGTGTTCGCCGTCGTGGTCTTCACCGTCGGCGCGCTGGTGATGCGGTTCGGGCGGAGGCCGGCCGCGTGGGTGCGACGGACCGTGTTGGGCGGCCTGGCGGTGGGTGTCGTGGGCACGCTGATCGCGCTGCCGGCGCTGCTGCGGCCACTGCCGACGCAGAACCCGTCGGTGCTTCCACTGAACTATGGACGCGGGCTGGCGATCGTATGGGCGGGGGTGGTGGTGGGGACCGCGGGGGTGGTGGCGTTCCGCCGGGTGCGGGGGCGGGAGCGGGGCGGGGGTGAGGCCCGGGGCGTGGCCGAAGGCCGGTGACGCGGCGGGCCGGCGGGGGGCTGTGCGGATCAGCCGGCGGGTCGGCGGGGGTGGGCTGTGCGGGTCGGCGGCGGCGGGTCGGTCGGCGCGTGGTCGGGCCCGGCCCGTCGCCGACTTTGGAGCCGGGCGGAGACGGCCAAGGGCGGTGCGGGGCGGCGAAAGCGCGGCCCGGGTGGGCCGGCGGTGCGTATTCGGGCTCGGGCCGTCGCCGGATCGCGGACGGTCGGCGACGGCTCGGAACCGATGCGGGGTGGCGGAAGCGCGGCCAGGGTGGGCCGGCAGGCGCGCATTCGGGCTCGGGCTCGGGACGGGGTGACGGAAGCGCGGCCAGGGTGGGCCGGCAGGCGCGCACTCGGGCCCGGGACCGGGACGGGGCGGCGGAAGCACGGCCAGCGTGGGCCGGCAGGCGCGCACTCGGGCCCGGGACCGGGACGGGGTGACGGAAGCACGGCCAGCGTGGGCCGGCAGGCGCGCACTCGGGCCCGGGACCGATGCGGGGTGGCGAAGGCGCGGCTCAGGCGGGCCGATCGGCGCGTATTCGGGCTCGGGCCGTCGCCGGATCGCGGACGGTCGGCAACGGCCCGGAACCGATGCGGGGTGGCCGAAGCACGGCCAGGGTGGGCCGGCAGGCGCGCACTCGGGCCCGGGACCGACGCGGGGTGGCGAAGGCGCGGCCCAGGCGGGTTGGCCGGTGCGGGTTGGAGACCCGGATTGCCGGGGCTCGGGACCGGTCGGCGAGGGCTCGGGCGCGGTGCGGGCGACAAAGGCGCGGCCCAGGTCGATCGACGCGTTCGAGCCCGGCCCGGCGCCGGCTCGGGTCGGTCGGCGACGGCTCGGAACCGATGCGGGGTGACGGAAGCACGGCCAGCGTGGGCCGGCAGGCGCGCACTCGGGCTCGGGACGGGATGACGAAGGCGCGGCTCAGGCGGGCCGATCGGCGCGTATTCGAGTTGAGCCGTCGCCGGATCGCGGACGGTCGGCGACTCCTCGGGGCCAAAACGGGTGCAGGGTGGCGAAAGCGCGGCCCGGGCGGGTCGGTCGGTGCGTGGTCGGGCCCGGCAGGCGCCGGGTCGGGCGGCCGTCGAAGGCTCAGGAGCGGTGCAGGGTGGCGAAGGCGCGGCCCGGGCGGGTCCAGGTGTCGGTCACGGTGAAGTGGTGTGTCGGGGCGAGGCGGCGCAGCGCCGGGGTGCCCACCCGGGCCCAGCGGAAGGCGCCGCCGTGACTGCCTCGGTCGTCTTCGACCCGGGCGGCGAAGCGTTCGTACACGTCCTGTGGATCGGTCTCCACCACGAGCAGGCCGCCGGGGGCGAGCAGGCCGTGTATGCGGTCGAGCAGTCCGCCCGGGTCGCCACCGATGCCGATGTTGCCGTCGGCGAGGAGGGCGACCGCCCAGCGGCCCTCGCCGGGCAGCGGGTCGAACACCGACCGGCACAGCGCGGTGGCCCCGGCGGTCCGGGCCCGCGCGACGGCGGTCGGCACCGGGTCGACACCGAGCGCGGTCACGCCTCGACGGCTCAGCGCCGCGGCCAGTCGGCCCGGGCCGCAGCCGACGTCCAGGGTGGGGCCGGTGCAGCGGGCGAGCATGGTGTCGTCGGCGGTGTCCGGTTCGGCGCACCAGCGGGCCAGTTCGAGGGGTTGCCGACGGTGGCCGTGCCGGCGGACGTACACGGCTCCGCCGTCGCGCAGGGCGAGCGCGTACGGGTCGGTGGTCCGGGCGTCCGACCCGGGGTGGGCCGGAGCGTCCGCCGGGGTGTCGGACCGCGCGTTCGCCGGGTCGGCCGTGCGGTCGGGCTCGCGGACCAGGGTCATGCGTACACCTCGCCGCCGAGCAATGCGCGGGCCACACCGGCGCAGTGGGTGCCGGGGATGTCGCGGGTGACGGCGGCCAGGTCGGCGGCCGTGTCGATGTCGGTCAGGGTGGGCAGGTCGCGCACGGTCAGTCCGGCGGCGAGCAGCCGGGACCGCTGGACCGCGCCGGTCCGCGGCACCGACATCGGTACGCCGGGGAACACCGACGGGTCGGGTTCGCGCAGCCCGATCGCCCAGAATCCGCCGTCGGTCGCCGGGCCGAACCACGCGTCGGCGGCCGACCAGTCCACGGTCAGCAGTTCGGGGGTGACCTGCGGGGTGTCCATGCCGATCAGCAGGGTCGGCCCGGAACAGCCGGCGAACGCGGCGGCCAGGCGCAGATCGAGTCCCCCGGCCCCCTGCGGCACCACCTCGAAGCCGGCCGGCAGCCACGGCCCCGGTTCGCCCGCGAGCACCAGGACCCGGCGGCGCGCAGGCGTCGCGAGCACCGCCGCCAGTGTGTCGGTGAGCGCGGCCTCGGCCACCGCCGCGGCCTGGTCCGGGGTCAGCGGCGGGGTCAGCCGGGTCTTGACCCGGCCCGGCAGCGGCGCCTTGGCGATCACCAGGAGGGTGCTCACGCGGGCCGCCCGGCACGGGCGAGGACGGCGCTCATGTCCCGGACCGCGGTGACCGTACCCCGCACCGTGCCGGTCACTTTGGAGCGACCCGAGCGCGGCAGGTAGCGCACGTCCGTCTCGGCGATCCGCCAACCGGCGTCGGCGGCGCGGACCACGGTCTCCAGCGGGTAGCCGGAGCGGCGGTCCGAGACCTCCAGCGCGAGCAGGTCGGCGCGCCGGGCGGCCCGCATCGGGCCGAGGTCGTGCAGCCGCGCTCCGGTACGTCGGCGCAGGCGGCGGGCCAGGACCGCGTTGGCCAGGCGCGCGTGCGGCGGCCAGGCGTTCAAGGTCTGCGGGCGGCGGCGGCCGAGTACCAGGTCCGCGTCGCCGGCGAGCACGGGTCCGACGACCGAGGGCAGTTCGTCCGGGTCCAGCGACGCGTCGCAGTCGCAGAAGCACACGATCGGCGCGGTCGCCGCGAGCAGGCCCGCGTGGCAGGCCGCGCCGAACCCGCGGCGTTCCTCGACCACCACGCCGGCGCCGAGCGAGCGGGCCAGTGCGGCCGAGCCGTCGCGCGAGCCGTTGTCCACGACGATGGGGCGGTATCCGGCCGGCATCCGGGCAAGCACCCACGGGAGCGCGTCGGCCTCGTCGAGGCACGGCAGCACGACGTCCACGAGATGCTCGGCGGGATGCGTCGAAGAGGCTTCCACGTGCTTGGCAGGATGCGTCGAAGAGGCTTCCATGTGCTTGGCGGGGTGCACCGAAGAGGCTTCCACGTGCTCGGCGGGATGCGCCGAACAGGCTTCCATGTGCTCGGCGGGATGCGCCGGAGAGGCTTCCATGCGGCTCACGCTAAGTACGCGCCGGCCGCAGCCGCAGGCTTGACGTGCTTACGGAGTGCTGACGTCGCAGCGATGCGGCCATGTGGGTTACGTGCCGCTTACGGATCGATCGCTCGCCGGAATCGTCCCCTTCGCGCACCTACACTCGCCGGCATGAAGGTGCTCGTGGTCGATGACGATCCGACCGTGGCCGAGGTCGTCGTCGGCTATCTCGAACGTGCGGGGTTCGACACGGCGCACGCCGCCGACGGGCCGACCGCGCTCGAGCTGGCAGCCGTCGAGATGCCCGATCTGGTGGTCCTGGACCTGATGCTGCCCGGCATGGACGGGCTGGACGTCTGCCGACGGCTGCGCGAGCGCGGCCCGGTGCCGGTGGTGATGCTGACCGCGCTGGGCGACGAGGGCGATCGGGTGCTCGGCCTGGAGGTCGGCGCGGACGACTACGTCACCAAGCCGTTCAGCCCGCGCGAACTCGTCCTGCGGGTGCAGTCCGTGCTGCGCCGGGTCGCGGGTCCCGGCGCGCCGCCCGTGGCGCCCTCGGTGCTGCGGCACGCGGACATCGAGGTGGACGTCGGCGCTCACCGCGTGCTCCGCGCGGGCCACGAACTCTCGCTCACGGCGCGTGAGTTCGATCTGCTGTGCTTCTTCCTCGGCAGCCCGGGCCGAGCGTTCACCCGGGAGGAGCTGATGCGTCGGGTCTGGGGCTGGGAGTTCGGCGACCAGTCCACGGTGACGGTGCACGTGCGCCGGCTGCGGGAAAAGATCGAGGACGACCCGGCCGCACCCCGGCTCCTGGTGACCGTGTGGGGCGTGGGCTATCGGCTGGAGGTCGAACCCGGATGCCCGTGAAGGATTTCGCGCTGATCTGCCTGATCGCGGCGGGCAGCGGGCTCGGCGTCACCCTGCTGGGCCTGCTCGGCCTGCGGGCGCTGCGCAATCGTTCGCTCTCGGTCGCGCTGGCCGCGATGTCGGTGGTGACCATAGCCGGCATGGCCGCGGGTACGGTCGGGGTCTCCCAGGCGATGTTGCTCTCCTCGCACGACCTGACCGTGGTGATGGTGGTCTGCGCGGTCTCGGCGGTGCTCGCGATCGGCGTGGCGATGTTGCTCGGCCGCCCGGTGGTGGCCGATGTCCGCGCGCTGCGCGGTTCCGCGCGGGCCTTGGGCGGCGGCGTGCCGGGGCCGTCGCGGCGGGTCTCGGCGGTGGTCGAACTCGCGGAGTTGGGGCGGGAGTTGGAGCGGGCCGGCGTACAACTGACCGAGTCCCGGGAGCGCGAACGGGCGGTCGAACACGCGCGGCGCGAGCTGATCGCGTGGATCTCGCACGACCTGCGCACGCCGCTCGCGGGCCTGCGCGCGATGGCCGAGGCACTGGAGGACGACCTGCCCGAGGATCCGGCGCGCTATCACCGCCGGATCAGGATCGAGGTGGATCGGCTCAGCGGCATGGTGGACGACCTGTTCGAGTTGTCCCGGATCCAGGCGGGCGCCCTGAAGCTGACCCTGGCCAGGGTCTCGCTCTACGACCTGGTGGCGGACGCGATGGCCGGCACCGAGGCGTTGGCCCGGTCCTGCTCGGTGCGGCTGGCGGGCGAGGACATCGTCGCGGTCCCGGTCCGGGTGGACGGCCGCGAGATGTCCCGGGCGATCACGAACCTGCTGGTCAACGCGATCCGGCACACCCCCTCGGACGGCACGGTCGCGGTCGGGGTACGCACCGCCGAGGGCGAGGTCGTGGTCTCGGTCACCGACGCGTGCGGCGGCATCCCCGAGGAGGACCTCCCCCGAGTCTTCGACACCGGCTGGCGCGGCACCCACGCCCGAACCCCCTCCCCCGGCGGCGGCGCGGGATTGGGCCTGGCCATCGTCAGAGGCATCGTCGAGGCCCACGCGGGCCGGGTGGGGGTGGCCAACACGGGTGGCGGATGCCGCTTCGAGGTGCGGCTGCCGGCGGGGTAGGGGGAGGGGGAGGGGCCGCGAGGGGATGGGCCGCTGGGGTCGGCGGGGTGGGGTGGGGTGGGGTGGAGGCGCCCGGGGCGGGGACGGGTCGTGTTGACGGCGTGGGAGACCGCCGGGTCTGGAGTACGCAATGCCCGTGGAGGCGCCCGGGGCGGGGACGGGTCGTGTTGACGGCGTGGGAGACCGCCGGGTCTGGAGTACGCAATGCCCGTGGAGGCGCCCGGGGCGGGGACGGGTCGTGTTGGCGGGGGCGTGAGGTGGTGGGCCGACGCACGTGTGTCAGTGCGGGAGGCGGGTGCCGGGGGCGCGGGGGAAGGACGTCGGCGGGGGCGCGGGGTGGTGGGCCGACGCACGTGTGTCAGTGCGGGAGGCGGGTGCCGGGGGCGCGGGGGAAGGTCGTCGGCGGGGGCGCCGGGGGGCGAGCCCACGCACCTGCGCCGTCAACGCACGAGGCAGGTACCAGGGGCGCAGGGGCAGGACGTCGGCGGGAGCGCCGGGGGGCGAGCCCACGCACCTGCGCCGTCAACGCACGAGGCAGGTACCGGGGGCGCAGGGGCAGGACGTCGGCGGGGGCGCCGAGGGGCGAGCCGACGCACCTGCGCCGTCAACGCACGAGGCAGGTACCGGGGGCGCAGGGGCAGGACGTCGGCGGGAGCGCCGGGGGGCGAGCCGACGCACCTGCGCCGTCAACGCACGAGGCAAGGCTCTGAGATCGCGGGGGTGGCGGGTCGACGCGCGCGTGTCGTCACCACAGGCAGGCGACGCGACGGGGTCGCGGGAGCGGCGGGTCGAGTCGGCGAAAGCGCGGAGTTGCGGAGCTGCGGGCCGACGCACCCGTGTCGCTAACGCAGGGAGGCAGCGCGTTTGGGGCGGTGAGCGCGGCGAGTTGAAGGTGGCGGGCGCGCGAGGGTGGGATGAGGCGCCCGTGTTGCCATCGCAGGCAGGAGACGCAACGGGGTCGTGGGGGTGGCGGGTTGAGGCGGCGGGGTCGCGAGAGGCGGGCCGACGCACCCAGGTGGCGGCCCCCAGACAGCCGACCAACCAAGGTCGCGGAGGCGGCGGATCGAGTCGGCGAGGTCGCGAGAGGCGGGCCGACGCACCCAGGTGGCGGCCCCCAGACAGCCGACCAACCAAGGTCGCGGAGGCGGCGGATCGAATCGGCGAGGTCGCGAGAGGCGGGCCGACCTACCCGGGTTGCGGCCCCCAGACAGCCGACCAACCAAGGTCGCGGAGGCGGCGGATCGAGTTGGCTGGGTCGTGGGGGTGGTGGGTCGGCGCACCTGTGGCGTCGGTGTGGGGTGCTGGGGAATCTGGGTCGGGGCGGGGGCGGGTTGGGGTGGGCGGATTCGTGTTCGGCGGCGTTGCTGCTTGTTGGGCGACTTCGTCGCCGGCTCGCGAGGCACCACCTTTTTTCTCTCCCCCGCTTCGCTCCTCCGAGAAAAAAGGCGGCGCCTCGCTCGGGGCTTCGTGTCCCTCCGCTTCGCTCCGGGACACGAAGCCCAAACTTGCGGCTCCGCCGCTCTCCGCGCTTCGCGCGTCGATCACTGGGGTGGGCGCGGGTCGGGGGCGCTGACGCGCCGGGGGTGCGCGGTCGGGGCGGGTGGGTCGCGGCGGGGGTGGGCCGGCGGCGCGGTGAGACGAAGGTGGCGGGGGCGTGGGGGTGGAGGTCCGACGCACGCGTGGCGTTACTGCGGGGGAAGACGCGCTGGGGTGGGAGTGGGTCGTGGGTGTGGTGGGTCGACGGTGGCGGGGTTGTGTGTGGGGCGGATCGACGGGCCCGGGTCGGCGTTGTGGGTGGGCGGCTTGTCTGGAGCGCGGGGGTGGGTAGTTGGGGTGAGTGCTGAGTGTGGGGCTGTGTCGGTGGGTGGGCCAGGGGTCATGTGGTGGTGGCGAACTCTGCCATTCCGGTGGCGAAGTCGGTTTGGGCTTGCCAGCCGAGTTCGGATTCCAGGCGGGCCGCGGAGGCGGTGATGTGGCGGACGTCGCCGAGGCGGTATTCGGCGGTCGTGATCGGGGTGGGGCCGGCGTGGGCCTTGGCGAGTGCGGTGGCCATTTCGCCCACCGTGTGGGGGACGCCCGTGGCCACGTTGTAGGTGCGCAGGCCGTGGCCGGAGCGGTCCAGGGCGGCCAGGTTGGCGGTGGCGACGTCGCGGACGTGGACGAAGTCGCGGCGTTGGCCGCCGTCTTCATACACCCTCGGCGGCATGCCGGCGCGCAGCATCGAGCGGAAGATCGCGGCGACGCCGGCGTACGGGGTATCCAGCGGCATCCTCGGGCCGTACACGTTGTGGTAGCGCAGCGCGGTGGCCACGCCTCCGGTGGCCCGGGCCCAGGCGCCGGCCAGGTGCTCCTGGGCGAGCTTGGTCGCGGCGTACACGTTGCGCGGGTCGGGTGCGGCCTCCTCGCAGATTCGGCCGGGAGTGACCGCGCGCCCGCAGGTCGGGCAGGGCGGCTCGAAGCGGCCGGCCATCAGATCCTCGACCGGCCGCGGACCCGGCATCACCTCACCGTGCTCGACGCAATGCCCCAGGCCCTCTCCGTACACCACCATCGAACTCGCCAACACCAGACGTCCGATCCCCGCCCGCGCCATCGCGGCAAGCAACACCGCGGTGCCCAGGTCGTTGCAACCGACATAGTCCGGCGCGTCGTTCAGGTCCAGCCCCAACCCGACCTTGGCCGCCTGATGGCACACCGCGTCCACGCCCACCAACGCCCGATCGACCACCGCCGGATCGCGCACGTCCCCCCGCACCGCGTCCACGCCCTCGACCTCCACCACGTCGAGCACCCGCACGTCATGCCCCGACTCGGTCAAACACTCGACCACGTGTGCTCCGATGAACCCGGCGCCGCCGGTAACCAGGATTCGCATACCGCCAACGCTAGACACGCACACACCCCCGAAACCCCCCAACCACACCAACGTCACCCGTTCGTAAGACCCACACACCCCCCGCCCGCGCCGCGGACGCGACGATCCGCCACCCCCACGCCCCCAACTCACCACACCCACGACCCCGGCTGTTCGGCCGTCCCATCCGGGGACACGCGCCCGCCCCCGGCACGTCTTCTCCCTGCGGTAACGTCACGCCGCCTGTGTCGCTCCCCCACAACCCCGCCACCGTCGACCCACCACACCCACGACCCACACCCACCCCCCCGCAGTAACGCCACGCGTGCATCGGACCCCCACCCCCACGCCCCCGCCACCGCCCCAGGCTCAGACACCCGCCCCAGCCCACCCCGACCGCGCACCCCCGGCGCGTCAGCGCCCCCGACCCGCGCCCACCCCAGTGATCGACGCGCGAAGCGCGGAGAGCGGCGGAGCCGCAAGCTTGGGCTTCGTGCCCCGGAGCGAAGCGGAGGGACACGAAGCCCCGAGCGAGGCACCGCTTTTTCTTGGAGGAGCGAAGCGGGGGAAAGAAAAAGCGGTGCCTCGCGAGCCGGCGACGAAGTCGCCCAACAAACAGCCCCTCGCGAGCCGGCGACGAAGTCGCCCAACAAGCAGCCTGCGAGACTGGCCCCATGCGCATCGTTGTACTTGCCGGCGGCATCGGTGGGGCCCGGTTCTTGCGGGGTCTCAAGGCGGCCGTTCCGGAAGCGGAGATCACCGTCGTCGGCAACACCGGGGACGACATCCACCTGTTCGGGCTCAAGGTGTGCCCGGACCTCGACACCGTCATGTACACGCTCGGCGACGGCATCAACGAGGAGCAGGGCTGGGGCCGCCGGGACGAGTCCTGGAGCGTTCGCGAGGAGATGGCCGCGTACGGCGTCGAACCGACCTGGTTCGGGCTCGGCGACCGGGACTACGCGACGCACATCGTGCGGACCCAGATGCTCGCCGCCGGCTACCCGCTGTCGGCGGTCACCGAGGCGCTGTGCGCGCGGTGGCAGCCCGGCGTCCGGCTCGTGCCGATGAGCGACGACCGGGTGGAAACGCACGTCGTGGTCGACGACGCGGACAAGCCCGGGACCCGCAAGGCGGTCCACTTCCAGGAGTACTGGGTCCGGCTGCGTGCCGCGCCGACCGCGCACGCGATCGTGCCGGTCGGGATCGAGACGGCCAAGCCCGCGCCCGGCGTGCTGGAGGCGATCGCCGAGGCCGACCTGATCCTGTTCCCGCCGTCCAATCCCGTGGTCAGCATCGGCACCATCCTGGGCGTGCCCGGCATCCGGGAAGCGCTGGTGGCCGCGGAGGCGCCGGTGATCGGGCTGTCCCCGATCATCGGCGGCGCGCCGGTGCGCGGGATGGCCGACCGGGTCCTGGAGGCGGTCGGGGTCGAGACGACGGCGGCGGCCGTCGCACAGCACTACGGGCCCGGCCTGCTGGACGGCTGGCTGGTGGACACCGCGGACGCGGACGCGGTGCTCGCCGTCGAGGCGGCCGGCATCCGGTGCCGGGCGATCCCGCTGCTGATGACCGACGTCGAGGCCACCGCCGAGATGGCCCGCGCCGCGCTCGCGCTCGCGGACGAGGTGCGCTGATGGGCGCCCCGCCGCGCGGCTACTCGGTACTCGGGCTGGCCGGCCTGCCCGAGATCGGCGAAGGCGCCGACCTGGCCCGGCTGATCGCGGACGCGGCGACGGGGCCGGACGGGCCCGGCCTGCTCGACGGCGACGTCCTCGTGGTCACCTCCAAGATCCTCAGCAAGGCCGAGGGCCGGCTGCTGCGCGGGGTCGATCGGGAGAAGGTGATCGACGCCGAGGCGGTGCGCGTGGTCGCCCGCCGGGGCGATACCCGGATAGTGCAGACCCGGCACGGTTTCGTGATGGCGGCGGCGGGTGTGGACGCCTCCAACACCGAGCCCGGCACGCTGCTGTTGCTCCCGGAGGACTCGGACGCGTCGGCGCGCCGACTGCGTGCGGCGCTGGCCGAGCGAACCGGCGTACGGGTGGGCGTCGTCGTCTCGGACACCTTCGGTCGGCCCTGGCGCAACGGGGTCACCGACGTGGCGATCGGCGTCGCGGGGCTGGACGCGGTGGACGACCACCGGGGTCGGACCGACACGCACGGCAACCAGCTCGCGGTGACCATCACCGCGGTGGTGGACGAACTCGCGAGCGCGGCCGAGTTGGTCAAGGGCAAGGCGGGCGCGGTCCCGGTGGCGATCGTGCGCGGCCTGGACCGCCTGGTCACCGACGCGGACGGCGCCGGAGTGCGCCCGCTGGTACGCGACGCCCAGGACGACATGTTCCGCCTGGGCACGGCCGAGGCGATCGCCGAGGGCGCCCGGACCGCGATCACCGCGCGACGTACGGTGCGCGCGTTCACCGACGAGCCGGTCGACCCCGCCGCGGTCCGCCGTGCGGTCGCCGCCGCGATCACCGCGCCGGCGCCGCACCACACCGTGCCGTGGCGGTTCGTGCTCCTGGAGAGCGCGTCCGCCCGGACCGCGCTGCTCGACGCGATGCGCGACGCGTGGGTGGCCGACCTGCGCGCGGACGGGCTGGACGAGGACCGGATCGCGCGCCGGACCAAGCGCGGCGACGTGCTGCGCGCGGCGCCGTACCTGGTGGTGCCGTGCCTGGTCACCGAGGGCGCGCACACCTACCCGGACCCGGTACGCGCCGGCGCCGAGCGGGAGATGTTCACCGTCTCGGCGGGCGCCGCCGTACAGAACCTCCTGATCGCGCTGACCGCGGAGGGCCTGGGGTCGGCGTGGGTGTCCTCGACGATGTTCTGCCCGGACGTGGTCCGCGCGACGCTCGCCCTGCCCCCCGACTGGGATCCGATGGGCGCCATCGCGGTGGGCCGCCCGGCGGAGCCGCCCCGGGAGCGCCCGGCCCGCTCGGCGGACGACGTGATCGTGGTGCGCTGAGCTGCGCCGTGTCCGGTACGCGGAAAGGGGTGGGCCCGCCATCGTCATCGATGGCGGGCCCACCCCTTTCGCACGGTCTCTGCCGCCTGGCGCTGCCGGCCCGGATTCGGTGGACCCGCACCGCCGCCGACGTGGAGTCGGGAGCGATGTCCGGCCGATGTCCGGGGGCTTCACGCCGTGATCAGTGACCCCCTGCCGAGGCTCCACCGATGGTCGGCGGGGCCTGCGGGCGCGGCGGCGGAATGTGCCCGCCGCCGGGGGCTCCGGTACGCCCGGGGGTCGGCGACATGCCGGGGCTGTCATAGGGCGGGGGCGACGTGCGCGGCCCGTCGGCGGAGCCGAGGCTGCCGGGCGGCGCCACCTCTCCGCGCCAGGCTCCGGTCTCGTGGCCCTGCTTCTCCACGAACACCTTGAAGTGTTCGAGGTCGCCCTTGGTGCGACCACGCACGAAGCCGAGCTTGTCCCCGACCGTCTCGACCAGACCGTCGGGGTCGAACTCCATCTGGAGCATCACCCGGGTATGCACGTCGTCGAGCCGGTGGAAGGTGACCACGCCGGCTTGGTGCGGGCCGTCCAGGGTCTTCCAGGCGACCCGCTCGTCGGGTCGCTGTTCGGTGATCTCGGCGTCGAACTCCCGGGTCACCCCGGCGATTCGGGTCACCCAGTGGGTGTGCGTCGGGTCGAGTTGGTCGATCCGCTCGACCCCGCTCATGAACTGCGGGAACTCCCTGAACTGGGTCCACTGGTTGTATGCGGTGCGGACCGGCACGTCCACGTCGATCGAGTGCTGGACGGTCGTCACGAGCACTTCCTCCTCGTTCTCGGTGTCGGTTCCCGCTGCGGTGCTACACAGCCGGGTCCTTCACCCGAACGGCTGCCCGAGGCCCTCCGGGACAAACGTGGCGCATCACGCTCGCGTTGCCCGGTCCCGGCATCGACCGGTCCTCACAACGGTCCTCACAACACAGTCCTCACAACACCGATCCTCACAACGCCTTGCCGACGAAGTGCGGGCGTGGTGCGAAGCGCGGCGCCCGCCGCGGCACCTTCACCCCCGACATGCGAATCAACAACGCGGCCCGATGCCGGTTCCCCGCATAGCCCGCGAGCAGCTCCAACATGCCCGCGTCGTCGACCGCGTGCCCGGCCAGCGCGAAGCCGATCGTCTTGGGCAGGTGCAGGTCGCCCACCGACAGCGCGTCCGGATCGCCGTGCGAGCGCTGCATCGTCTCGGCCGCCGTCCACACCCCGATCCCGGGCACCAGGCGCATCAGTCGCGCCGCCTCGGGATGCGCGACGCCCGTGGTCGCCTCCAGTCGTCCGGCCACCCGGGTCGCCTCGATCACGGTGCGCGAGCGGCGCCCGTCGACGCCGGCACGGGCCCAGTCCCAGGACGGGATCATCGCCCACGTACGGGCGTCGGGCACCACTCGCAGACCGGCCGGGGCGGGCCCAGGCGGCGCCTCGCCGTATTTGCCCAGCAGCAGCCGAAAGGCCCGACGGGCCTCGATCGTGGTGACCTTCTGCTCCAGGATCGAGGGCACCAGCGCGGCCAGGACCAGCGTCGTGCGCGGCATCCGCAGTCCCGCGAACCGACGTTCCGCGTCCCGGACGATCGGGTGCAGGGCCACGAAAGCGGTCGGGTCGTCCTCGGCGCCGAGCAGCGCCGGCAGCGCGTCGAGCTGCCATTCGGCACCCGGGCCCCACGCGCTCGCCTCGATCTCGCCGGTCGCGGGGCGGTCGATCAGGCGCAGCGTGCACGGGCCGTCCGGGGTGCGCGAGGTACGCCACACCGAGCCGTCGGTGCCCGCGTGGTAGGTCGGGTCGCTGTGGCCGCGGCGAAGTTGGCCGACGGTGAGCCGCAGGTCGATCGCGAAGCCGGGACGCCACACACGATGGAGGGCACTCGGGTGCAACGGGCTCTCCTCGCGGTCCGGGTCGGGACCGCCACCGTACCTTCCCGGTTTTGCCCCGATGTGCGCAGAGCAGACTTCACCTATGCGGGTGATGGCGTTCGGCACCTATGACACGACCGTCCACCCCCGGGTGGGAATTCTCATCGAGGGCTTACGGCGCCACGGTATCGAGGTGGTGACCTGCAATGTCCCCCTCGGGCACATGGACGCGGGGCCGATGGTCCCGCCGCCGTCGGCCCATCCGGGGATCCCGCGCCAGCGAATACGGCACGCGCGGTGCATCGCGGAGTTGGTCGCCAAGGCCCGGCGCGCGCCGCGTCCGGACGTGGTGATCGTCGGCTATCAGGGCCGGCTCGACATCCAGATCGCCCGGCGGCTGTTCCCGGGCATCCCCCTGGTGCTGGACCATCTGGAGAGCGTGGACGACGTGGCCGACCGGCTCGGCCAGGCCGCTCAGGCCGAGTTGCGCAAGGTCGACCGGATCGAGCAGGCCGCGATCGCGGCGGCCCGGTTGGTGCTGGTGGACACCGAGGAGCACCGCCGGGTACTCGCGCCGGCGCAGCGTGAGCGGGCCGTGGTGGTACCGATCGGGGCGCCGCAGGTGTGGTTCGACGCGGCCTCGGACCTCGGACCGGGTGACCGGGCGGATCGGGATCACCCGACGGATCCCCGCACGGATCCGTACCTCGCCACCGATCCCGCCACCGAACCCGCCATCGATCCCTCCCCGGATCCCCCCATGGACTTCGTGCCGGACTTCCGCCCCGGTGAGGACCTGCGGGTGATCTCGTTCGGGCTGTACTCGCCGGTCCAGGGCGCACCGGTGATCGGTGCCGCGCTGAGCCGCCTGGACGGCTACCCGATCGCCGTGACGATGATCGGCCGAGGTCTCCAGGCGCAGCGAACGCGGGACCTGGTCGGGCCGAACGCTCCCCGGGTGACCTGGCGGACCTGGGTGCCCGAGGCCGAACTGCCGCGTCTGGTCGCGGCGCACGACGTATGTCTGGGCGTGTTCGGGACCGGCGCCAAGGCGCTGCGGCTGGTCCCGAACAAGGTCTTCCAGGGAGCCGCCGCGGGGTGTGCGGTGCTCACCTCGGACACCGCGCCGCAGCGCCGACTGTTCGGCCCGGCCGGGCTGTTCGTCCCCGCGGGCGACTCGGACGCGCTGGCCGACGCGCTGCGCCGGCTGGCCCAGCATCCGGCCGAGGTGGCCCGGCTGCGTGCCGCCGCAGCGGCCCTCGCGCGCGAACGCTTCGTACCCGAGGCGGTGGTGGAACCGCTCGTGGAACGGCTCCGGGAGATCGTCGAAAAACGATCCTGACCGCCCGCGGCCACCCCGTCGCTCACCCCAACCGCAGCGCCACATCCCGACGGATCGCGCCCAGTTCGTCGTAGAGCGCCTGTCCCGGACACTCCGTGTTGAACGCGTCCCGGTGCCCGGAGATCACGTCGAACGAGTGCGTCGTGCCCTTCGGGTAGCGGCTGCCGCCGTCCGACGAGGTCAGGGTGACCTTGCCCTTGGCGTCGCGGTCGTCGAGGCCGAGCTTCCACGCGAGCAGCCTCGACAGGGAGATCAGCATCGGCCCGGGCGGCTGGGCCTTGGTATAGGTGCCCATCGCGGCGACGCCCATGCTGTCGGTGTTGAACCCGAGGGTGTGTGCGCCCAGGACCGGCTTGTCGGTGCCGCCGGCGCGGCCCTCGAAGATGGTCCCGCACTTGTCCACCAGGAAGTTGTAGCCCACGTCGGCCCAGCCGTTGGTCTTGACGTGGTAGCGGTAGATCGACCGGAGCACCTTCGCCGAGTCGCTGCACGAGAAGTCGTTGCCGTCGGCGGTGTGGTGCACGAACGCGGCCCGGACCGTGTTCGTGTACTTGAACTTCGCGTCGCGCAGCGACTCGTCCGCGCCCCAGTCCTTGCGCGCGACGATCGCCGGCTCGATGGCGTGGCCCTTGACCGCGCGGCCGTCGGTGCGCTTGGGCAGGCCCGGGAGCGGGGGCATGCGGTCCAGGATCGACTCGCCGGGATCGACCAGTTCGGCGCGCAGGTCCTTCGGCGACACCCCCTCCAGCACGCCCACCCGGATCTGGATGCCATCGGAGGGGCCCGCCCAGAACGGCTCGGTACCGCCTCGCCCGCCGGCTCCCGCCCGATCGACGTCCCCGCCGCCGGTGCCGCCGTCGCCACCCGCGTGCGAGGCGTGCAGTTCGCGCCACGGACTCCAGACCCCGCCGGTTCGGGTGCGTACGTGCACCACGACGCGTTCGCCCGTGCCGGAACCGGCCCAGGTGACGCCGAGCAACGAGTAGGCGGGCGTGTGGCGTTCGGTGGTCAGCACCTCGGTCCGGCCGGTGCGCGGCGCGTCGGCGTCCGGCTCCTGTTCGATGCCGGCCAAGGGGAGGGTCACCGTCGAGCCGGGGGTGCTCGGCCGCGGGTCGGCCTGCGCGGGCGGTCCGAGCAGCACGGCGGGTACGGCGAGGGCGGCGATCGACAACGCGATTCTGGTGTACACGGGCAGACCCTCCATTGTGGGGTGGTCGAGTTCTACGGGTGCCCGGACAACGACGAAGCCCGTACCAAATGTCTTAAATACACCCATTTGCCGCACTGATTCGCGTGCTCGATAGGCTGAGCCCATGCCCAGCACCCCGGTCGATCAGTTGCGCACCGCGCTCGCCGCCGACTCCGCGCGGCCCTTCACCACCTTCTACGACGACGCCACCGGCGAGCGGGTAGAGCTCTCGGTCGCCACGTTCGACAACTGGGTCGCCAAGACCGCGAATCTGTTGCGCGACGACCTCGCGGTGGAGCCCGGAGCGCGGGTGTCCTTGTTGTTGCCCGCACACTGGCAGACCCAGGTGTGGTTGCTCGCGGCCTGGTCGCTCGGCCTAGTGGTGAGCTTCGACGCGGATCCCGCCGACGCGGACGTGGTGGTCTCGGGTCCGGACACGCTCGAGCGCGCGGCCACGTGTCCCGGTGAGCGGGTCGCGCTGGCCCTGCGCCCGATGGGCGGGCGCTTTCCCGCGCCGCCCGCCGGCTTCCTGGACTACGCGGCCGAAGTGGCCGGGCACGGCGATCGCTTCGTCCCCGAGGGCCCGACGCGGGCGCCGGACGCCGCGCTGGAGGAGGCCGGGCGGGTGTGGACGGCCGGCGAACTGGCCGAAGAGGGCGAGGCCGCCGCGCGCGAGTGGGAACTGGTCTCCGGCGACCGCCTGCTCACCTCTTTGAGCTTCGCCCGAACGGGTGGACTGCGGGCGGGCCTGCTCGCGCCGCTGGCCGCGTCCGTACCGGTTGTCGTATGCCGTCACCTGGATGAATCCCTGCTGGAGCGGCGAATCGAGGCGGAACGGGTCACCCGTGCCGTCACCCGTTCCGCCGACTAGGCCATGACAAGACGGGTCGTGCTGCGCTTTCGTGGCCCCGACCGCCCGTAGTGCCGTGCCCGGCGGTCCCTCAGCAGTCGGGGAGGCGTGGGGTTCATGGATTCGTGGGATCACCTGTATCGGTCCGAGGCCGCGGCCGAGCCCGCCGATCCGTCGAACGCGCCGCCCCACGAACCCGGTTCGGCCGCGCCGGTCGAATCCGCCCGCGGCCGGGCCGCCGCGCGGCGCGCGCGCAAGAAGCGCAACCGGCGCCGCAGGGTGTTCCTGCCGATCGGCGTCGGGGTCTCGTTGATCGTGCTGACCGGCGTCTCGGCCGGCTACTTCGCCTACCAGCGACTCAACGGCAACCTCAGGACCGACTCGGTGGACGGCAAGCTCAACGCCGACCGCCCCGACGTGGGCGGCAACGGCAAGGGCAGGCCGATGAACCTGCTGATCATCGGCTCGGACTCGCGAGCGGGCGAGAACCGCGCGCTGGGCGGTGGCGGGGACAACGGCGAACGCTCGGACACCACGCTGTTGGTGCACCTGTCCTCGGATCGCGAGCACGCCGCGGTCGTCAGCATCCCGCGCGACCTGCTGGTCACCGTGCCCTCGTGTGTCACCAGGGACGGCGCGCGCTCCGCCGAACAGCGCGGGGTGATGTTCAATTCGGCGTTCGAACTCGGCGGCGCGGCCTGTACGCGCAACACCGTCGAGAAGATCACCGACATGCGCGTGGACCACCACATCATCGTCGACTTCTCCGGCTTCAAGGGCATGGTCGACGCGGTCGGCGGCGTGGAGATCTGTCTGCCCAGAACGGTGCAGGACCGCGAGGGCAACATCTCGTTGTCGGCCGGCCGACGCAAGGTGCACGGCAAGGAGGCGCTGGACTACGTCCGGCTGCGCCACGACATCGGGCTCGGTGGCGACGGCAGCGACCTGGGTCGGATCAAGCGGCAACAGGCGTTCGTGGCCTCGCTCGCGAAGCAGATCCGCAGCGGCGACACGCTCTCGAGCCCGTCCCGGCTGTTCGCCCTGGCGGACGCGCTGACCAAGTCGATCCGGGCCGACGAGGGCCTGGACTCGGTGTCGGCCCTGGTCGACCTCGCGCGCGGCATGCGGGACCTGGAGACGAAGGACATCACCTTCGCGCACGTACCGGTGTACAACCCGCCGGAGGACAACAACCGGGTCGCGCTGATCCAGCCGGAGGCGCGGCGCTTGTTCGACGCGATCAACCACGACCGGCCGCTGGACGGTCGTGGCAAACCGGACACGAGCGCGGCGGCGGGTACGGGAGCGGCGACCACGGGAGTGGCACCGCCCCCGGCCGAGGCCGCCTCGGGCGCCTCCGCCGCACCCACGCCGACCGCCGACCGCACCGGCGCGACCGGATCGGCACCGATCGCGGGCGCCCGGGTCGCCGGGACCCCGAGGGCGGCGTCCGAGCCGGCCGGGGCGCCGGTCAAGGCGGACATTCGGAACGCGGATCAGGACATCTGCAAGGCGAACTGACGACGCGTCACCCCGTTCACGGGGATACGTACCGACTCCGGGGTCACCGATACGGCGGCGCACGGTAGCGTGCTCGCCGATACGCGAGCCGCTCCGACGCGGCGTGCTGCGCCCACATCGGGTGACCTGCGTCACACGCGAATGGCTGCACGCAACTCAAGGAAGTGGCAGCACGTCTATCACTGCAACGGCCGCTCTACGCGCGGTTCGTCGCTCTTGATCGGCGTTGGGCGCCCTGGGGAAAGAAGCAGACACGACGTGAGTGACAGCGAACGGGCCGGCAAGCAGGCCGAACCCGGTCGGGACGCGAGCCCGGAAACGGCGCCCGAGGCTCCGACCGAAGCCGAGATATCGGCCCCGCCGACGGCGGACGCACCTGCTGCGGAGGCGTCGGCCGAGGCCGGCGCGGCCGAGCGGGCCGAGGCCGAGCCGGGTACCGCCGAGACCGGCGCGCCCGGGGCCGGCACGCCCGAGCCGGGCACCGACGACACGAGCGCGGCCGGGCCGGCCGCCGCCGAACCGGGCACGGGGGTTCCCGAACAGGCCGCCCAGGCGGCCGAGCCGCCGGCCGTACCGAACCCGCCGACCCCCACCGACCCGGCGGAGCCCCTCGCCGCGATGGCCGCCGCCGGCGACGCCGCGGCCCCCGATCGGCTCGCCCGCCGCAATCGGCGCCGGCGCGTGTACAAGCGGGTCCTGATCGGCGTCACCGTCACCGTCGCGCTGTGCCTGGTGGCCGGCAGCGTCGTGGTCTACACGCTGTACCGCAAGCTGGACGGCAACATCACCACCGAGGACCTGACCGCGAAGCTGGGACCGGAGGCCGAGCGCCCACAGGTCGTCGCGCACGACGCGGCGAACATCCTGCTGATGGGCTCGGACGACCGCACCGGCGACAACAAGCAGTACGGCGACATCGGCGAGGGCACCAAGCGCTCCGACACGACGATCCTGCTGCACCTCGCCGCCGACCGGAAGAGCTCGGTCGCGGTCAGCATCCCGCGTGACCTGATGGTCGACATCCCCTCCTGCGTGCGCCCGGACGGCAGCAAGTCGCGGGCCTACCGCGACCAGTTCAACCACGCGTTCGAGATCGGCGGCGCGGCCTGCACGATCAAGACCATCGAGCAGATGACCAGGATTCGGGTCGACCACCACATCGTGATCGACTTCGCCGGCTTCAAGGAGATGGTCGACGCGGTCGAGGGCGTCGAGGTGTGCCTGAGCAAGCCGATGCGCGACACCGCCGCCAAGCTCGACCTGCCCGCCGGGAAGCAGAAGCTCGACGGTGAGCAGGCGCTCGGCTTCGTCCGCGCCCGCAAGAACGTGGACGACGGCAGCGACACCCAGCGGATGACCCGGCAGCAGCGTTTTCTGGCCGCGCTCGTTAAGAAGGTCAAGGTCGGCGACATGCTGACCCAGCCGTGGAAGTTGTACAACCTCCTCGACGCCGGAACCCGGTCGATCACCGCCGACCCGGGACTGAGCTCGCTCAAGGAGCTGATGGCCCTGTCCGACAGCATCAAGGGAATCCCGAACGACAAGGTCGCGTTCCTGACCGTGCCTCGGCAGCCGTACCGGCTCGACACCGACCGCGACGAACTGGTCCAGCCGCAGGCGGACCGACTGTTCGACGCGATCCGCCTCGACCGGGTCGCGGTCGGCACCGCGGTCAGCGGCAAGGACGAGAACGGCTTCGAGAACAACGGCGAGGTGCGGATCGAGCAGTCGGCGACACCGCCGGCGTCCGCCCGCACCACCATCGACGAGAACGGCGAGCGCGTGACGCTCACGCCGAGCGCGCCGAGTTCGAGCGGCGCCGGCAAGCCGACGGGCAAGCGCTCGACCGGCACCGAGGCGCCGACCTCCGCTCCGTCCTCGTCGGCTTCCACGGAGAATCCCCCTTCGACCAGCGGCGGTACCCCGTCGGCCAAGCCGACGCCGGCCGCGGACACGAGTCCGATCGTCACCGTCTCGGGACGAACGGCGGAACAGGACGTGTGCGCGAGCTGATTCATCGACACCGCATCAGGGAGGGCCGGGCCGCCGTCGATCGGCGGTGATCCGGCACGTTGCCGGAGGGGACGCGAGACATGGGCACGGACGCGGATACGGAGGTCGGGGAGCCTGCGGCACCCGGCCGGCGGGGCATACGCAGAAAGAGCACCGTGAAGAAGCGCCTGAAATGGATCGCGATCTCCGTGGTCGGCATCCTGGTGGTCCTGGCAGGCAGCGCCTACGGGTACATCCAGTATCTGAACGGCAAGCTGCACCACACCCAGATCACCGCCGACAAGGAGAATCGACCACCGGCCGCGCCGAAGGACGCGCAGGGCCGAAGTCCGATGAACATCCTGCTGATCGGCAACGACAGTCGGGTCGGCGAGGGGCGGCGCTACGGCGCGGAGGGCCACGAGGGGCTCGCCGACGTGGCGATCCTGATGCACCTGTCCGCCGACCGCTCGAACGCCACACTGGTGAACATCCCGCGCGACACGATGGTCGACATCCCACGCTGCGAGATCGGCAAGGGCAAGGACAAGAAGGTCACCGAGGCCCGGTTCGGCCAGTTCAACGACAGCTTCCGCAGCATCGGCGCGTCGTGCACGGTCGCCACCGTGGACCGCATGCTCCAGGTCCGCACCGACCACTACATCGAGGTGAACTTCAAGGGCGTCCGGGATCTCACCGACGCGGTCGGCGGGGTGCCGATCTGCCTGGACGCGCCGATCCACGACCCGGTCCTGTCCGGCTCGCGCGGAGGTACCGGACTGGAGCTCCCGGCCGGCCCGAACACGCTGAGCGGCGACGACGCGCTGCAATTCCTGCGTGCCCGGCACGCGTTCGGCGACGGCAGCGATCTGGCCCGGATCGAGGCGCAGAAGGTCTTCCTGATGGCGCTGGCGCGCGAACTCAAGAGCAACGCGAAGCTGACCAACGTGGACGGCATGTTCCGGATCGCGAACAGCGCGGTCAGCGCGTTGACGGTCGACAACGACCTGGCGGGCGTGGACAAGCTGATCGACCTGGCCGACGAGATCAAGAAGGTGCCGGACAAACGCATGGCGTTCACCACCCTGCCGACCGAGACCTATCGGCCGGCTCCGGACCAGGTCCAGCCCAGGCGTCCGGCCGCGGACGATCTGTGGGCCACGATCCGGGCGGACCGGCCGCTGACCCAGGGCGACGCGGCGAGCACTCCGCCGCCCGCGCCGGTGACCACGACGCCGCCCCCGCCGGCGACGATCTCGCCCGGCGACGCGGCGCGGATCAGGGTGACGGTGGACACCGGAACCACCAAGAGGCGGATCACCCCGGTGGTGGAGAACCTCAAGCGCCAAGGTTTCAAGGCCACTTCGGGTACGACGATGCCGGATGGGCGAGAACACGCCAACAGTCGGATCACCTACCCCGAGGGCAGCCAGGACCAGGCGAAGGCGATCGCGACCGCCCTGGGCCTGCCGGAGACCGCACTGGAGGCGGCTCGTCCCGGCGACACCACCATCAAGCTGTTGATCGGCGCGGATCTCCCGGGAACGGGCACCGACGACGGCACCCCGAAGAGTTCGACGACCGCCGGCCCCGACCGGACGCCGGAACCGCCCAAGGCCGCCGACCTGAACCTGGAGACGGCCGACAACACGAAATGCGCCTCACCGCGCAAGAAGTAGCGCTTGCACGTTCGAGGGGGGTCGTGGTGGCATTCGCGCGAAAGCGTTCGTCCGCGACCCCCATCGATCGAACGACGATCGAACGACGACGGATCCGGAACAATCACTGAAGGGTGTTTGTACCTTTTCCGATGATCCGAGCGTCAGGACTTCGCAGTCTCTGTGACCATGGCAAGAACTCGCCGGTTATGGTGGCTGCTTCCATACCGACCATCACGTACCACCGTCGGGTTCCGTGCGGATGCCTCCGGAACCCCGGTGTCGCCCATGAAACCGCGCACAGCCGGGGGGACCGTGCGGCGGGTACAGCCGGAGGGGATCTCGGCGTGAACAGAGGGAACGGGCCGCACCGCGGCGCGCCCGGGGACAACGATCCCCTGGGCGGCATGGACGACGCGGACGTCGCGGACATGTGGGTGATGAACCCGGACACCGGCAGCTTCGAGCTGCGGGCACCGGGCGGCGCCGGTAATGGATCCGGCGGTGGATCCGGTGCCGGGGCCGGTACGGACGGCCCCGGTACCTCCGGGCCGCGCTCGCGGGCGGCCATCCCCGAGAGGCGCCGCCCGTCGGCGGTGGCCGCCGCCTCGGGTCAGGGCGCCGGTGACGACCCGCCCCGGCGTCGGGACCGCGCGGGCAGCGCACCCACCGGGCGCGCGGGAGCCCGGAACGGCGCGCGCAGCGAGGGACCGCCCAAGAGCAAGGTCAAGAAGCGGCTCAAGTGGATCGCCATCTCGGTGGTGGGCCTGCTGGTGGTGCTGGCCGGCAGCGCGTACGGCTACATCAAGTACCTCGACAGCAAGATAAACACCACCGCGAAGAACGCGGGCAGCGAGGGCATCCCCAAGGCCGAGGAGGACGCGTTCGGGCGCAAGCCGCTGAACATCGTGCTGATCGGCAACGACAGCCGAAAGGGTCTCGGCAAGAAGTACGGCGCGTCCGAGCACACCGAGGGCCTCGCCGACGTCACGATCCTGATGCACGTCTCGGCCGACCGCAGCAACGCGACGCTGGTCAGCATCCCGCGCGACACGATGGTGCAGATACCCAAGTGCGTCGTGGACGGTAAGACGTACCCGGCGTCCAACGGGCCGCAGTCGTTCAACGAGAGCCTGGCCAACGGCGGTCCGCCGTGCACGGTGTCCACGGTCGACAAGATGCTCGGGGTCCAGGTGGACCACTACATCATGATCGACTTCACCGGCGTGAAGAAGATGACCGACGCCGTCAACGGCGTGGACATGTGCATCTCCGAGCCGATCAACGACCCGGTACTGCCGAACCAGCAGGGCGGCACCGACCTCAAGCTCGACGCGGGCGACCAGAACCTCAGCGGCGAGACCGCGCTCAAGTTCCTGCGCGCGCGGCACGCCTTCGGCGACGGCAGCGACCTGGCCCGGATCAAGGCGCAGAAGGCGTTCCTGATGGCGCTCACCCGCAAGCTGAAGAACAGCGCGTCGCTGACCAACGTCGAGGGCATGTTCAAGATCGCCAACATCGCGGTCGAGTCGCTGACCGTGGACCGGGGTCTGGGCGGCGTGGACAAGTTGATCTCGCTGGGCAACCAGTTGAAGAAGGTCCCCGAGAAGCGGATGGCGTTCACCACGCTGCCGATCGAGGAATACCCGCCGATGGCCAAGTCCAAGGTGCAGCCCAAGCAGCCCGAGGCCAACAACCTGATGGCGATGCTGCGCACGGACACGCCCGTCACCAAGGACGACAAGCCCGCGGCCGACACACCGCCGGCGCAGACGACGCCCGAACCGCCGAAGGTGGACCCGACCACGGTCAAGGTCGACGTACGCAACGGCAGCGGTGTCAACAAGCGCGCCAACGAGGTCGCGGCCGACCTGGCCGGGCGCAAGTTCGTCGCGGTCGCCTCCGGCAACGCACGGGACGGCAAGATCCACCCGACCAGCAGGATCACGTATCCCAAGGGCCGCCTGGACGCCGCGAAGGCCCTGGCCGCCGCGACGGGCCTGGGTGACGGCGCGCTGATCGAGAGCACCTCGACCACGCTCACCCGCTTCGAGGTCCTGATCGGCAAGGACTACCCCACCGCGGCCCCACCCCCGGTGACGACCGCGCCGACCGAACCCCCGAAGAACATCGACCTGGAGACGGCGGACAAGAACGTCTGCGCACCCAAGAAGAACAGGTAACCCACCGCAACACCCCCGACGGCCGCCCGCTTCCCTCCCGAACGGAGGGCAGGCGGGCGGCCGTTGCCCTTTGCGAACGCCGGGGGCGGGTTGCCGGTGGCGGGTGCCGTCAAGGCGGGCGGTTGCAAGGGGGGCGCTCCGGAAGGACGCGGTCACGGCAGGTCCGCGATCGGGGCGGCACGGAGTCCGGCCGCCACGAACGGGGCAGCCGACACGGCTCGTTCCGGAAATGCCGGGTCGATTTCGACTCGCAGTGCGAACTACGGCCGGGCGCAGCCGAGTTGCCGGGCGAGCGAAGGCGCGGCCGGCTGCAAAAACGCCTGGCGAAGTCCCGCCGGTGGGCAAGTCCAGGACGCCGATCGGAATGCGCGCCATCGACCAACGCACGGGCGCATCAGATGGCCGGGACGTCGGGCCGAGCCGACTCGATAGGCGCGGCTCGTTTCGGACGTCGAGCCGAGCCGACTCGACAGGCGCGGCTCGTTTCGGAGGCACCGGCTTGAGGCGTCCCGTCGGCAAGCACGGGCGGGCAAGACGCGTCTCTCGGATCGGCCGGCCGGTGCGGACGAGTTGCCGCGCGGCTGCGATGCGCGTCGTGGGGAGCCTATGGGTTTGACGGGGGTGTGTGGTGGTGGAGAGGCTCCGGGGGTGGACAACGCACGGGTGCAACTGCGCCGCTTGAACGAAGACTTGCTGGCCGCCCTCCTGGACACCGCGGTGACCGACGCGGACCCGTCGGAGGTGATGCCGGCCGTACCCGGCCCACCCGGCTGGACCGCCGACCGCCGCGCGGCCTTCCTGGCCTTCCATCACGAGTGGGCCGCCACCCCCACCACATACGCGATCCTGGTCGCCGGGCAGGTGGTCGGCGCCGCCCGTCTCCAACCGACCCCGGACGGCGCCCTGGAGGCCGGCCTGTGGATCGGCCGCTCGCACCGGGCCCAAGGGGTCGGCCACGCCGTCGTCGCCCTCCTCCGCGCCGAAGCCAAGACCCAGGGCGCGAGCCGCATCGTGGCCAGTACGACCGACACGAACACCGCCGCCCAACGCCTCCTCACCACCGGCGGCGCCGAACTTCGCCACCGCCCCGAACCCGACGCCAACGGCGACACCATCGAGGCGACTCTGGACGTGGACTGACCCCCACCGAAGCCACCCGTCAACCCGGCCCGCCTCCCCCAGCGACCACAACCACCCGCACCACATCCTTCTCGCCCCGAACAATGAGCGGCGCCAAGATCATGCAGATCCACGAGGGCACCAACCGGGTCCGGCGCATCGTGATGGCCCGGAACCTGCCGAAGTAGGCCCCCTGGTCCGCACGGGCGACGCGCGGAGCGCCACGATCCCCCGGCCGAGAGGCTTCGGCCGGGGGATCGCAGTGTGGTCGGCTCCACCGGGCGAAGAGCCTGTCGGCATCAAACGGCTTTCGGTGCCACAGATGGCCGTCCTTCGGGTGGCCGGCCAGGGATGATGGTCTCGGCGTAAGGGACGGTCCAGACACAGGGATGCGCGATGCCGTGCCCGGTGTAGCCGTCTTCGCCGTATGCCTCGCCGTGATCGGCGCAGAACAGGGCGAGCCACGATCCGTGGCCGGGAAGCGCGTCGAGAAGTCGACCCAGGTGCCTGTCGGCGTAGCCGAGGGCTGCGCACTGGCTTTCCCAGGAGTCCGCTGTCTCTCCGGGCAGATACACGTGAGTCGGTGTGTGGGTGGCCGAGATGTTCAGGAACAGGAACAGAGGCTTGTCGGCGGGTTGATCGCGCAGTGCCGCCAAGGTGATGTCCACTTGGTGCCGTGTCGATTCGGGCTCGTCGGCGCCGGTCCGTGGACTCCAGTGACTCTCTTGGAACAGGCCGGGCAGAACCCGGCCCAGCTTGGTCTGGTTGGAAAAGAAGCCGACCCCCCCGATACATACGGTGCGGTAGCCGAGTCCGGCCAGACCGTTGACGATGTCCGGAGCGTCGAAGACGTAGGTCCGCTCGTGGATGGTGGTTCCGCGCATGGAGTGACAGGCGAAGAGCCTGCCAGGGCGGCCCGGACCGGAGGGAACCGGAAGGAAGCCGGAAAAGAACGACATGTGCGCAGGAAAGGTGAACGAGCCTTGAGTTCGTCGTTCTTCCCACAGTCCGTCAGGCAGGACGCGCTCGAGGTTGGGGCTGCGTCCGCCGTGGAGGACGGCCCGCGCCACGTCGTAGCGCAGCGAATCGAACGTGACGAACAGGACGTGATGACTTGGGATGACCTCGTTGCCGTTGATCATGGTCTCCCTCTCCGGTCAGGAGTCCTGCGGGCTGGGGCCTAGATGTCGATATCGGTGGTGCGGAACTCGGCGGCCGGGATGGATCCGGAGTCGCGGCATTCCCTGGACGCGTCCATGACGTCCTTGACGGTGTCGATACCCCGCCAGTAGCCCGACAGCCGGTAGCCCATGAGGCGGCCCTCTCGGGCAAGCTGCGGAAAGGTGTTGTCCTCGTGATCTCCGTTGTCGGGCAGCAGCGAGATCACGTCCGGGTCGAAGACGTAGATGCCCGCGTTGACCCAGTAGGGCAGTTCCGGGGACTGGACGAAGCCCCTGACGCGGTCTTGCTCGTCAAGGTCCGCCACACCCCAATTGGAGCGATACGGGGACAGCGCGACGGTCACGGCTCCGTCGCGACGCCGGTGGAAGTCGGCGAGATCAGCCGGCGAGAACGCACTGACAACGTCGCCGTTGAGGACGAAGAACGGCGCTTCCGTGTCGACCAGTTGCCGCGCCGCGTACTTGAGAGCACCACCACGACCCAGCGGCTCGTCTTCGATTGCGTATGTGACCTCGACACCGAACCGCGAGCCGTCGCCCACGTAGTCGATGATCACCTCCGCCTTGTAACCACCGGAGACAACGACGCTCTTCACACCATATGCGGCGAGCCACAGCAGTTGATGACCGATGATCGGTGTGCCGGCGACAGGGACCATGGCTTTGGGGGCATCGTCGGTATAGGGCCTCATACGGGTGGCTTGTCCGCCCGCCAGGATCAGCGCTTGCGTAACGCCGGACGTATCCATCCATGCCCCTTCGGTCTTGCGGAACGACTCTGGTGCTGTCGCGGCATCGTGGCAGTAGTCGATGCAACGGCGCGGCCCCTTCACCCGGTCGAGGGATGTCCTGCTCACCGCGAGGAACCGCCTCGACAAAGACGCTACGAAACAGGGAACTTGCCGGTCCACGTTGTTGCAGGTTGTTGCAGGGCAATCAGCCGAGGGCGTCGATCGCCCTGACGACCAGAGTCCGAGCGCGGGGGCCGTACACCGCCATGCCGGAGAGGCGGGCAAAGGCCCGGTGGTAGATCTCGACTTCCGTCGGCGTCGTCACGGTGACCTTCGCGGCAAGCAATTCGACGTGGACCCGCCTGTCATCGAACATCGTGAACGTCTCCGGTCCCCACATCGCTCTGGATGCAGATCGAGGGATGATGCCGAGCGAGACGGCGGGGTAGGACATGGCCGTCAGGAGGTGGCCGAGTTGGCCGGCCATCACGAAGTCGTCGCCGATGTGCTGGGTGAGTACGTCCTCTTCGACCAGCATGATGACGCGGTGGTGGCCGTCACGGATGATGTGCGACCGGTCCACGCGAGCCGTTGCGGCCGCGCTGACATCGTCGGGCAGATTACGGAAGTCCGCGATCAGCGACAGAAGAGCGTGGGCGTAGTCCTTGGTCTGGAGGGGCCCGGGCACGACCCTGGAGCAATACATGCGGAACACCTTCGTCCGCTCGTACAGCAGAGCGTTGGCCCCTTGGAGTCTGCGTAGACCCGTACGCTGCATCCGTCGCCACTCGACGTACATCGAGTCGGCGGAGCGAGATGCGGCAATGATGTCGGGTGCCTGTCCCTCGGCGCCGCAGGCCGAGCACCAGGCCCGGAGGTCGGCATCGGACGGGGTGGTTTTCGCAGCCTCGATGCGCGAGGTCTTTGCCTTGCTCCAGTCACACCGATCAGCCAGATCCTGCATCGTCAGGTCGGCGTCCAGACGCAGATCCCTGAGCCGCGCCGCCACGGACTCGCGGGCGGCCTGGGCGCTGGAGAACGGGGACGAGGGCATGTGCCGACCGATGGGCTACGAGACGATCAGAGCTGATACTCCTCATGCGGGATGCCGCGCTCCCAGGCGGTTTCGAACGACGCGGCGAACACTTTCAGGAGATGCGGCTCGGAGCTGAACTCGTCCTCGACAAGGGAACCGTCGCCTGCGAAGTGGTGGACCCTCGCCAGTCGGTCGTCAAACAGCCAAAAGTCATTACAAGGGACCACGAGATCGCAAGCGAGACGCCGGGGAACCCATCTGACTTGCTCGCCGACGGCGAGGTTGGCCCGGGTCATGTAGTGCTCCCAGCGAATGTATTCCGAGACCGGCTCACTGACGATGCGGACTCGGCGGATGGATACCCCTCGTGCGATGGCCCCGGTGACCTGATCGTGGAATCCGCGCCACCACGACGCCCGGTTGTCCCAGTCGATCCGCTCTCCACGCCGCCACGCGGCAAATCGCTCGTTGTCGCCGTAGCCGTCGCGCATCTCCAAGTGGACCGCCGAGTGGTCCGTGTTCCGGATGACGTCAGCGAAGCTGGGCTGAGCGTTCTGCGGCATCGCACGCCTTCCTGATCTGCGGCACCATGCGGGCCGGGATGCGGATGACCGCCTCGGTGTCCGGGATCGGGCCGGTCACCAGACACTTCTTCTCGGTCGCGCCGTCCGCTTTCCAACCCTGAAGAACAAGATCCGCGCTCACGTCGTCCACCCAGACGGTCGGACAGTGGTCCTCGTCCGTGTCGGGGTCTTTGCCGAAGAAGAGTAGAGCCATCGTTGCCTCCGACGTCGAGGATGTTGCGACTTGTTGCACGACCTGTGCCCTGCACCGACGGCACGAACCCTTCCCAAGTTGGGCAGGGGCCGATGCGCGCTTCGGCGATCCGTCGGGCGTCGAGCGTCCCCGGCCGAGATGGGTCGGCCGGGGACTGATGGTGCGGTTGGGTTGTTCGACCGGTGGGAGGTGGCGGCGTTAAACGGCTTTCGAGGCGCCGGAGTTCGGGGCGGGTTGGGTCCGGTGGTCAGGGGGCTTCGTCCTGCGCGCATTGTTCGGTCCGGACCACGTGCGCCAACCTGCGTAGCGCGGCCGACAGGTATGCCGAGGTGAGGATGTCGGTCGGGTTGGCCAGGGTCAGGTCGATGGGTGGCAGGCGGTATTGATCCGTGCCGGCGGGGCGGCCGTGTGGCTGGACGAGTACGTGTGGGGGTCCGGTCGGACCGGGCATGCGGGCCACGTAGCCGTCCGGGTAGGTGGATCGCAGCTTCGGATTTGCGTGCCGGACCCGTGCGCCGATGCCCAACTCGCGTGATTCGTCGCCCGGGTGCCCTTCGGGCGGGACTCGGTAGTGTTCGTGATGCACCTTGCCGTCCTTCGAGATCGGTGGTGTTGCAGGTGGGCGGGCTTCGCCTGGAATCGAGCACCCGCCCACCTGCGGATCAATCGGCTTGCTGGTCTTCGTCGAGGTGCCGCACGTCGTAGCGGTCGACCGTCCATTTCGGCGCGCCGTTGGCGGGCTGCACCGAGACCATGCCGACTCCGGTGAGCACGACCCGACCCGCCGGATACTCCCCACGAAGTCTCTCGTCGACGTGCTCGACGGTGTGCCCTTCGCGTACTTGTGGCAGGTGGCTCATCTGAACTCCCTTGCTGTGTTTCGTGATTGCTGTGATGGGCGGGGTGTGTACGGCCTCGTTCGCCGCGTCGGGCGAGAGAACGCACACGTCGTCGCGGCGCGCGGTGAACGGCGTGCCGGCGAGCGTGCGGGCGAACACGGTTTGCGTGGTGGTCGATTCGCAGATCCCGCACAGTCCGCTGCGCCCGTCGCGGATCCATACCCCTTCGGCGGGGCGAGCGGATGTTCTGGTTGATGGGTCCGGCCGGATGTGACGCATGGCGGCACCTTTCGCCCCACGGATGGCGGCGTGCTCCACCCGCTCCCACACAGCCGACGACGTTCACGGAGAGGCGAGCACCCGTGGCATCAACGCTGACATGCAAGGTGACTTACGGCAACCTTCCATGTACCGTTCGTAATGATCGGGGCCAGGTGGGTGAACCGGAGGCGCAATGCATACTCCCGCGCAAGTGGGTGCCGAACTACGACGACTTCGGCGAGAGGCGGGGCTCCCCATGGCGCGCGTGGCGCAGCGCGCGGGGTGGGCCGAGGGCTCACAGTCTCGGCTGGAGACCGGGGTGACACCTATCAGGCCGGAGCAACTGGCCGTGCTGGCCGACATTTTGCAGCTCTCCCCGGTGACCCGGATGCGACTCGACCGGGCGCTCGGCGTAGTGCGCGAGCCGGATCAGTGGTGGGTGAAGTACGCGGAGGTACTCACCCGGGCCTACGAGGATTTGATCCTTCTGGAGGCGAAGGCAACCGCCCTGGAAGTTGCGTCGACGGTTGTTCCAGGACCGCTCCAGGCCGCAGGCTATGCGCGCGCCATGCTCGTGCAGACACCGTTCGTGCCCGACCCCGACGACGCGGACATGCTTCTGGAGGTTCGACTGCACCGGGCGCAGATGGTCGCGTCCGGCGACACCCCCCTATCGGTGACGCTGTCCGAGGCGGTGCTTTTCACCAGCTTCTGCGGACAGGTAGCGTTGCAAGAGCAGTTGCAGTACTTGCTGGACCTGAGCCGACTCGACCATGTACGGCTGAGAATCGTGCCATCGAGCGCTACGGCACGGCCGTTCCTGGGGGCAGTGACAGTGCTCGAACTGCCCGCCCCCGATACGGCAGCCGCACACGCCGAGTGGGAAAGTGGATCACAAATCATCAAGGACGAGCGGACCGTTCGACGGCACCGACGGAACCTGGACTATCTGCGTTCGGCGTCGCTTCCCGAAGACGAGTCACAGCGCTTGATCCAGAGCAGATTGGATGCGCTTTGAGCACTATCGACGCGTACGCGTGGCGAAAGGCCAGTCGATCCACGGGCAACGACTCCTGCGTCGAGGTGGCCCCCCTCCCGGCCTCCACGGGCATCCGCGACACCAAGGACCGCCGGCGCGGCCACCTGGAGATCGCCCCGGCCGCCTGGCGCGAAATGCTGCGCGCTCTGCGGGACTAGCGGCTTATCGGAGACGGCCCGGCGCTGACGCGTCGGTGCCGTCTTGGGTCGCATCGAGTGACGGCATCGCCGATGGCCATGCGATTGTGGGCTCGCGTCGTGTCAGGGGGCAGGTACGAGTTTGACCACGGTCACCGTGACGACTGCGGCACTCACGACGTAGCGGATGAACGCCACACCGGCCACGGTCGCCTCACGACGGTCTCGATCGCCGCCCAGCGTCGAACCGTGCGCGTACGGGTCGGCTGCCATCCCGGTCATTCCGGCATCGAAGCGCTTGCGGCGCTCGGGCGCGAGGTGCGCGCGTTCGACTTCGGCATCCGGCGTGTAAGCGACGCGATAGCTCATCCCGTACTCCGATAGGCGTCGTCCAGTTCGTCGGCGTACTTCATCCCGGTCATGTCCCCGGCCTTGAGCCGCTCTGCCAAGGCGTCCTCGTCCGGATCCTGGGCCTGTGGCGTGCGCAGCGCCCAGCTCGCCATCACCCCGAAGAGCTCATCGGCCGAGGCGGACTCGATCTCGCGCTCGAAGTCGGCACGCAACGCTTCGGGCAAGGCCTCGCGGATGTCGGCAATCGTGCCGGGCAAGGCCACCTCCCGCCCCCCTATGTGAGTCGTGAGCACGTGCCGGGTCATGACGCTTCTCCTTCGCGACGGCCTGATGACACGCACCAGTGTGCGCCCAACCCGCGAGGGCCGGCAGCCGCCGGCACCGGCGTATCGAAGCACACCGGCTCCGGCCCAGCGCCGGTGAGGTCGGCCTGTGCCCATGGACGGCAACGGAGTGGGATCCCCGGCGATCCCCCCTCCGTACGCACGGCCGAAACCTTTCGGATTCGGGATCGTTGGCGACGGCATGATCATCACTGCCGGCCGTACGGCCACGGTTCTGTCCGCCGGGTTCGCCGGCCTCGTGCTCGCGCTCGCTCCCGTGGCCGCACAGGCGCATACGCTCCCGATCGGTGCCGCGCGCGCCGGGGGTGACCACGTCACCATCGATTCCACCGTGTGGGTGGCGGCCGACGGCACGATCACACTCTCCGGCACCTACCGATGCACCCCCCACCACGCCGGGACCGTGCTGGTCGGCGGTCAGGTGGACCAGGACGGTCGGCACGCCTCCGTCGGCGGCAGCGTCGCCACGTGCGACGGCGCCCGACACACCTGGCGCAGCACCGGACAGCCCTACATCGACATCCACCCCGGCGCCGCGCGCGGCGAGGCCACCCTGCTCGAACTCGCGCCCGGCGAGGGCGTGATCCCGCTCCTCCCGAACATCCTCGCGCACGACGCCCGCGACGTGGCGGTCAAGGCGATCTAGCGGTACGCCCGGCGACCCGACGCCCGGAGCCACGTCGCGGGGCTCCGGGCGACGGGACCACCCCTTCCACCCGGCATGGGTGGCGGTTCCGGCGCTATCGGGACCGGCGCGTATCAGGACCCGGGCGTCGCGGTGAGCTTCGCGACGTCGGCGGCGTAGACGGTCATCCAGTGCGGATGCAGCCGGTAGTAGACCACCTCGTTGTCCCAGTCGAACAAGTCGTCGCCGTAGAAGTCCTTGAAGTACGCCAGCAGGTCCGGCCAATCCGCGGCCGGCGCGCCCTCCCGAGGGTTGAGGATCTCCACCCTGCCGTGCGTGAACACGCCCAGTTCCTCACCGCGCATGTGCGCGGCACTGACGGCGGGGCGCGCCGCGAGGTGGCGCGCCTTGGCGGCGTCGCGCGCCGTGCCGAAGTGCCACTTGCCACGCAGGAAGTGCCCATCCACGCCGCTGATCCGCGGCTCGCCCTTCGCCGTCACGGTGGACAGGGCGAGGGTGCACATGCCGGTGAGAGTCCGGGTGAGCTGCTCCGCGGTCAAGGTGCGCTCGCGGTTGATGATCGAGCGCAGATGTGTGGTGGAGCGGGAGAGGGAGGCGTCGAGGAGGGACTGAAGCTCTTTCAGATCTTCCGGAGTTTCGCGCATGGGGTCCTTGCCTATCCGAATCCGTCCGCGGCGCCCGGTTCACGCCATCACGAACGCCGACCAGTCAATGATCGACCCGGATCCCTGACATCCCGCGTCATGAATCCTCATCCGTTCGGGTACACAATCGGACCGCCCGGCCCGAACACGACAGGCACCGGGAGGCTGGAGACCGGCGGCGGGTTCCGTCGTGACCCGCCCGCCGGCCTCCGCGGCTCAGTTCTTCGCCAGCTCGTTCCGCAACGCCCTGAGGTCTTGGACCGCCTGGAAGTCCGCAGCCGCGCAGGCCGACAGCGCCGCGGTCAACCGGTTCACCGCCGTCTGCCGCTGCTCCAGCCCGAACGCCTCTATCCGCGCGGCCAGTTGCACGGCATCCACATACCCGTCGCCCTCCTCCGGCAGCAGCGGCACGTATGCCATCGCCGCCCGATCGGCCGCGTCCAGCGCCGGATGCAGCCGGTCGGCGCGCGCCAGCAGGTGGGCGAGCTGGTGATGCGTACCGGCCGTCTCGACCGCGATCATCGCCGCCACGTCGTCCCCCGAGCCCACACCCGACGCCGACCCGTCACCCGAGCCCACACCCGCATCCGCGTCCGCATCGGAACCCGCACCCGAGTCCGCGCCGCCCCCGGCCCCCGCCAGCTCCCGCAACGCCTCCCCGAACAGCGCCAGCGCCCGGTCCACCCCCGAGGGGTCCTCCCGGTCCGTGTTGCCCGCGATGTTCCACGCCTTCGCGCGCAGCGCGCGGACCGTCTCGCGTACGTCGCCCTCGGCGCGCAGCAGTTCGATCGCCCGGCCGAAGGCCGCCTGTGCCTGCGGCGCCATCCCCGCGTCGTCGAGCGCGTGCGCCGCCGCCACCGCGAGCTCCGCCTGCGTCGCCCGATCGGCGACCTTCGTCGCGGCCTCGGCCGCCATCGACAGATGCTTCGCCGCGTCCCGGGCGTCGCCGAGTCGGCGCAGGCACATGCCCAGCGCCCACCGTTCGTGCATCGCGTGCTCGGCACCATGCTGCGCCTCGATCTCCGGCAGCAACTCCTCCAGGATCGCCGCGGCCTCCGCGTCCCGGCCCAGGCCGAACAGCATGCTCACGGCACCCCTGCGGCATGCCGCCGCCATTTCCGCGTCGCCCTCGTCGTCGAAGACGTGCGCGGCCTCCAGCGCGAACGGCAGCGCGTCCTCGGCCCTTTCCTGCGCGCCGAGGGCGTTCGCCAGCATGGTCAGCGCGTGGCCGACCGGGAACTGCGGCTCGGCGTAGAACGCGGCCTTCTCCAGCGCCGCGCGCATGTCCGCCTCGGCCCCCGCCGGATCGCCCGTCTGCATCCGCACCTGGCTGCGCAGGAACAGCGGTCGGCAGGCCGACCACGGCCGTTCGGCCTCGCCGCACAGCGTGATGGCGGCGCTCAGATCGGCCAGGGCGTCGGCCGTACGATCCTGTTGTAGTGCCCGCTCGGCGCGGATGTGCAGCGCCGCCGCCTGACGGTGCCTCAACCCGTGCTCGCGGCCGAGGTCGTGCAGTTCGGTGAGGACGTCGTCGACGTCCTCCGCCTCGCTCGCCAGCGCAACGATCACCCGGTGGTGCAGGACCAGTGCGAGCGGGGCGGCGTCCTCCGGCAGGAATGTGGCGGCCTTGTCCCGAGCAGCGTCGAACAGCTCGATCGTGTCCGCCTCCTCGGCCCGGAACCGCGCCATCGCGACGCGTACCTCGGCGCCCACGGCCCGCCCGGGCGCGTCCGCCGCGAGATAGCCGGCCGCGGCCCGGGTCAGCGCCGCGATGCCGGCCGCGAACTCGCCCTCCTCGACCAGCTCGACCCCGTCCGCCTCCTCGATCGCGGCAAGCGCGAAGGCGTCCACGTCCTGCCCCCGCTCCCGCGCGGCGGCCGCGTAGTCCCGCCAGGCGCCCTCCGAGCCGGGATGTCCCTGCCCGTCCAACTCTTGTGCGTGGGACAGCAGTTCTGCGGTATCGGCGGCGGCCGAGACGGCGCTCCTCGGGGCGGCCGGCTCGGTTGCCGCGGCCACCCGCACCGAACGCAGCCCCAGCGGCAGCGACGTGGCCACCGGTACGGCCGCCAGCCGGCGCCGCACCCGCGAGCTCACCGCGTCGTTTCCGTTGCGCGCGTCGAAGCGTGCGGTGATCGCGAAGAGTTCGCGCTCGACCGTATCGCGCAGCGCGCCGGCCGAGGTGTCCTCGAAGACCACCAGCTCGGGCCCGGCGACCGCGACCAACCGGCGCAGCAGCACCGCGACGCCGGCGAGGAAGTCGGAGTGATCGGACGGGTCGCTCTGCGGACGCTCCAGCCACGCGCGGTGTTCGGCCAGGATCTCGATGCCGCGACCCTCGTTGCCGGTCAGCGCGCAGAACTCGATGTGCTCGGCGACCGCCGCGTACGTGCTCACCTTGCCGCGCACCGACCGGTAGCCGCGCAGGTGGTGGGCGCGCGCCCGATCCGGGTCGCCCGCGCGCACCAGCGGCAACATCGAGGTGGCCAGCGAGACCTGCGGCTCCTCGGCGCAGGTCAACTCGCCGTCCAGGGTGGGCGCGAGCAGCTCCAGCGCGTCCGTGTCCCGGCCCTGCGCGATCAACCAGCGGGCCTGCTCCCGCCGTTCGCACGCGTCGCAGTCGGCGAGTCGATCGCGGTCGGCGGCCAGCCACGCGTCGAACGCCTCGGTGGTCTCCGCGTCCGCGCCCACGTGCCGGGCCAGGTAGAACCGGCTCTGGTGCACCGGACGCGGGCTGTGCCCCGCCGTGCGGTAGCGGCGCTCCATGTCCGCGAGATAGCCGCGGATCGCGGTCAGCGGCACCTCGGGCACCGAGAGCAGCGAGCTGGTGACCCACTTGAGGTCCCAGAACAGATGGTGGGTCAACTGCTCGTCGAAGCCCTCGGGGTGCTCGTCCCACAGCTTGAGCAGCCGGGACAGCGGCACCGGCGTACGCGGCGACTCGCCGCCGTAGTTGTACGCGGTGATCAGCCGCAGCAGCGCCCACGCGAGGTTTTCGTCGTTGCCCATCCGCTCGGCCACCACGACCAGTTCCTCGGCGCGGGCGGTGCGGGCCTTGCCGTACGGCAGTTCCTCGTTCGCGTCCAGGGCAGCGAAGAACCCGGCGTCGTCACGGATTTCCATCAAGGGTTCCTATTCGGCGGGGTTCGGCTGGTGGACGGCCCGCTCCAGCAGGCCGAGGAAGGATCGGCCGAGCAGGCCGGTCTCGGCCGAGGTGAGCGGTCGGTGGCTGAGCAACAGAGCCTGGCCGTACAGTCCTTCGACCGCGGCCCGGGCCAGTTCGGGATCATCGAGGCCGGCGATCCGGCGGACCAGCGGGTTGAGGTGGTTGAGCACGAGTTGGGCGCGCGGACCCTGACCGCGCAACGAACCGAGGATGCCCGACCACAGGTCGTCGCCGCGACCGGCCGCGTCCTGCTCGGCCTCGGCTCGCCCGCGCTCGCCGCGCGCGTCCCGCCCGTCCAGCAGCAGCGCCGGCACGGTGACCGGCTGGAAGGTGCGCAGCGACACGTCGCAGGAGAGTGGATCGAGCGCGGCCCGCGCGTGCGCGAGGAAGCTCGCGGCGGCCAGTTCGGCGGCCGGGTCGACCGAGTCCAGGTGCGCGGTAACGGTGTCCGGGTCGAGTTCGGTGACGGTGGTGCCCGGGCGGATCTCGGCCAGTCGGTGGACCAGATCCAGGTCGTAGGTGTAGCCGCCGTTGACCACGCCGAGTCCGGCCGCCGCCGCGATCGGCGCGACCTGCCGGTACTCCTCCACGGTCGAGGTCACGTGCACGACCGGATGCCGACGGGCGAACTCGTCGAGTGCGATCCGTCCGTCCGTGGTCTCGAACGGCAGCCACGGCAGGACCAGGCGCAGCAGTTCGTCGTCGTGCCGGGCGAGTGCCTTCACGCCCAGGTGATGCACACTCAGGAACCGGGCCAGCCGCGGCTGATCGTGCGCGGCCAGGTTCGCCAGCCAGTCCCGGATGTGCCCGCCGAGCGCGTCCCGCACGCCGGCCAGCGACTCGTCGTCGTACAGACTTTCCCGGGACGCGGTGGGCCGCAGCGTGTCGGTGTCCACGACGCAGCGCACGAAGAACGCCCAGTCGGGCAACAACCCGTCGGCGTTCTCGGTGAGCAGCATGCCCTTGAGGTGCACGCGGTGCTTGCCGCGCATCGCCGGGCTGACCGCCTCCGGCAGCACGAACGCCGCGCCGCGCACCCCCGCGAGCGGTACGTCCAGGTTGATCACGTCCAGCGGGGTGAAGCCGAGCCGGCTCTCGCAGTACGCGGCGAGCGCGGCCCGACGGCGCTCCGCCGTGGGGTACGGGCGATCCCACACCGCGGGTGTGTCGGTGATCGGCGTGTGCTCGCCGGCGGCCACCACGGTGACCCGGTACGGCAACAACGCGCCGAAGTCGCGGGCGAGTTCGATCACCCGCTCCGGGGCGAACCAGGACTCGCTGCCCCGACGCGGCGTCAGGAAGACCGTGGTGCCAGGCTCTTCGCGCTCCTCGCGGGCCAACGCGCGGACCGTGTAGCGGCCGTCGGAGCCGGCCTTCCACTCCACCGGCGGCGCGTCCACCAGCGCCGAGCGGGTCACCACGGTGATCTCGTCGGCGACCACGAAGCACGCGAGCAGACCGATGCCGAACTGCCCGATGTAGTCCCGCCGGGCGCTCTCCAACTCGTCCCGTTTGGAGCTGCGCCCGATGGTCGCCAGGAAGCGGTGCACGTCGGCCTCGGTCAGCCCGACGCCGGTGTCCGCGATCCGCAGGCCGCCGTCCTCGACCGTGATGGTGATCGCCGCGTCCGCCTCGGGATCCGCGGCTCTGCGCGCGGTCACCGCGTCGACGCCGTTCTGCAGCAGCTCGCGCAGGTATACCCGGGGGCTGGAGTAGAGGTGGTGCGACAACAGGTCGACCAGACCGCGCAGATCGACCTGGAAGGTGTGGTCTGCGGCGGTTATCGCGGCGTCGTTCATGCGGACTTCGTCACCTCGGGGCAGGATCGCCGGCCGACATCCCGGCCGAGTGCTGATGGTACGAAACGGCGGGGACAGGCGGCGAATCAGTTGTCCGCCCGCCCGTCCCCGCCGACCGGGGTTCAGCTCTTGGGCGCGTCCACGGTCCGCCCGTCGCGCAGCGCCTGGAACAGCGCCTTGGAACCCTTGTCGTCCCACAGCACGGTGGAGCCGACATTCTTGACGGAGTATCCGGGGTTCGAGATCGGCACCGTCGTGGTGACGCCGTCGCCGCCGGACAGGCTGCCCATGTCCTTGAACAGGTCGTACAGGTCGAACAGCCCGGTGTCGTCGTCCACCGTCACCGCGCTCAGCGAGGCGTCCGCGACCGGGAAGGCGCTGAACGGGTTGAGCAGAACGCTCGCCGACTTGGCCTTCTTCGCCAGCGCGCTGAGGAACTTCTGCTGGTTCTCCATCCGGGCCAGGTCGGAGCGCGCCGGGTCGTAGTAGCGGGAGCGGACGAAGGCAAGCGCCTCCGCACCGTCCAGCGTCTGGCAGCCGGCCTTCAGGTCCGCGCCGGACTTCTCGTCCTTGATCGGGCCCTTGAGGCAGATGTCCACGCCGTCCATCGCGTCGACGATGTTGTTGAAGCCGCCGAAGCCGATCTCCGCGTAGTGGTCGAGCCGCATGCCGGTGGCCATCTCGACGGTCCGGGCCAGCAGCGGCGCGCCGCCGAGGTCGAAGGCCGCGTTGAGCTTGTTCTTCTGCGCCTTGACCGTCTTGCCGTTCTTGCTGAACGCCGGGATGTCCACATACGAGTCGCGCGGCAGGCTGATCAGCGCGGTGCCGCCCTTGCCCTTGTGCAGCAGCATCATCGAGTCGGTGCGCTTGCCCGCGGCCTTGCCGGTGTGCAGCTTCTTGCGGTCGTCGGCGTCCAGGCCCTCACGGCTGTCCGAGCCGACGATCAGCCACGTGGTGCCCGCGGTCGACCCCGGGCGGCCCTTGTAGTTGTCCAGGACGTCCTCGTGCCGGATCTTCGAGTCGGCCCAGAAGTACGTCACGGTGCCGAACACCACGATCAGCGTGACGAAGACCGCGATCCCGATCAGGATGCGCTTCTTCCAGTTGACCGGGCCGCGCGGGCGCCGCGGCGGACCACCGGGGCGAGGCGGCCCGTCGGGGCCGTCGGGCCCGCCGGGGCCGCTCGGCCCGCGCTGCGGCGGCGGTCCCACCGGCGCCGGGGGCGCGCCGTGCGCGTCGGCGACCGGTGGTTGCGGCGGATAGGCGTCCGGGCCGGGCGCCTGCCGGACCGGTGGGACACCGCCCGGCTGCGGCGGGTACCCACCCGGCGCGGGCGGATACCCACCCGGCGACTGCGGCGGATATCCGCCGGCCGGAGGCCCACCGACCGGATGTGCACCGGCGGAGTGGCCGCCGGGGCGGCTCGGAATCGTTCCCGGAGGGGGCTGCTGCGGCTGTTGGTCGCCATCCGCCCATCCCGGCGGCCAATTACTCATGAGATCGAAGCTTTCACTCGATCAGCCCCGAGGCAACCGAATGCCCATCTCATCGACCATCTGTTCCACAGTTGATGCTCACTTCTTACACGAGACCTCGTCACCGGATTTGGCGGAGTATGCCGGATTCGGTGTTGCCGCGACGGACGGCTGCTCGCTG
Source organism: Embleya sp. NPDC127516 (assembly GCF_044765325.1). Lineage (NCBI taxonomy): Bacteria > Bacillati > Actinomycetota > Actinomycetes > Kitasatosporales > Streptomycetaceae > Embleya > Embleya sp. NPDC127516. Next base: position 310,895 of record NZ_JBIWJT010000010.1, on the reverse strand, counting down.
CTCGCGCCGCCGACCCGGACCGGGGTCGTTCCCTGGTACGACGAGCCCACGACCACCTCGATCGTGCGGCCCAGGCCGGTGACCGACTCCAGCGTCGCGCCCGGCAGCGCGGCCTGCACCGTCTTGACCGAGCGGTTCCACCGGGGGTCGTACCGGATGATCGTGCGGGCCCCGTCCGTGGAGGTCGAGATGCGCGGCGCGCCGGCCATCGCGAAGCCCGCGTTCTTGAGGTCCTCGTGCGCGCGCGGCCCCAGGCCCGTGGTCGGCGCGCCGTTGTACACCAGCACCGAGATGTCGCCCGGCGCCACCTCGACCGACACCGGGGACGGCGCCGGGGCGGTGGTGGCACCCGGTGTGTCGGGCTTCTTCTCCGGCGGCGCGATCAGGTCCTTGTCGTCGCGGATGGCCTGGAACAGACCGGCCGCCTTGGCGTCGTCCCACAACACGGTCGAGCCCCAGTCCGGGACCTGGTGGTCCATGCTCTTGAGCGGCACCTGCGCGTAGGTGACCCCGGAGTTGGTCAGGTTCCTGAGCTTGCCGCCCAACTCCAGGAAGTCCTGCGAGCTCATCTTGTCGTCGACCTTGATCGAGCCGAGCACCGCGTCCAGCACGTTCTTGAGCTTGAGCGGGTCGGTCAGCGTGCCGGACGAGGTCGCCTTCGCGAGCACCTGCGTCATGAACTTCTGCTGGCGCTGGGTACGGCCGATGTCGCCGGTCGGGTCGCTGGCGATGTACCGGGCGCGGACGAACTGGAGGGCTTTGACGCCGTCCAGCTTGCTGGTGCCGGCGGGCAGGTCGAGGCCGGACTTGGGGTCGCGCAGCGCCTTGGGCGTACACATCTCGATGCCGCCGAGGGTGTCCACGACGCTGACGAACGAGACGAAGTTGACCTCGATGTAGTGGTCGATCCTGATGCCGGTGGCCTTCTCCACGGTGGCGACCGTGAGCGGGGGGCCGCCGAGCGTGTAGGCGGCGTTGATCTTGCCCTTGGAGGGGCCGCGTTGCTCGCCGGTGGTCTTGTCCTTGTGCGCGGGGAACTCCACGTAGCTGTCGCGCGGCAGGCTGGTGATGGTCGCGCGGTCCCGCTTGGCGTTGAGGTGCACGATCATCACCGTGTCGGTGCAGTCGCAGGACTCACCGCCGGCGTGCAGCTTGTTGAGGGTGTCCTTGGAGATGCCGGCGCGGTTGTCCGAGCCGACGACCAGGAAGTTGAGGTCCTTGCCGGATCCGGTGCCCGGGCGGTTCTCCAGGCCCTTGAACGGGTCTATCCGCTGGATCTTTCCGTCGAAGTGCTTCACCCACGCCCAGCCGATGCCGCTGGTCACCAGGATCGCCGCCGCGAGCACGCCGGTGATCAGTACGAGCCAGTTGCGGCCGACGTTGCGCTCGGGCCGGTCGCCGGTGGTGGTTCTCGCCGGGGGTCGGCCGCCGGTCGTCGCCATGGGCTGCGGTGTCCCTCCTCGCGGACCGATGTCGTCCCGCCGTTCGCCGCGCACCCTTGCGGCGCGCACCGTGCGGATCTGCATCCGTACCCGCGTTCACCCGAAGGACGCCTGCCCGTCCGACCACGGTTGCGGTGGGCGTCGAACCACCGTAAAGCGGGATCCGGCGGGATCAAGGACGGCACGCCGACGATCGCCCTCGCTCGCTCACCCGGTCGATGCCCGTCGGCAGGTCCATTCGCAGTACGCTCCAAGGCGATGAATCACACCGCCGACGAGCCCGCCACGCACGAGCCCCCAGCTCGCCGAGCGGAGCCGCTTCCCGAAAAACCGCCCGTCTCCGTGATCATGCCGGTGCTCAACGAGTCCCGACATCTCGAAGAGGCCGTCGGTCGTGTGCTCGCGCAGGACTACCCCGGCGACATCGAAGTGGTGATCGCGCTCGGACCGTCCACGGACGACACCGACTCCATCGCCGCCCGGTTGGTCGCGAACGACGAGCGGGTGCACACCGTCGCCAACCCGAGCGGTCGGACCCCGTGCGCGCTCAACGCCGCGATCGGCGCCTCCAGCCATCCGGTGATCGTGCGCGTGGACGGCCACGGCATCCTGCCCGCGGGCTACATCTCCACCGCCGTCCGGTTGCTGGTCGACACCGGTGCGGCCAATGTCGGCGGGCTCATGCACGCCGAGGGCACCACCCCGTACGAGGACGCGGTCGCCCGCGCGATGACCTCCAAACTCGGCGTCGGGAACGCGCGCTTCCACACCGGCGGCAGCGCGGGGCCCGCGGACACCGTGTACCTCGGCGTCTTCCGGCGCGAGGTGCTGGAGGAAATGGGCGGTTACAACGAGGAGTTCGAGCGCGCCCAGGACTGGGAGCTGAACTACCGGATCCGGCAGGCCGGCTACCTGATCTGGTTCTCGCCCGAGCTCAAGGTCTCCTACCGGCCCAGGCAGACCCCCAAGGCGCTGGCCAAGCAGTACTTCAACTACGGCCGTTGGCGGCGGGTGGTGTCCCGGCACCACAAGGGTTCGGTCAACCTTCGCTATCTGGCGCCGCCGGCCGCGCTGCTCGCGGTCGCGCTGGGCACGGTGGCCGGTCTGGTCGGCTTCTGGCCCGGCTGGCTGCTGCCCGGCGGCTACGTGGTGGCCATCCTGGGCGGCGTCGCGTGGGAGGGCCGCGGCCTGCGGCCCGCCGCGTTCGTCCGCCTGCCCATCGTGCTCGCCACGATGCACGGGGCTTGGGGAGCCGGCTTCCTGACCAGCCCGAAGAGCCTCGCCGATCGCGTCGAGGCGGGCACGGAGCGGCCGGCCGACGAGTTGAGCTGAACCACCGGCAACGGTTGTCCGAGGGCCCGGGTCGCGCGCGTGCGACCCGGGCCCTCGCGTTGTGCGGGAGAGGCGTCGTCTCGGCTGCGGCCCGGGATCGGGCTTCGGACCCGGCCTCGGCCGGGCCTCGGCCGCGGCCACGAATCGGGCTCCGGGGCCGGCCTCGAGCCGACGACTCGCCGCTTCTTCGGCCGGAAACCGGGTCCTTTCGGTAAATCCAAGTAACGTGGCCGCCCTGGTCACCGCTCGTCCCCGGTGACAGTCTGTGAACAGTCGGCACGGCCTTGGGAGACGACGGCGATGAGCGACAGGGACTCGGCTGTGGCCGCTGGAGTGGCGATTCCGGACGCCCGGCAGGCCGCGGAGGATCGCGGCTTCACCCCGCCCGAACGGCTGCGGCGCGTCGTCGTCACCCACACGGACGTGGGTGGGGAGCATCCGGACGATCCGGTCGAGGGTGCCTACGTGCTGCGGGTCGAGCCCGCCGAGACGGTCGCGGTGACCACCTCGGTGCGGGTGTCCGAGACCGGCGTGGTGCGCTCGCTGCGGGTGCCGGTCGACCCGGCCAAGACCGCCCGGCTCGCCGCCGCGCGGGCCGCGGTCGAGGCGCTCGACGGCGGTGGGGTGCTCAAGGGACTGCGCCGGATCATGGCCCAGCGCGACCTGGAGGCGGTCCGCCGCACCCACCGGGCCGAGGCCGAACGCGACGCCGACGCGTGGGCACTGCGCTGCGCGCAGGCGTACGAGCCGTACGTGCGCGCGTTCGCGGCCGACGCGCAGCCGCCGGCCGCGTCCTCGCCGGTGCTGGGCATCGGGCCGACCAACACCTGCGGACAGGGGCACGCGTGGGCCCGCGCGGTCGAGCGGCACCTGCCGGGCGTCCGCGCCGAGGCGTCCGCGCTCACCTCCGCCAACACCCTGGGTTACCCCACCGATCAGGCGATCGAGACCGACGACTGGCTGTCCACCCGCTGGCAGTTGGGCCGGCTCGCCCATGTGCTGGATCGCTACACCCACGTCCTGGCGGAGTGCGGGATGCCCGCGTTCGGCCGACTCGGCGGTTCCTGGGTGGACACCGACCTGGCCGAGCTGCGGGCGGCCGGGATCGCGCTGGGACTGGTGCTGTACGGCTCGGAGGTGCGCGATCCGGCGGCGCACCGGGCCCGGGTCGAGTTCTCGCCGTTCGACCCGCGCTACGAGCTCACCCACGCGTTGCAGGCCAAGGTGGACCGGCTGCTGCCGATCCTGCGGGACCTGGACGTGCCGACCTTCGTGGCCACGCCCGACCTGATCGCGGACGTACCGAACGCGGTATGGCTGCCCCCCGCGCTCGACCCCGGGGTGTGGCGCGCCGACACACCGGTGCTGACCCGGGAACGCCCGGTCGTACTGCATGTGATGTCGAGCCCGTTCCTGCACGGCACCGCGCGAATCGAGCCCACCCTGCACCGACTGCACGAGATCGGCCTGATCGAGTACCGGCGGGTCCTGAGCCGCTCCGCCCGCGAACTCCCGGCGCTGTTCGCGGACGCCGACATCGTGCTCGACCAATTCGCCTGCGGCTCCTACGGCATGACCTCGTGTCAGGCGCTCGCGGCGGGCCGCCTGACGATCTGCTACCTGCACGAGTCGGCGACCGCGCACCTGCCGTCCGACCTGCCCATCCGCGGCGCGGACCCGAACTCGCTCGCCGAGGTGCTGGAGGAGGTGATCGCCGAACCGGACGCGGCCCGCGAACTGGCCGCCCGCGGCCCGGCGTACGTCGCCGAGCACCACGACGGCCGGCGTTCGGCCCGCGTCCTCGCCGATTTCCTGGGCGTGGCGGCCGAGTGAGCACTAGCGTTCGAGGGTGGCAATCGACCCCAGCGCGGACGTTGACGAGTCGGCAACCATCGGCGAGGGCACCCGTGTGTGGCACCTCGCCCAGATCCGGGAGGGCGCGGTCCTCGGCCCGAACTGCGTGATCGGTCGCGGCGCGTACATCGGGCCCGCGGTCCGCGTCGGGGCCAACGTCAAGGTGCAGAACCACGCGCTGGTCTACGAGCCCGCGGTGCTGGAGGACGGCGTCTTCATCGGTCCGGCCGTCGTGCTCACCAACGACATGTACCCGCGCGCGATCACCCCCGACGGCCTGCTCAAGGGCGAAAAGGACTGGCTGGCCCAGGGCGTGACGGTCCGTCAGGGTGCCGCCGTGGGCGCCCGCAGCGTGGTCGTCGCGGGCGTGACGATCGGCCGCTGGGCCCTGATCGCCGCCGGCGCGGTGGTGCATCGCGACGTCCCCGACCACGCCCTGATGGCCGGCGTCCCGGCCCGCCGCATCAAATGGGTCGGCCGCGCGGGCGTGCCCCTGACCGACGCGGGCGACGGCCGGTGGCGCTGCCCGGAAACCGGCGAGCTGTACACGGAACAGGACGGGCGACTGACCCTGACACCGCCGCCCGCCGCCTCGCCCGCATAGGTGGACCCTTCCGGTTGCCGCCGCGATCGCCGAATCCCCCGGCCGAAGCCTCGCCGGCCTCTCGGCCGGGGGATCGTGGCGCTCCGCACCTCACCCGTGCGGACCGAGGGGCCTACTTCGGCAGGTTCCGGGCCATCACGATGCGCTGAACCTGATTCGTGCCTTCATAGATCTGGGTGATCTTGGCGTCGCGCATCATCCGCTCCAGCGGGTAGTCGCGCGTGTAGCCGTAGCCGCCGAGGAGCTGGACCGCGTCCACGGTGATCTCCATCGCCGCGTCGGAGGCGAAGCACTTGGCGGCGGCGCCGTGGAAGGTCAGGTCGGCGTCGCCGCGCTCGGACTTGGCCGCCGCCGCGTAGGTCAGTTGCCGGGCCGCCTCCAGCTTCATCGCCATGTCCGCGAGCATGAACTGGATGCCCTGGAAGTCCGCGATCGGCTTGCCGAACTGCTTGCGCTCCCGCACGTACCCCTTCGCGTAGTCGAGCGCGCCCTGCGCGATGCCCAGCGCCTGCGCCGCGATCGTCACGCGCGTGTGGTCGAGCGTCTTCATCGCGGTGGCGAAGCCGGTGCCCTCGGCGCCGATGATCCGGTCGGCCGGGATCCGCACGGTGTCGAGGTAGACCTCGCGCGTCGGCGAACCCTTGATGCCGAGCTTCTTCTCCGGCGCGCCGAACGAGACGCCCTCGTCCGACTTCTCCACCACGAAGGCCGAGATGCCCTTGCTGCGCTTGTCCGGGTCGGTCACCGCCATCACCGTGTAGAACTCGGACACGCCCGCGTTGGTGATCCAGCGCTTGACGCCGTTCAGCACCCACGAGTCGCCGTCGCGCACCGCGCGGGTCTTCATCGCGGCGGCGTCCGAGCCCGCCTCGGGCTCGGACAGGCAGTAGGAGAACATCCCGTCGCCGCGCGCCACCGCGCCGAGGTAGCGCCGCTTGAGGTCCTCGGACCCGGACAGCACGAGCGGCATGGTGCCGAGCTTGTTGACCGCCGGGATCAGCGACGAGGAGGCGCACACCCGCGCGATCTCCTCGATCACGATCACGGTGGCCAGCGCGTCCGCGCCCGAGCCGCCGTACTCCTCGGGGATGTGGACCGCGTGCAGATCGTTCGCGGTGAGCGCGTCCAGCGCCTCCTGCGGAAAGCGGGACTGCTCGTCGACCTCGGCGGCGAACGGGGCGATCTTCGCCTCGGCGAGGGCGCGGACCGACTCGCGGAGCATGTCGTGCTCCTCGGAGACGCGGTAGAGGTCGAAGTCTTTTCGTCCGGCCACGGGTGCCTGCCTCTCGACTGAAGGATGTGCGGCGCGTACGCAGCAGCGTTTTATTACCGCTCAGTAAACAACACGGTCGCCCACAATTATTCAGCCGCACCCCGGCCGGGCCCGCATCGGCACGGCCACGATTCGACGACGCCGGCGTGACGGCGACGGATACGATCCATGACGGACGGCATCCGTACCCGTCCCATCAGGCACCATCAGGCTCCATCCCGCCCTCGACGAAGAAGTCAGGTGACGTACGTGGCACCCCGCATCACGGTCATCGGTACCGGCTACCTGGGCGCCACGCACGCGGCGTGCATGGCCGAGCTGGGCTTCGAGGTCCTCGGGATGGACGTGGATCCCGACAAGGTGGCCACCCTCTCGAGCGGCCGGACGCCGTTCTGGGAGCCCGGGCTGGAAGAGCTGATGGCCCCGCACGTCACGTCGGGGCGGCTGCGCTTCACCACGGACGTCACCGAGCTCGCCGAGTTCGGCGACGTGCACTTCGTCTGTGTGAACACGCCGCAGCGCAAGGGCGAGTTTGCCGCCGACGTGTCCTACATCGACGCCGCCGTGGACGCGCTGGCCCCGCTGCTCACCCGCCCGTGCCTGGTCGTCGGCAAGTCCACCGTCCCGGTCGGCACCGCCGAGCGCCTCGCCGTCCGGATCGCCGAGCTGGCGCCGGTGGGCACCGAGGCCGAGCTGGCCTGGAACCCCGAGTTCCTGCGCGAGGGCTACGCCGTCCAGGACACCCTGCACCCGGACCGGCTGGTGATCGGCGTGCGCTCGCAGCGGGCCGAGGCCGCGCTGCGCGAGGTGTACGCGAAGCTGCTCGCCGAGGACGTACCACTCGTGGTGACCGACTTCGCCACCTCCGAGCTGGTCAAGACCGCCGCCAACTCGTTCCTGGCCACCAAGATCTCCTTCATCAACGCGATGGCCGAGGTCTGCGAGGCGGCCGGGGCCGACGTCGAGCAACTGTCCGAGGCACTCGCCTTCGACCCGCGGATCAACGGCCGCTTCCTCAAGGCCGGCCTCGGCTTCGGCGGTGGTTGCCTGCCCAAGGACATCCGCGCGTTCATGGCCCGGGCGGGTGAATTGGGCGCCGACCAGGCGCTCACCTTCCTGCGCGAGGTGGACGCGATCAACATGCGCCGCCGGTTCCGGATGGTCGACCTCGCCCGCGAGCAGTGCGACGGCAGCTTCCTGGGCCGCCGGGTGGCCGTCTTCGGCGCCGCCTTCAAGCCGAACTCGGACGACATCCGCGACTCGCCCGCGCTCAACGTCGCCGCCCAGGTGCAGCTCCAGGGCGGCGAGGTGACCGTGTACGACCCCAAGGCCATGGACAACGCCAGGAAGATGTACCCGGGCCTGACCTTCGCCGAGACCGCCTTCGACGCCGCCCGGGGCGCCCACGTGGTGCTGCATCTGACCGAGTGGCCGGAGTTCCGCGAGATGGATCCGGCCGAACTGGGCGAGATCGTCGCACAACGTCGCGTACTCGACGGGCGCAATGCCCTCGACCCGGTGCGCTGGCGCGGCGCAGGATGGACGTACCGGGCACTCGGTCGCCCCTGAGTAGCCGGCCCGCCCCGGGGGCACAGTCACCGGGCCGACGGCGCCGCGCCGTCCGTCTGTCGGGGGGCACCGCGAGCAGCGAGACAAGGACTGCGAGGTCATCAGCATGCCGTACGGCGACGAGGCCACGATCCGACGGATCCTCGACACACACACGTGGGCGGTGGTGGGACTCAGCACCAACTCCCATCGCGCCGCATATGGAGTAGCCGCGTTCCTCCGCCAGTGGGGAAAGCGCGTCGTGCCCGTGCACCCGAAGGCCGAGATCGTGCACGGCGAGCAGGGCTACGCCACGCTCGCCGAGATCCCGTTCCCGGTGGACGTGGTCGACGTGTTCGTCAACTCGGAACATGCCGGCGAGATCGCCGACCAGGCCGTCAAGATCGAGGCGAAGGCGGTCTGGTTCCAGTTGGACGTGATCGACGAGCGGGCCTACCAGCGCGTCCGCGACGCGGGCCTGGACATGGTGATGGACCGCTGCTCCGCGGTGGAGCTCCAGCGCATCACGATGACCGGGGCGGGCCGGGCCTGATTTGCTTGTCGGGCGACTTCGTCGCCGGCTCGCGAGGGGCTGCTTGTTGGGCGACTTCGTCGCCGGCTCGCGAGGGGCTGCTTGTTGGGCGACTTCGTCGCCGGCTCGCGAGGCACCGCTTTTTCTTTCCCCCGCTTCGCTCCTCCAAGAAAAAGCGGTGCCTCGCTCGGGGCTTCGTGTCCCTCCGCTTCGCTCCGGGGCACGAAGCCCACGCTTGCGGCTCCGCCGCTCTCCGCGCTTCGCGCGTCGATCACTGGGGTGGGGTGGGTCGGGGGCGCTGACGCGCCGGGGGCTGGGCGCCGGGGGCTGACGGGTCGGGGCTGGGACCCGATCCGCTCAGGGGTCGGGGGCGCTGACGCGCCGGGCCTCTGTCGCGGCGGGGGGTCTAGGACCCGATCCGCTCGCGCAGTTTGCGGCCTTTCTCGGTTGCCTGCGCCTTCAGGTCGGCCTGGAACGCGGTCATCCGGGCCAGCAGTGCCGGATCGTGGGCCGCCAGCATCCGCACCGCGAGCAGGCCGGCGTTGCGTGCGCCGCCGATCGAGACGGTGGCCACCGGCACGCCGGCCGGCATCTGCACGATCGACAACAGCGAGTCCATGCCGTCCAGGTACTTGAGCGGCACCGGTACGCCGATCACCGGCAGCGGGGTGACCGAGGCGAGCATCCCGGGCAGGTGCGCGGCGCCGCCCGCGCCCGCGATGATCGCCTTGAGACCGCGCTCGGCCGCGCTCGTGCCGTACTCGATCATCTCCTGCGGCATCCGGTGCGCGGAGACCACGTCGGCCTCGTACGCGATCTGGAACTCGTCCATGACCTGCGCGGCGAGTTCCATCACCGGCCAGTCCGAGTCGGACCCCATGACGATGCCGACGACGGGCTGCGTGCTCATTCGGTGATGTCCCCTCGGAGGTAGTCGGCGGCGTGTCGGGCGCGCTCGCGCACGTCCGCCAGATCGTCGCCGCACACGGTGACGTGCCCGACCTTGCGGCCGGCCTTCACGTCCTTGCCGTACATGTGCACCTTGACCCCGGGATCGCGGGCCATCACGTGCAGGTACGGGCGGTACATGTCCGGGTAGTCGCCGCCGAGCACGTTGACCATCACGGTCCACGGGGCCCGGGCGCGCGGGTCGCCCAGCGGCAGGTCGAGCACCGCGCGCAGGTGGTTCTCGAACTGCGAGGTGACCGCGCCGTCGATGCTCCAGTGCCCGCTGTTGTGCGGACGCATGGCCAGCTCGTTGACCAGGATCCGGCCGTCGGTGGTCTCGAACAGCTCGACCGCGAGATGTCCCGTCACATCCAGCTCGCCCGCGATCGACAGCGCGATCCGCTGCGCCTGCACCGCGCGCTCCTCGGCCAGGTCCGGCGCGGGCGCGATCACCTCGCGGCACACGCCGTCCACCTGGATCGACTCGACCACGGGATAGGCCACCGCCTGGCCGTGCGGCGAGCGCACCACGCAGGCCGCCAGCTCGCGGGTGAAGTCCACCTTCTCCTCGGCGAGCACCGGCACCCCGGCCGCGAACGGCACGGCGGCCTCGTCCTCGCCGCGCACGATCCACACGCCCTTGCCGTCGTAACCGCCGCGGGTGGTCTTGAGCACCACCGGCCAGCCGCCCACCTCGGCGGCGAACGCCGCGACGTCGGCCGGGTCGGTCACGATCCGGTTGCGCGGGCACGGCACGCCGATCTCGGCCAGCCGGGCCCGCATGACGCCCTTGTCCTGGGCGTGTACCAGGGCCTTCGGACTCGGCCGCACGACCACGCCGTCGGCCTCCAGGGCCTCCAGGAGCGCGGGGGGCACCTGTTCGTGGTCGAAGGTGACCACGTCACAGCCCTGCGCGAAGCGGCGCAGGTCGGCGAGGTCGTCCTCACTGCCGAGCACGACGTCGCCGACGACCTGGGCCGCGGATTCGGACGGGGATGCGGCGAGTACGCGAAAGCGGGCGCCGAGCGGGATTGCGGCCTGGTGCGTCATGCGGGCGAGCTGGCCGCCGCCGACCATGCCGACGACTGGGAACGTCACGGGGGAAGGGTACCGACCCGACCCGGGTGGGCGTGTCGGCGGGCATTCCGGGCGCGGCCGAGCAGGCCCGAACGACATGTGCCACATGGGGCGGAAGATGTTCCGGTAAAGAGTCTGCGACATGAGGGAGACCGCGCGCCGATGCCGAACGGCCGCGGCGGCTACCCTCGTCGGGTGAGTCGTCATGCCGATAGCACCCGCGGAGCCAGAGCAGCGTCCGAGCCGTTGCCCGTCGACGCACGTCCCGACACGGTCGGCACGCCGCCCGCGAGTCGTCTCGCGCGCTTTCGTGCCGAGGTCACCCAATTCCTGGTCGCGGGCGGGCTCGCCTACGCGGTGGACGTACTCGTGTTCAACCTCGGCCTCTCGCTCGGCATGGGCGGGGTCGCGGCGAAGATCATGTCCTCGATCCCGGCGACGATCGTCGCCTACGTCGGTAACCGGTACTGGACCTATCGGCATCGGGATCGCACCGGCGTCGGCCGCGAATACACCCTCTTCTTCGTGTTCAGCGCGATCGCGGCGGGCATCCAGGCATCGAGTGTGTACGTCTCGCACACCCTGATGGGCTACGAGAGCACGCTCGCCGACAACATCTCGGCGAACATCGTCGGTATGGCCCTCGGCACGCTGTTCCGCTTCTGGGCATTCCGTACGTGGGTGTTCAAGCACAAACGGCCGGAATCCGTGCCGGTCGTCGAAGGTGGCATGTCGTGAAGGCGCTCCGGGATTGGTACGGCCGGGTCGGACACCTGCTGCACGAGACGCTGAAGTTCGGCGCCGTGGGCGGCTTCGGCGTGATCGTCAACGTGATCGTGTTCAACATCTGCCGCAACCACCTCGGCCTGGCCTCGGTGCGCTCGTCGGTGATCTCGACCGCGATCGCGATCGTGGTCAACTACCTGGGCAACCGGTACTGGGCCTTCCGGCACCGTACGTCCGCGGACAGTCGCCGCGAGTTCGTGCTGTTCATGGTGTTCAGCGGGGTCGGCATGGCGATCGAGGCGGGCACCGTGGCCATCTCGCACTACTGGCTCGGCTACCCCTCGCTGCTCGCGGACAACGTCGCCAAGTACGCGGTCGGACTGCCGCTGGGCACGCTGTTCCGCTTCTGGTCCTACCGCACGTGGGTGTTCACCGGCACCCACCAGGTCGACCGCAAGGCGGTCCGGGTGGTCGCGCCGCAGGCGGGCGAGGCGACCGAGGACGCCGCGGAGGCGGACGGACGGCCGGCGCGCCCGGGCCGGGCACGCCTGGACACCGAGGCGGCCCGGCTGGTGGAGGACGAGAGTGAGACGTCCCGGGCCTGAGGCCCGGGACATCGAAGGCTCGGGGTTCGAAGGCTCGGGGTTCGAAGGCTCGGGGTTCGAAGGCCCGGGGTTCGAAGGCCCGGGGGCCTTACTCCGGCGGTTCCTCCGGGTGGGCCGCCAGGAACACCGCGAACACCGGCGGGCGCTGCTGGAGCAGTTCCAGGCGACCGCCGTCCGCCTCGGCAAGGTCGCGGGCGACCGCGAGGCCCAGGCCGGTCGAGTTGTGGCCGCTGACCGCCCGCTCGAAAACCCGCGCACCCAGCTCGTCGGGCACTCCCGTGCCCTCGTCCTCGACCTCGAGCACCACCGACGTGCCGGTCGTCCGGGTACGAATGTTCACCGCGCCCGCGCCGTGCATGAGGGTGTTCTCGACCAGCGTCGCGAGCACCTGGGACAGCGCGCCGGGCGTGGCCACGGCGGTCAGCCCGCGCTCCCCCTCGACCCGGATGTTGCGTTTGGCCTCGCGGAAGTTGGGCCGCCACTCGTCGATCTGCTGCTGGATCACGTCGTCCACCCGCACGGTGACCGCGGACATGTTGCGCGGGTCGCGCCCGCCGCTGCCGCGCCGGCTGCTGGTCAGCAGCCGCTGCACCACGTCGGTGAGCCGCTCCACCTGGGAGAGGGCGATCGCGGCCTCCTCCTTGACGATCTCCGGATCCTCGGTCGCGACGATCTCCTCGAGGCGCATCGAGAGCGCGGTGAGCGGGGTGCGCAGTTGGTGGGAGGCGTCCGCGGCGAGTCGGCGCTCGGCGGTGAGCATCCGGGCGATGCGTTCGGCGCTCTGGTCCAGCACCTCGGCCACCCGATCCAGTTCGGGCACGCCGTACCGGCGGTGCCTTGGCCGGGGGTCGCCGGAGCCGAGCCGTTCGGCGGTCTCGGCCAGGTCGGTCAGCGGGCGGGCCAGCCGGCGGGCCTGCCACACGGCGAGGGCGGCGGCGGCCGCGACGGCGAGCAGCGCGACGCCGAGGATCAGCAGGAGGGATTCGCGGATCTTGCCGGTGACCCGCTCGCGCGGCTCGCCGACGGTGACCGAGTCGCCCATCTCGCCGTGCATGTCCTTCTCGAAGACCCGGCCGCTCGGCTTGTCGCCGATCACCAGCGGGGGCTCCCCCGGCAGCCGCACGATCGCGTAGCGATGCGGTTCGATCTGGCGGTGCAGCAGTTCCGCGTCCGAGCGTTCACCGGAGGCCAGCCGCAGCTCGACGACCTCCAGGATGCGCGCGGCCTCGGCCTTGAGGCTGTCGCCGGCGCTGTTCTCGATCGCGTGCGTCTCCACGAACGCCAGGGGCACGCCGAGGACCGCCACGACGACCAGGACCACGCCGAGCGTGGTGTTGATGAGCCTGCGACGCAAGGTTGGTCCCGTCAGCTTTCCGAGGTCGGTTCCCGCGAAGTCGGCCCGGCTCGAAGTCAGCTCTTCTCGAAGCGGAAGCCCACGCCGCGCACGGTGGTGATGTAGCGGGGGTTGCCCGCGTCGTCGCCGAGCTTCTTGCGCAGCCACGAGATGTGCATGTCCAGCGTCTTGGTGGAACTCCACCACGTGGTGTCCCACACCTCGCGCATGAGCTGGTCACGGGTGACCACCCGGCCGGCGTCGCGCACGAGCACGCGCAGCAGGTCGAACTCCTTGGCGGTGAGCTGGAGCTCCTCCTCGCCGATCCAGGCGCGGTGCGAGTCGACGTCGATGCGTACGCCGTGCACCCCCTGGCCGACGTCGGCGGCGCCGCGCCGCAGCAGCGCGCGAACACGCGCGAGCAGCTCGGCCAGCCTGAAGGGCTTGGTGACGTAGTCGTCGGCACCGGCATCGAGGCCGACCACTGTGTCCACTTCGTCGGCGCGCGCGGTCAGGACCAGCACCGGGAAGCCGTGCCCTTCGGCGCGCAGCCGCCGGCACACCTCCAGGCCGTCCATCCCGGGCAGACCGAGGTCGAGGACGAGCAGGTCCACCCCGCTCTGCGCGGCGCATTCGAGAGCGCTTGGGCCGTCCTCGCGCACCTCGACCTCGTAGCCCTCTCGGCGCAACGCACGCGCGAGCGGTTCGGAGATGGATGCGTCGTCCTCGGCGAGCAGTACGCGGGTCATGACCTTGATGTTACTGAGCCATCGGCTCGAGGTTGACGAGCTCCGGCCGACAGACCTGCGGCGGCCGGAAATAGGCGGGGATTTTTCGCTGATCGGGGGACTGTGACGAATTCTGCCCGAACCGGGGCGGATCAGCCCCGGACGCGCACCACAGCCACGCCGACGCCGAACCCCGTCACCATTCGTCGTCCGAGTGCCGACGCCACGAGTACATCATCGCGACCGCGGCCATCAGCAGGATCAGCGCGCCGCCCGCGATCAGCACGATGGTGCCGCCGGAGATGTCGCCGTCGTCCTCGCCCCGGCTCACGACGTCGACGCCGTTGCGGCCGGCTTCCCGAGCGACCTCGCCCACACTCGCGACCGGGCTCTCCGCGAGCGTTATCGGGCCCTGTGCCGACGCCTGGCCCGATATCGCGGGCGGCACGGCACCCGGATCACCCGGGTTGCCGGACGGCCCGTCCACGCCCTTCGCCGACAGGTCGACCCGGAGCGTGGTCGCGGGCGGCGCGGGCGCGGTCGGGAAGCACGTGGTGATCTGGTCGCCGAAAATCGCGGTGCTGGTGACCATCTTGCCCGGGGCGATCCGGATGTCACCCTTGGCGTCGAGCGGCACGGTGACCTCGCCCTCGTACGGAGGCACCACGATCTGCGCCGGTGTACCCGGGATGTCGACCCGCATCTTCGGGCCCTGGAGCGTGAGTTCGCCGCTCGCGCCGCCGGAGAGCACGAGTTGGATGGACGGGGTCAGCGGGGTGCCGGGGAACGGCAGCGGGCTGGTCGCGGGGCTGCCGCCGAGGGTGACCTTGATCCGTACCTTGTCGCCGGGGCGGACCGGCTCGCTCGGTGCCTCCAGCGTGATCTGCTGCGGGCCGTCGACCGCGGGCTGATCCAGCGGGATGACGCAGTGCACCTGCACGGTCAGTGGTTCCGCCGCGCCGGCGGACGGGGCGAGCGCGAGCGCCGGGCCGACCGTGCAGCCCAGGGCGAGGGCGGCGCTCGCCAAGCGTGGAGCCGAGAGAGCCATCGGGGGTCGCGTTCCCTTCTGATGGTGGCGAGACTGCGGGTGGGGTGGCGGGACTTGCGGGTGACGTTATTACGGGATTGCGGGTTCGGGTGCGGCGGGAGTCGGCGCATCGGGCCGGGCATCGCCCGGGCGCGGTGGACCGGGGCGCGAGACGGCGGAAGGGCCCTCCGGTCGGGTGAGGACCGACTGGAGGACCCTTCGCGTCACGTGCTGCCGGGTGGAGTTCGACCCGGTCCGCTCATCGTGCCCGGCGCGACGCCCGGCCGGCGCCACGCGCGGACGCGATGTCAGACCTGGTTGCGAATCCGCCGACGGTAGGGCACGAACAACATCAGCGCGATCGCGCCGAGCACCGCGGTCCCGGCCGCCATCGCGAACGCGGTCATGCCGCCGCCGGAGGCGCCGGTGTTCGCGAGGTCGCCGGTGGTGCCACCGGAACTGCCGCCGTTGCTGCCGACGTTGCCCGTGGGGGACTGGGTCAGGGTGGGCGGCGGGGTGCCCTGGTCACCGCTGGCCTTGAGGGTGGCCGACACGGACGTGTTGGTCACCGTGCAGGTCGTGGTGGACCTGGCCTTGATGGTGCCCAGGGACGCGTTGGTGGAGATCTTCAGCTGACCGGGCTTGAAGGAGAAGTCGCCTCCGCCCCACACGTCGAACTTGCCGGTGATCGGACCGTCCAGGGTCAGCGGGTCGCCCGAGTTGACCTTGAGCGCCTTCTCCGGGCCGGTCAGGTCCAGAGACCTCTTGTTCGACCCTTCCTCCACGTCGATGGTGAACGTGGGGATGAACTTGAGGTCGATGTTGCTGCCGGGCAGGCCCGCCGGTGCCTTGCCGACCAGGTTGTCCTTGAACTTGGCCGAGATGTCGACCTTGTCACCCTTCTTGGCCGTGCTGGGGACGGTGATGGTGACGCCGTAGGTCGCGGTCGTGTCCGGGATGTTGACCGGGAAGTCCTCGACCTTGGTCTTGCACGCGTAGTCGACGTTCACCTCCTTGCCGTTCGGCGGCCCCTGGGTGCCGGGCGGCTCGGTGGTGGGGGGCTGCGAGGTCGGCGGCTGCGAGGTCGGCGGCCGGGACGACGGCGGCGGGGAGGACGGCGGCGGGGTCCCGCCCGCGTCGACCTTGATGGTGCCCAGCTTCGGAGTGCCGTTCACGGTGCACGGCACGTCGATGGCACCGGCCGCGTTCAGGACCAGCTTGGTCGGCGTGATGTCGATGTCGCCGGTGGCGTCGGACGGCACCTTGATCTTCGCGTTGAACGGGGGAAGCGTGATCGGCTGCCCCTCGGTGACCTGGATCTTGCCGCTCTCGCCCACGATCTTCGTGGTCTGGGTCGAACCCCCCGACGCCTTGGCGTCGAACGTCGCGGTGAAGTCCACCGGGTCCGGCAGACTGACCGGCCCGTTGACGGGGGTCGCGCCCATGGTCATCTTGACCGTGGCCTCACCGCCCGGCGCGGTCTTGCCGGTGGGCACCTCCATCGCGATGTTGAAGTCGGCGGTGACGTCCGGGGAACCGGGCGGGTACGGAATCTGGCAGGTCATGTTGACCTTGACCGAGTCGGCCGCCTGCGCGGCCGGCGCCAGCACGACCATGCCGGTGCCACCGGCCACCAGCATGCCGCCGATCGCGGCTGTGGCGAGTCTTGTCTTGGCCTTGCTCATCAGGTTGTGCTCCCTTCGTCGGGGCGGGACCCACCCCGTCGTTTCGGTCAGCTGAGCGTGAGCGTCAAGGTCGCCGAGTAGCTCTCGGCCGACGTGTTCCGGTCCGGCAGCCGCAGGGTCAGCTCCGCACCGACGTCGAACTCACCCCCCGTGACACTCGGTGATGACGATGTCGAGCACAGGGTCGCCGTGCGGCTCGACTGCGCCCGGTTACCGGGTTTCGCCGAGCTGGGATACGGGCCGCGTCCCGGGTGTGGCGTGCAGTACGGATCCCAGACGAGGTTGTGTGCCTCGATCCGGGTTCCGTTCTCCGCCCGGAAGTCGGACATCGCGCCGGTGAGGGTCCACCCGTTGCGCGACCCGCGAAAGTCCTGCACGAGCATCGGATTCAGCGCGCCCCTGGCGGTGCCGCTGACCCGATCCACGGTGAGCCGGCTCTGTCCGGTGCTCGGTGTACTGACGGCCAGGACGCCCGGGTTGATGTTGCCGTCCACCCGGGCCGGGGACCGAGGTTGCTCGATCCTGGTGTCCCAGTCCAGGTCTCCCCCGCCGGAGGTCGATCCGCCGCCGTCGCTCCCACCGGAGGCGGACCCGGATCCGCTGCCGGACACCTCCGGGCCGGTCGAATCCTCGCTCGGCAGAGGAGAGTTCGTGGGTTCGCCGGCGCCGGTGGGGGCGGGCCGGAAGGTGCCGCCGCCGCTCGGGCCGGCCTGATCGGTGACGTTGGTGTGCGACGGCCCGAACTCGCCGCCGCCGGGGCCGTAATAGAACCCGAGCACGGTGCCGACCACCGCGGTCGTCGCGATCAGGGCGCCGAGCCCCTTGCCGGGTCGCCTGGTCATCGCTGCGGCCCCCCGGAGTCGCCGGCGCGCGGATGATCGTCCTCGCCCGCCTCGGAACCCGCGTACAGCGGACCGCCGATCACCATCGTCTCGACCATCGAACGGATCGGCCGCTTGCTCAGGTCGACCGGTTCGGCGCCGACTTCGGACGGGCGCCGATTGGCCGTCCTGGGTTCCGACGTACCGTCATCCGCCTTGTCCTCGCCGGACTTGCGGTTCTTGTCACCCCTGGTCAGGCGCGACGGCGGTTCGGCCAGGCCGACTTCGCGCTCGCGCTCGCCGGCACGGCGGGCCCGCTGCTCGCCGATGAGTTCGACGATCCGCAGGAACAGCCGCCACGCCGTCACCGGCACCACGATCACCAGGAGCGCGCCGAAGATGTAGACACCCCACGGACGACCGACCTCCAGGGCCTGTTCGTCCACGACCTGGTTGTCGTACATCACCCGCCAACTGAAGGTGCCGTGCTGACGGGGTTTCAGTTCCACCGGGAGCGAGATCGTGGTGCGCTTGCCCGGCGGGATGACGATGTGCGACTCGTAGTCTTCCCACGTCGGGGCGTAGACCCCTTGGTAGAAGCCGATCCGGAAGGTCGGGTTGATGATGGGCTGCTGACCCATGTTGCCCACCTCGATCCGGAACCGGCGCTGCACGGGCGAGCCGAACCACGTGAAGATCGAGTCCTCGCCGGCCATGTGGCTGTCGATGAAGACGAGTCGACCGGGTGTCTTGACCGTCTGCGGCAGCGGGGCATACGGCGCTCCGTCGATCTCCAGCGGCACGCTCGCGTCCTTGGCCGGGCCGTTCATGATCACCGCGATCCGGACCACACACGGGCACGGGGACGGCGGGATGGCGGCGGTCAGGGTGATCGCGACGTTGCCGCCCGCGTCCACGGTGCCGCTCGCGGCACTGGCCGCCGCGCAGTTGACCGTGCCGCGCAGGCCGTTCTCCCCGCAGATGCTCGCCTGGAGCAGGGAACCGGGGGTCCAGTCGCCGCCGACGACCGAGACCTTGTCCCCGGCCGCGACCTTGCCCGGGTCGATCGACGCGCTCGGTCCCGCGCCCGGCGCAGGGTCCGCCGCACGCGCGGGCGCCGTGCCGCCGAGGGCAACCAGCCCCAGCAACAGCACGGCGATCAGCGCGAGAGCGGTACCGCGCGTGCGGCCGACCCGAACTGCGTGACTGACCCGGTTGCCCATGATCAACGGCCGACCCCCGCGGAATCGGCGGAGTCCTCGGCGGCCGGCGCGTCCGTGCGAGGGCGCGCCGGCGGCTGCTTGCCCTTCGGGCGCTTGACGGCCTTCTTGGCGGGTGCGGCTTCGGTGGCGGGCTCGGTGGCGGCGCCGGCGGTGGTTTCGGTGGCCGGCTCGGCGGCGGGCTTCGCATCGGGCGCGGCCGGCTCGGACGCGGCGTCCGCGACGTCGGGCACTTCCTCAACGGGCTTGTCCATGGCAGGAGTTTGCTCGGCGGCAACCCCACCCGACACGCCGGCCTCGTCGGCCCGCTTCTCCTCGACGGCGTTGCCGTCCGCCTCGTCGCCCTCGCCCGCTGCGGCCTCGGCCGGCTTCTCCACGGTCGCCGCAGCCTCGGTCGACTCCCCTGCGGTCGACTCCCCCACGGTCGGCTCGGCCTTCGTGCCCTTCTCGATCACGACCGGCTCGGCATCGGCCTCGGCGACCTCGGCCGGCGTCTCGCTCTCCGCCTCGGCCCGCTCGGACTCCCCGGAAGTCTCCGCCGCCACCGCCGCCTTGGCGGGCTCGGCCGGCACCGGCTCCTCGACCGTCGACTCGGTCTCGGTCTCGGGTTCCCCGGCGGTCTCCGCGTGCTCCGCGACGGTCTCGCCGGCGGGCGCGGGCGCGGCCGGGATCGGCGGCAGCACGGTGGTGTCGTCGGTGGGACCGACCGGGCCACCCGGCGTGGCCGGGTCGCCGCCCTTGCCCTTGCGACGGTTGCGCCACAGGCCCCAGCCGACGCCGGCGACCAGCAGGAGCGCGGCCAGGGTGACCAGGCTGGGCCACGGCACGGCCGTGTACGACGCGCTCGCGTCGTCCTTGACGTTCTGGTCCGCGACCTTGCCGTCGACCTTGACCGTGACGTGGTCCAGTCGCGGAGCGTCCTTCCACTCCACGACCTTCTCCACGGTCGAGCCCGGCAGGATCTCGGCGCCCTCCTCGACCTTGCTCATCAGCTTGCGCCCGAACAGCCCCTCGGCCTTCAGATCGAACTTGGGGCGCAGGATCACGTTGCCCCGGTTGATGATGCGGTAGGTGATCTTCGCGTCGCTGGAGCCGAAGAACTGCCCGAAGCCCGCGTCCCGTTCGACCTCGACCTTTTGGATGTCCATCGCCGGCAACGCGTCGCCCTGCACCCGCAGGTAGACCCGGGCGCCGATCTGGCGCTGGATGTTGACCTTGATCTGGCCCTGCTGCTGGGTGCCCTCGATCGCGGTGTTGAGCGCGACCACGGCACCGGGGTGGTCACCGGGGGTCGCGTTCGGCGGGATCACGATGTTGAACGGGACCTGGCGCTTTTCTCCCGGCTGGAGGGTCAGCGTCTGGTTCTCCGGCGCCACCTGGATCCAGGTACCGACGTCCTTCTGCTTGTCGGTGACCGTGCGCAGCGCGAAGCCGCCGTCGCGCGGCGTGTTGTACGCGTCCGCGCCGAACAGCTTCATGGTGAGCGGCGCCTGGCTCGTGTTGTGCACCGTCACCACGTCCGGGACGGTGGTGCCGGCGGCGCCTTCGAGAAAGAAGTAGCGACGAGCGTTCTGGCTCGTGCCGTCGGGCACGTACGGATCGACCGACCACTCGCCGTTGCCCGCGGCCGACGCGGGGGTCGGCGCGACCAGCGTCAGGGACGCGAACAGCGTGGCCAGCACCGCGAACACGGTGGCCAGGGATCGGATACGTCCGCCTTGCCGGCGGCTGTGTGGGGCCGGGGTGCCCGTCATCGGTGTCTCCAGCGAGTCTGTGTGCTGCGGATCGAAAGGGCCGGCTTCGGGAGCGGATCCGAAGGGCCCGCGCTGTGTGCCTGGGTGATGCGGGCGCGGATCGGGCGGGTGCGGTGTGGGCGGGACGGGCCGGCTGCCCGCCCCACCCTCCGCTCTGCGTCGATCCGCAGCGGCCCGCTCCGGCGGACCGTGCGCCACGGATGGTTTTCCGCGGCGCACGAGCCCCCGGTGTCGAGGCCGTTCGAGGTCTCCGCGCCGGACGGGTCCGGTCGGAGATTTCGGTCAGGAGATGGAGAGCGTGAGCGTCGCGCTGTAGTTACCGGGCGCCTGGTAGGCCGGAACCGCCAGGGACAGACCCGCGTCGGCAGCGAACGTGCCACCGGTGACGTCCGCGTTGGGCGCGGATGCCAGCGTGGCGCCGGTCTTGCCGATCGGGCCCGCGCTACCGGCCACCGCCTGGCTCGGCGATCCCTCGCCCGGGGTGACCTTCGGCGTCCAGGAGAACTTGTCCGCCGGGATGGTGCCGCCCGCGCCATTGCCGAAGTCGGTCACCGCACCGGTCAGCGTCCAGCCCGTGGCGCCGCCCCGGTAGTCCTTGACCGTCACCGTGTTCAGCGCGCCGGTCATGTTCTGCTGGGTGCCGTTCAGGGTCACGTCGGAAAGCTTGATCCCGCCGTTCTCCTGAGAGATCGTCAGGGCGCCGCCGGCGATCGTGCCGGTGAGGTCCTGCTTGAGCGAGCCGACCGGCGGTGCGCCGTCGACCGTGAACGGGGCACCCGCGGACAGCGTGCCGCTGGTGTCCTCGGACGCCGCGATCAGCGTGGTGTCGGCCTTGTTGACCTTGACCTTGGCGGTGAACTTGCCGTCGGTGCCCGCCTTCGCCATCACCAGGCCGGGAACGTCCGGCTGCTGGGCGGCGTTGGTCGGGATCACGTACACGTCGGCACCGGGCGTGTAACCCTCACCGTTGACCGTGACCTCGGTGCCGACCGGCCCGTGTGTCGGGTTCAGGGTGAGCTTGCGCGGGTTGCTCGGCACGTCCGCCTTGACCGTCACGTTCGAGGTCTTGGACTTGTCGCCGACGGTGACCTTGAGCTGGTACGAGCCGTCCGCGACCGTCGCGCCGATGGTCGCGGTACCGGCCAGCGCGCCATCGGTGACGGTGAGCGCCCCGGTGACCTTGGTCGCGTCGCACGCGTTGCCGGTCGAGTCGCACAGTTCGACGGTGGGCGTACCGGCCGGCCAGTTCGTACCGGCGACGGTGAGGGAGCCGCCGGGCTTTACCTGTCCGGGTGTGGTGGTCAGGGTCGGGTCGAGCGGCGGGGCTTCGGCGACCTTGTAGGACGCGGCGACTCCGTTGCTGCCGGTCACCTGGCAGGTGGCCGTGGTGATCGGGTCCGGCATGCCTTCCAGGTAGACGTCGAGTGCGAACGTCTTGAGCGTCAGCTCGATCGTGGTTCCCGGCGCGGCCTGGGGAATGGCCAGGTCGGCGGTGAACTCGGGCGGGTTGATCCCCTGTGTGGGACCGATGTCCGCCTGGAACTGCGGTGCGGTCAGCGTTACTTCGCCACCGGTGCTCAACGCGAAGGTGTACTTGCCGACGAAGCCGATGTTGGTGAACGGGTCGTCCGGCCGCAGCGGGTTCTCGCCCGCGTCGATCTTGGCCTGCACGGTGGCCGGCGCGTTGCCGGTGTTCGGCGTGAGCGCGACATCGAACGTCTGCTTACCGGACTTGTTCCAGTTCAGGATCGGCTCGGTGCAGGTCAGGTCCGGATTGACCGAGGCGGCGGACGCCATCGGCGCGCCCGCGACCAGCCCTGCGGTACCCGCGATCATCGCGACGCCAAGCGACGCGACAACCTTCTTGCTGGGTTTGAACATTGTGGTGCTGCTCCCTTCAGGGGGTTACCACCGGTCGCCGGGGGGCGGGGCGGTCGAACACCACACCGGAGCGAGTGCCGAGGAGCGTCGCACTACCGTGGGCCCGGCGCTCCGGTGCCTTGCCTGGGGCGGTCGCCTCGCTCGAGATCCGTTGCACGCGGCCGAGGCGGCCGTCTCACTGTCCGTCGAGCCCGAGCGGGACACGGATCGTGTGCTGCGAATTGAAACCTGTTACAGATTCTGGCGTGCCATTCACGCGCGATCGCGCCGCATAGTCAATAGCCGCCGGCAAGCGGCGCGGTCGGCCTCCCAACAGCGAAGGCCGACCGTCCCCAGCGATCGATCAGGCGTTGCGCGAGGCCCGGACCCGACGGGTGGCGAGCAGTACGCCGCCGATGCCGAGCAGACCGACGGTGCCGCCGAGCAGGCCCATGGAAAGCGCGTCGTCCAGCGGACCGGTCTTGGGCAGCGTGCCCGAACCGGTCGTCGTACCCGACGTGGTGGTCCCCGACGTGGTGGTGGAACCCGACGTCGTGGAACCCGAGGTGGTGGAGCCCGAGGTGGTCGAACCCGAGGTGGTGGAGCCCGAGCTGGTGCTCCCCCCGGTCGTGCTCGCGGCCGGCACGGTCACCGAGTAGGCCACCGGAGGACTGGTGTCGGTGATGGCGCAGGGCACGTTCAGGGTCAGTTCCGGGTTGAGGACCTCGATCTTCAGGGCGAAGCCCTTGGGGAGCAGGTCCACCTTCCCGGATGCCTTCTGCGGCACCGAGACGTTGGCCTGGAACGAGGGCACGTCGATGCCGACGTTGGCCACGAGGTCCAGGGTGGCGGTCGCGCCCACGGCGGTCACCGTCGCGGACCCGCCTTCGTACTTCGCGGTGAACGTGACCGTCGGGGTGATCTTGACCTTGGTGCCCAGCGGCGAGGATGCCGGGCTCACTCCCGGGTCGATGGTCAGCTTGATCGACTTGCCCGCCTCGCCGGTGGCCGGACCGGTGACCGTGAACGGCTGGGGGCCCGTCTTGTCCTCACCCATGGCCGCTCTGACCGTGGGGTCGCTGAAGTCGCATTTCACCGTCGTGTTGACGGGGGCCGCGCCGGCCTGCGGCGCGAACGCGAGCATGCCGCCCGCCATGACGGCGAACGCCGCCAAGCCGCCTGCGGTTCGCTTAATGGGCCTGCCCATACGGTGGTTCTCCCTTCGGGGGGATTTCTTGCTCGTCGAGAAGTCCTGATCGGAACGGCCGGAGCGACGCGCGCTCAGCAGGGCCGGTCCGGCGTGTCGGCCTGCACCGACCCGGCACGCGCCCCGACGCATCGGGTACACGCGGTCGCCACACCCGACTTCCCCCTTTCGAGGCGCGGACCGGGCGGGAAACCGGACCACGCAAGCACCGGTGGGACACGCCTCGCGTTCCCTGGAGGGGGCTTCCCTTGGCGCGTCCGGGAGACATCGAGACTGTTCCAGTACTTGATGTCACGTCAGATCTTCGGGTGACGGTACGACAAGTGGCATGAGCGGACAACAGCGAAAAGCAGAAAATCTGCATCCGTCGGACACGGTTCCATATCGCGCGGACCTGCGAAATCACTGTGTCGACAAGACGGTTGACAGGTCACCACAAACTCGACACGTGTCAAGTACAAGTGATTCCCGAAGGGCCCCACAAACACGGAAACTCCGGACTGATTAGCCCGGAGTTCCGTTCGGCCCGCGTCGATGTCGACTACGAGACGGTCACCGCCGCCGTCTCGGCCAGCGGGATCTGCGCCTGGAGCACTTGCCCGTTGTACACACCGAGGATGCCCATGGACACCCGGTACTCCCCGGGCGCGAGTGGTTCGGTGTCGGACCTCAGGATGGCCGTGCCCGCCGTGGCGGCGGTGAGGCAGTCGACGTACTCCCCACCGATGGACACCCAACCGCCCCCGGCCGCGCGCTTGGACAGGCTGTAGAGGACACCGCACTGCGTCCAGCCGGTCGGCGTCGCACTGTTGAAATCGATGTAGGTCGACGCCTGGAGCGTGCTGCCGACCTTGGCCAGACACGCCGTACCGAGCGTGCCGCCGTCGGGCGCGAACGTCCTGGGTCCGTCACACGTCTGCCAGTTGTCGTTGACACCGGCCGTACCCGCGGACGCGGGAGCGGCGAATCCGACGGTGGCGGCCAACATTCCCGCCGCCACGAGCGCCTTTGCCTGGACCGAAGCACGCATGCTGATTCCTCTTCCCGGGGTGGGTGTCACGGCGCGCGGGAGGGCGCGCCGGGTGGAGCGGCACGTACGGGTCTGCTGGAGCGCGGCAAGCCTGACACGACTTCGGATCGCAAGCCGGCGCACTGCCCGGGTGACACGTGTGCAACCGAAAGTTGGCGTGCTATCACCGTGTGTCGCGGTGGCATGTCCCGTTTCCCGGCGAAAGGTTCCGGTGCGACGTCACCGAACCGGACGGTTTTCGGTCTCATTCGGGCGGAACGATCCGTTCCGCCCGGATGGGCCTTGCCGTGTCGAGATCCGTATGGAACGCGGGTGATCGGCCCGTCGCCGCGACCGTGACACTCGGCCGTGTCGACGACGACGCTGCGTACCCACGCCCCGCGAACCCCGTCACAGCCGCACGGGATCCCTTGACACCACGTCAGGCGAGCGGAATCAATGGGCATTTGGCCCATTTATGGAACACGTTTCAGGCCACCCCGAGATCCCGACGGACCGGGGTCCGACAGGAAGGGAGCGTCCCGCGCATGGTTCCACCCCGCAGGAGGCTGTTCGCGATGCTGGGGGCGGGCGTGCTCGTCGCCGGCGCGGCGGGTCTCACGGCGGTCGCACCCGGGGCCCAGGCGGCGCCCGTGGAGCACGAGGTGAGTTGCCGGCCTCCGCTCCTGGGCGGTCCCGACTTCACCTGGAAGCCGAGGATCGAGCTGTTGGTGTCACCGCCGAGGCAGGGCACGTACAAGGTCGGCGAGGAGGTGACCGTCACCTGGCACTGGGCCACGCCGCCGCGCAACCCGTGGACGTGGACCGGCGTGCTCCCCGATGTCGAGACGCCGAACGCCACGGTCAAGCTCTCCAACGCCCAGGTCGGGGACATCGCGCTCACCGGCCCCGCGAAGCACCCGGGGGTCGGCGGCTCCCAGCCACTCCCGGTCGCGGACCTGACCGGACGGTTCACCATCGCGACGGAGGGGCGGATCGACCTCGCCCCCGGCGCTTACGTGCTCAAGCAGTTCGCGTTTCGGGACTCCCCCTGCACGCCGGTGCACCCGGATCGCCTGCCCGTGTCGGCGAGCATCCAGGTCGGCCTGTCGCAGACGCCGGGCCCATCGGCCGGCGGCGGTTCGGGCAACGGCGGCTCGTCCGGTACCGGAGCGGGCGGCAACACCGGTACGAATCCGGGCGGCACGCCCACCACCGCGCCGCCGACCGGCGGCACCACCGACCCGACCGCGGGCACCGTCGGCGATCCCACGCTCGGCGGAGCGGGCACGACGCCCGGTCCCACCACCGGCGGGACCGTGCCACCCCCGCCGCCGAGCATCCCCGCGCTCCCACCGGCCGCCGCTCAGGTGCCGCAGACGCCGGTGAACGCCGTGGCCGGACCGCTGTTCATGCGCCAGGACCAGGCCGGCGTGACCATGCCGCAGTTCCAACCCAACGGCGACGCACAGCGATTGGAGGGCCGGCTGAACCCGGTGTCCATCGAGGATCGACGCGGCAGCACGCTCGGCTGGACGCTGACCGCCCAGGTCAGCGACTTCGTCGGCCAGGGCGGCGAGATCGTGCCCGCGCAGCGACTCGCGTGGATCCCGGCCTGCACGACCGTCGAGGGCCCGCCCGCCACCGTCGGCACCGGCATCCCCGGCACGGTCGGCGGCAGCGCCGAGGTGTTGTGCCGGCAGAACCCGAGCACCGGCGCCGTCACCGGCGGCGCGTTCGAGGCCAACGCGCTGCTGAGTCTGTCGCTCCCGAACGGCGCGCGCTCCGACACCTATACCGGGAACCTGACGCTCAGTCTGAGCTGAGTCGCCGCACCGAACCGGGACGCCCTCCTCGCCGCGCGCGAGGAGGGCGTCCGCGTGTCACCGGGGCGGATCCCGTGACGGTGAATCGGTGCGTCGGCACGGGGCGCCCGCCGCGTTCGGGCGCCGCGCGCCGGCCGTCCCGACGCCCTTTCCCGCCCGTCGAATCCGCATACAAATCGTTGCCGCCGGATCGCGTTCCGCTGTTGACTTCGCAAACGCCCCCGGGCTCAATGGGAGGCGCTGATTTCTGGAACAGGTTTCATCAGTAGGAACGACCGGGTGACGACAGCGGGGTCGGGTGTCGCCCCGCCGACGTCGAATCGGCGCACGGCACCGAATCGACCGCCCCGCGCCGCGCGGGTCACCGACGGCGGCGGACCGGTCCCGGTGTGGTGTTCGACTGCCCGCTCCCCCGGCGGGCCAGGCAGGCATCCCGAGGAGGGACAGCACCACATGCTCAGACCAAGAACCAGGGAAAGTACTGGGTCCGGATTCCGCAGCAAGCGCATGGCCGGCGTACTCGGTACCGCCCTCGTGGCCGGTGCCCTGGGCGTGGGCGCGGGGGCACAGTCCGCGAACGCGGCTCCTGTGACGTACAACGTGCACTGCGTACCGCCGAGCATCGGTGGCGGTCCGTTCGACTTCGACGCCCAGGTCGACCTCACCGTCGATCCGGTGAAGCCGAGATACAACGTGGGCGACGAGGTCACCGTCTCCTGGACCTGGAAGGACGCGGCGAAGAACCCGTCCTCGGTGACCGTGAACGCGGACGCGGTCAAGCCGCGCGGCAAGGTCCTGGTCACCGGCGCGCAGGGCGGCGAGATCGCCATGGAGGGTCCGCAGAAGAACGCGCAGACCCCCGGTGGCGAGAAGTTGTGGCTGTCGACCATGACCGGCAAGCTCAAGATCACCAAGCCGGGCGAGCTCAACCTCTCTCCCGGCGGCTACACCAGCACCGCGAACATGTTCGGCAGTTGGGACACGCCGTGTACGCCCAACGGCACGCCCGGCGTGGGCACCACGCTCAAGGTCGACGGCGCGGTCAAGGCACCGACGGCGACGTTCGATCGAAACATCGCCCGTCCCGGCTCGACCATCGACGTGACCGGCGAGAACTGGCCGATCGGCGCGAGCGGCGTCACGGTGCAACTGTGCGATCGAGAAGGCAACGCCTGTGCGGCGGAAGGGGCGTCGGGATCCACCCTCACCGTCGACGCCTCCGGAAAGCTGGCGGGCAAGGTCAAGGTGGCGGCGAATGTGCCGGATGCCGTTCGTCAGGTCAGGATCGGCTCGGGCACGGCGTCCGTCCTGGTGCCGATCTCGGTCGCCAAGGACGCGCTGCGGCACTCCGAGCCGGTCAAGTACGGCGTGCGCTACACCCCGGCCTGGGGAAACGGCCCGGTCTTCGACTGGGAGCCCGAGGTCGCGCTCTCGGTGACCCCGGCCAAGCCGTGGTACGAGATCGGTGACGAGGTCACCGTCGAGTGGAAGTGGATCGGCTATCCCCGCAACCCCTCGAGCTGGGTCGTCGCGCTCAAGGACACGGTGACGCCCAGCGGCACCGTCAAGATCTCCGGCGCCCAGACCGGCGACGTGCAGGTCACCGGCCCCAAGGGCAACCCGGCGTCGCAGGGCGGCAAGGTGCTCGAGGTCGGCGACATGAAGGGCAGCCTCAAGATCACCAAGGCGGGTCGGATCGATCTGGCGCCTGCCGGATACGGCCTGAAGGTCATCACCATCTCGTCGAGCGGCGCGCCCACCGGTACTCCGGCGGCCTCGCACTCGATCGCGGTGGGCGCCCCGGCCCAGGCGACCCTGATCGTGGATCGGAACCTGCTCGAGCCGGGCGACGTAGCCAAGCTCTCCGGGGCGAACTGGCCTACCGGCCAGGGCAATCCGCAGATCCAGTTGTGCGCGGAGGACGGTTCGAACTGCACCGGCTCCGGGTTCGGCGCGGGGTCCGGCTCGGTGGCGCAGGGCGGAGCACTCACCGCCCAGGCCACCCTCGGCGCGAACGTCGCGCCGGGCAACTACCTGGTCAAGGTCACCGTCGGGATCACCTCGCTGACCGCGCCGATCACGGTCACCTCGGCGGTCGTACTGCCACGCGCGATCACCGCGACACCGGACAAGGGCCCCTCGGGCACCAAGGCGCACGTGACGGGGAAGAACTTCACCCCCGGCGCGCCCGTCGTGCTGGAGACCCTGGACGGCAACCTCGCGGCGACCGGCGACACGGTCGAGACCACCGCGGTCACGGACGGCACGTTCGCCGTCGATCTGACGGTGACCAAGCCCGGAACCACCCAGATCCGGGCGTCCGAGAAGAGCGACCGCAACAAGATGGCGCTCGCCGCGTTCACCTTCGAGGGTGGCGGCGGTCCCGGCGAGGAGCCGGGCACGCTGTCGATGACCCAGGCCGGAAACGGTGTCGTGCTCGCGGACGTTCCGTTCGCGAACCGGGATCAGACGATGACGGGCAGTCTGAACACGGTCACCGTCACCGACGCCCGCAAGGGCACGCTGGGCTGGCAACTCACCGGCTCCGTCTCGGACCTCAAGGCGGATGGCGGCTTCTCGCTGCCCGCCTCGGCGCTGTCCTGGACGCCTCGGTGTGCCGTGTTGGACCCGAACTCGGCGAGCCCGGTCGTGACGGGGTCCGCGGGTACGGTCAACGGCGGCCTGCTGTGCAGCGCGGCGGCGTCCTCGGACCCGGCGCACAAGACCGGTGGCGTGTTCACGGCGGACGCGGGCCTGTCGCTCGCGATCCCGGCGTACCAGGCGGCCGGCACCTACACGGGAACCCTGACGCTCACCGTCTCCTGACGGCGCCTCAGCCCTGCTCGGGGCGCTCACCGACACCTTCCGAGGTGGCGGTGGGCGCCCCGTTCGCATTCCCGTGGGCCGGCCGCGCGACGTGGCGAACCGGCCGCGCGTCGCAACAAAGTGGAACTTGTTCCACCGCTTCGAAACGGCACGTGTCAGTGCAGGTCAGCGCTCTGGCGAAGATGTACTCGCCGGTCACATGGGCCGATCACGGCTCTTGACTTCGTCGGACGAAGGCGCATCAATGTGACCCGTCCCACTTCTGTAACACGTTCCACTTAGCACGCGCATATCCGCCCCCATGCCGCCGACGCGACGCCAACGCCCGCCGCCGGCAAGGAACGCAGGACAGGGAGCAGCACCGGATGAAGCAACGCACCATGCGCCTGGCCGCCGGGCTCGGCGTCGGCACCCTGGCGATCACCGGACTCCTCGCCGGCGCCCCCGCCGCCCTCGCCGGCACCGCGACGCCGACCGTCACGTGTTCGCTGCCGCTCGGCCAGGGCGAGAAGACCGGGCCGATGTCGGTGACCGTGGACGGCCCGACCACCGCCAAGCCCGGCGAGACGATCGACCTCACGATCACCCTCGGCCCGAGCCCGGCCACCAGCCCGGCCGCGCTCAACGGCATCAAGATGACGCCGTCGATCGACTTCGCCCTCTCCGGCGGGGCCACCGGCTCGGTCACCCTGACCGGGGCCCAGACCACGATCGACATCCCGGCGAACACGCCGATCCAGAGCCCGCCGTTCACGGTCAAGCTCCAGGTCCCGGCCACCGCGTCCGGCACGGTCGACCTGACCCCGACCAAGACCACCACCGCCACGGTGACGCCGTACGGCAACTTCACCACGCCGTGCGCGGTCACCGGCGGCTCCGGCGTCGCGCAGAGCATCACCGTGCAGAGCACGCCCGAGACGGCCACCCTCAGCGCGTCCCCGGGCACCGTGGAGGCCGGCAAGGAGACCGTGCTCTCCGGTACCAACTGGACCAAGGGCGGTACCGCCACGCCGTCCCTGTGCGCCGCGGACGGCACCGCGTGCAACCCGGCGGGCATCTCCGCGAACAGCCTGCGGATCGGCGCCGACGGCGTGCTCTCCGGCGGCGTGACGGTCGCCCCCGGCACCGCGGACGGCGCGTACAGCGTGCGGGTCACCGACGGCGCCCGCAGCGCGTCCACGCCGCTGACCGTCAAGAAGGCCGACGTCCCGGTGGTCCAGCGCAAGGTGACGCTGAGCAAGAGCACCGTGCGCCCGTGGACGTTCGTGAAGGTCTCCGGTGAGAACTTCACCCCGAACACGCCGATCGCCCTCGCGGGCGTCGAGGGTGCGAAGCCGACCTTCAACTTCGGCGTCGCGTGGACCGACCGCAACGGCAGGTTCTCCTCGTGGATCCTGGTCACCAGCAAGAAGACCACCGGAATCACGGCGGTCGAGATCGACACGAGCTTCAAGTTCGACAAGCTCGGCATGGCGGGCATCACCGTGAAGTAGCGCACGGCACGCACGCGTCGGCCCCGGTACCCGATTCGGGTACCGGGGCCGACGCGTGTGGGTTCCGGACGACGCTCGGCTCGGAACCGGACGACGCTCGACTCAGAAGCTGAAATCCGCTGACCCGTTGGGCTGCTTGCCGTTGCAGTAGATGTCGTTCCCGGTCCCGGGGACCGGGTTCCGGATCTTGATCGACCAATTCGTGGCGCTCGGCGGAGCGCCGGTGGTGTCCTTGAACCGAGCCGTGGTACCGGCCGGAATCACCGAGGGAGCCGCGAGCGGTCCCAGGACCATCGGCACGGGCCCCCAGAACGGATGGGTCGTCCCCGCGAAGTCGAACACCGTCCCCACGCCCGAGCCCCCGCCGCTGGTCTGCACGACGCGAATCACGATCGCGGCCGAATTGGGCGGCACGGGCACGGGGTTGCTGACCGGCAGGTTCGCCTTCATCTTCTGCGGCAGTGTGGGGCTGGACTGACTCGACGTCAGCGCCCCGGTGATCGATGTGACGCCGGGAAAGAGCGCGCCGCTCGAGTCTTGGCAAGCGATCGTGATGGACCGCGCTTCCGGCGGAATGGCGTAGGCGGAGGTGGACAGCGCGGCCACGGCGGCCAGGGTGCCTGCGGCGCACGTGACGGTGGCGGTGGCGAGCTTGGTGCGTTTCACGACGGGCCCTTTCACCGGACCGGCCGAGGCAGGGGATCGACCGATCGTTCGGAATTGTCCGCGGACAGGATCAGGAAACGCCCGTCGCGGCGACCCGAAGGTCGCCGCGACGGGCCCGTGGCGCAAGGATCCGAGCGTTCCGGCTCCCTGGTCGAGAGCCGGGCGGATCAGAAGGTGAAGGGGGTCGGGCCGGTGGCGGGCGGAACGGTGTCCTGCTTGCCGGCGCAACGAATGTCGGCCGCGGTCCCGGCGAAGGTCGCCTGGATGCGCACCGAGTAGTTCGTCGCGCTGGGGGCGGCGGCGGAGGTGTCCAGCAGGATGATGCTGGTCCCGCCCGCGATACGCGCGGCGGCGGGAACCGGGCCGAGCGTGATCGGGTTGCCCGCGTTCATCGGCAGGTTGGCCGTCCCGGAGAACGTGACGCCGCCCGTCATCCGGATCGTGGTGGTCAGCGAGTTCGCCGGGATGTTGAGCGGCGCCGTGATCGACGAAGTGAGCTTCATCTTCTGCGGGTTCGGCGAACCCGGGTCGCTCGAGGAGAGGGTGCCCGCGCCGTTCGTCGAGTACGTGATACCCGAGTTGATGTCGACACAGGTCAGGTGCACCCCGCGCGACTCCGGCGGAGCGGCGTTGGCAGTACCGGACATGGCCATCACGGCCGCGAAGGCACCCGCCGTACAGGCGATGCCAACCGTTGCAGCTTTGGAACGAGACATGAGGGGTGGTGCTCCTTTCACGGCTTTCCGAATGAAGACGTGCTTGCCCGAGTGCCCTGAAGCAGGCAAGACGCTGGTACTGCCGGCCGGTATCTCGACATCGACGGGAACGGCGACGCAAGCCAAACCGCGAAGGGCCCGGATTGCTTCTGCATCGGGCCTTCCGGCACAGGGAGAGTGAAGCGGGAGAAAGAAAAGAAGTCAATGCCTAATGTCCACGTTTACAAAGCCGAGTGATCTTCGAGAAGCTTCCAACCATATCGACCGACAGAGCGCCTTCAATCCTCATGATCACCAAATGCATATCTTTGATCATGGTGACACGCGTCACTATACAGGCGTGATTACGTAACGTGAGTATTGCGTCCCGAATTCTCGGTAAAACAAACGTCCCGCGGGACGCGGCACGTCCGGAGAGACGCACGGAAACCAATCCGCGAAGGAAAGCGAAATCGATGGTTCCGGTGCAATTTTCCGGGCCCGAGCCGCTCGGCGGGCGAAGGTCGTCCGCCCCGGAGTCCGATCCACCCGCGCCGCAGGGCAGGACCGTGGCCCGTTCGGGCGCAATGCGATCCACACCGGCCGGTTCGATGCGTCCGGCACGGTGGCCAAGCTGCTGCGGTTGCCGCGAACGCGGTGGTCACACCCGCTGTACCGAGCGGCGGCGGGAGCCCTGGAGAGGCTTCCTGCGCGTCGGTTTCGAAGACCCGGCCCGCACCACGGCTTCGGCCCGCGTAGGCGGGGAATGCGGCCGATACGGCCACCGTCACCGACCGCGCCGAGACCGATGACCGGCCCGCTCCACCACTCGCACGGGCCCTTTCGGCCGACTCGACACGAACCGTACGGCCGGCGAAGTAAAACGGTTTCCGTTCCCGGGAATCCGGGAAAGAATCGAAAGGCGATTATCGGGCCGGCTTTATCTGATTCGATCTTGGTGACACGTGACACCGATAAAGAATGCCGCCCCGGCCCTCCGACCCGAATCATCGGGAATACCTCGAACGGCGGAAAAGCCCGCTCGCCGGGCCACGCCCTTGTGCCCCCACCGGCTCGCGTCACCGATACCCGGACATGCGTACGCCTGCCCGGGCGGCACGAGGCCGCCCGGGCAGGCGCGAGACGTCATCGAATCCTGATCATCGAATCCTGATCGGACCCTCCTGCACGGGCAGGGTCCGGTCCGGGATCGATCAGAACGTGTAGTCGCCCGAAGCCGCGTCCTGCTTGCCGGCACACCAGATCTCCACCGGGGAGCCGGAGATGCTCGTGTTGATCTTCACCGACCAGTTTGTGGCGCTCGGCGCGGCGGCCGAAGTGTCCTGCAGGCGCACGGTGGTGCCCGCAGCAAGCCGCGAAGTCCCGGAAACCGGGCCCAGGTTGATCTGGTTTCCGATGTTCATCGGCAGGTTCACGGTGCCGGTGAAGTCACGAACGGTGCCCGCACCCGCGCCGGTCTGGATGGTGCGGATGGTGGTGGTCAGCGAGTTCGCCGGGATCGCGATCGGCGCGGTCATCGGCGAGACGAGCTTCATCTTCTGCGCCGCCGTGCCGCCCGGGTCACTGGAGGTGAGGGTTCCAGTGCCGCCGGTGACCCACGTGGTACCCGTGCTGTCCTTGCAGGTGAGGTTCACGCTGCGCGAATCGGGAACCGCGTTCGCGGTGCCGGACAGCGCCATGACCGCGGCGAAGGCGGCGGCCGAGCAGGCGATACCGGCGCTTGCGAGCTTGGTACGAGACATGGTGGAGCTCCTTTTCATCGCTTCCGAGGACCTGGTGATGGCGCACGTTCTTCCCGGCCTGCACGCCGCAGGCGAAAACGGTGGAGCAACCGGCGGGCATCCCGAAGGGTCGGCCGACGCGGTACGAACCGGACGGCACGACGGTGTTATCGGGATCCGGGGCGGGCCCGCTTCTTCCCCACGCCGGGGCCCTCCGGCACAGCCAAAGTGAAACTGCGCAAGCGGAAGAAGTCAATACGGTTTTGTAGATGAATCCATCGGGCAGCGATCATGAATCGATCGCGGTTCCTATTGACTCGGTCAAGCTCAGAAACAGAAGGCTGGAGCAGGTTTATCAAAGTTGATCATGGTGACACGTGACACCAAGATCGCCACGTTTTACGCATTGCTTCCTGCGCCTTTATTCGCTAGATGTTCGGGCGGACCAGCAACGTTCGGAGTTCGCCATCCCGGCCTTTTCACCCAGCCACTCGGCCAACACTCCCGACACCCGTCGCCGACGGGCGACGGCCGTAGTGGGCGACGAAATGTCGCCCTCCGGGCGTACGCGGGGGAAGCGGACTCTCCCGCACCACCAGGCACCTCCCACCCGGCTAGGAGAAACGTGTCCCGAATGCGAAGAATCGCTCCGCGCAGGCTGATCGCGGCCGCAGCCGTCGGCGCCATCGCGAGCACCGGCGCCCTCGTCCTCGCCCCCGCCGCGCAAGCCGACACCGTCGACTACGCGACGCACTGCACCAACCCGTACTCGACGCCGCCGGACGGCCAGGTCAAGATCGACCTGGTGGTCACCCCTGCCAAGAGCAGCTACCAGGTGGGCGATGTCGTCTCGGTCGAGTGGCAGTGGAAGCTGTACCCCAAGGCCCCCACGTCGATCCCGGTCGTCGGCAAGGTGCCGAAGGACTCGACCTATCCGGTCGGTACGGTGAAGTTGACGGGCGCGCAGACCGGCAACTTCGCCATCCAGGGACCGAAGATCAACCCCGAGGCGCTGCCCGGCCAGGACCTGATCCTGAGCAACCCGGTCGGCAACCTCACACTGACCCAGGCCGGCCAGGTCAACCTGACCCCGGACATCTACTCGACGTGGACCACTGCGGTCGGGCAGACGGTCGAGACCAAGTGCTCGCCGATCAACCCCATCTCGGTGTCGCGCACCCTCACCGTGGACGGCCCCTCGCAGGGGGCGCCCACCCTGAGCGCGAACCCCGGTGAGTTCAACGCCGGCGCCCAGGTCGCGCTGGCCGGCAACAACTGGGCCGCGGGCACCCCGTCGGTGCAGTTGTGCGACGCGAACGGCGCCGCGTGCGACGCGAGCAAGATCGCGGCGAACAGCCTGGTGGTGGCCAACGGCGCGCTGTCCGGCAACATCAACACCGTCGCCACCGTGCCGACCGGCAACTACAAGCTCAAGGTCAAGGTCGGCGCCGGCGAGGCGGTCGCCGCGGTCAAGATCAACGCGGTCGCCCGACAGGCCACGCTCAGCCCCAACCGGGGCCCCGTGGGCACCGTCGTCTCGGTGACCGGCAAGAACTTCAACCCGAACCTGACCGTCATCGCGCGCGGCCAGACCGCGACGGGCTACGTGCTGGACGAGACGGCCGCGTACGCCGACTCGGCCGCCGACGGCACGATCACCATCCCGGACTTCGTGGTGAGCGACCCGAGCATCACCGCGGTCTGGATCACCGAGGGCGTCGACGAGACGACCGGCTTCGCCGTGCCGTTCACCATCGGCGCGGCCCTGCCGGCCACCCTGTCGGCGTCGCCCGCGACCACGCACGCCGGTGGCTCGGTCGCGGTGTCCGGCAACAACTGGACCCCGAACGGCTCCGCCGCCGCGTCGCTGTGCGCGGCCGACGGCTCCGCGTGCAGCGCCGCCCGGATCAGCTCGGGCCCGATCACCATCGCCGCCGACGGCACGCTCGCCGGCAACGTGACGATCGCCGGAAACGTGGGCGAGGGCACCTACAAGCTCAAGCTCAGCGACGGCAGCAACAGCGCGCTGACCTCGGTCACCGTGCAGCGCCGCTGGCTGGAGCTGAACAAGACGTCCGGCGACCCGTGCACGTTCGTCCTGGTCACCGGGCACGGCTACGGCTCGCTCGCGTGGGTCAACGTCAACGGTCTGGCGGGCAACTCCAAGACCAGTGACTGGGCCGGCGCCTGGGCGAACGCCAACGGCGACTTCAGCATCTGGATCCTGATCACGAAGTCGAACACCACCGGCATCATCGCGTCGGAGACCTTCCACTCCGACCGCAACGCGTCGACCCCGTTCACCGTGACGGGCTGACGTATATCCGAAGGGCTCGACCGGAGGCCGCCGTCCCTGGGGACGGCGGCCTTCGTTGTGCCCGATACCGGGGTCCGGGAGGGGACGATCGCATTCCGCTTCCCTTGCCGCGCGGCAAGTCGATCATGTTGACACGTGACACCTGGATCGCCTCGGAATAGTCATTGACTTCGTCAGCAATTAACGGATGAATACGGTGTCGGACCATCTATTGCCGACCGCTACCGCATCCGTCGCATTCCGACCGGCGGCCCGCCACGCTCCGAGAGGGCGGAGGCCGCAGAATTCCGGGATCGCGCGATGCCGCTCCACCGTGGCAGTAGGCATATTCCCATCCCCGCGAGGAGAATAGTGTCCCGAATGCGAAGAATCGCTCCACGCAGGCTGCTCGCCTCGACAGCCGTCGTCGCCGTCGCGACCGCCGGCGGTCTCGTGGTCCTCGCACCGTCCGCCCAGGCGGTCCCGGTCGACTACACGACGCACTGTGTCAACAAGTACTCGCCGAACCTGCCCAACGGTCAGGTCCAGATGGATCTGCAGGTCACCCCGGACAAGCCCACGTACGCCGTGGGTGAAGAGGTCACGGTCAAGTGGCACTGGACGGTGTTCCCGAAAGCCCCGCCGACCATTCCGGTGATCGGCAAGGTGCCGGCGAACTCGACCTACCTCGACGGCACGGTGAAGCTCTCCGGTGCCCAGAGCGGCAACTTCAAGGTGATCGGGCCGCAGGACAACCCGGAGGCCCTGCCCGGCCAGGACCTCAAGGTCAGTGACGGCACCGGCAAGTTCACCCTGACCACGCCCGGTGACGTCGCCCTGACCCCGGACATCTACTCGACCTTCACCACGGCCCTGGGCCTGAAGGTGCCGACCGACTGCACGCCGGTGACCCCGGTCGCGGTCTCGCGCACCCTCAAGGTCGAAGGCACCTCGCAGGAGCCGGCCACGCTGTCCGGTCCGGCCGAGGCCGCCGCCGGCGCGCCGATCGCACTGACCGGTGCGCACTGGCCGGCCGGCACCCCGTCGGTCGAGCTGTGCGACGCCGCCGGCGCGGCCTGCGACGCGGCCAAGATCGCGCCCGGCAACACCCTCGCGGTGGCCGACGGCGCGCTCACCGGCAACGTGAGCACGATCGCCACGGTGGCCGCGGGCGACTACAAGATCAAGGTCAAGGTCGGTGCCTCCGAGGCGCTCGCCCCGATCAAGATCACCGCCACCGCGCGGCAGATCAGCCTCGACCCGGCCAGTGGTCCGGTGGGCACCACGGTCAAGGTCACCGGGAAGAACTTCACCCCGAACCTGACCATCATCGCGCGCGGCCAGACCGCTTCGGGCTACGTGCTGGACGAGACGGCCGCGTACGCCGACTCGGCCGCCGACGGCACCTTCACCATCCCGGACTTCGTCGCGAGCGACCCGTCGATCGCCTCGATCTACGTGACCGAGGGCACCGACGACACCACCGCGATCACCACTCCGTTCCGCATCACCGTCCCCGGCGCGAGCCTGGACCAGACCGTGACCGGCAACGTGGTGGCCGGCGGCCTGACCATCTCCCAGGAAGCCGGCGCGATCAAGCTGTCGGACATCACGATCAACGGCCAGGCGCAGAACATGACCGGCGCGCTGAACACCGTGACCGTGAAGGACTTCCGCAGCGGCAACACCGGGTGGACCCTCACCGGCTCGGTGTCCGACTTCACCAACGGCACCGGCGGCAAGATCGGCGCCGACAAGTTCACCTGGACCCCGAAGGTCGCCGCGGGCCCGGGCTCGCCCAGTGTCGCGGTGCCCGGTAGTGCCGGCCCGATCGGCACCGGCGCCACGCTGGCGTCCGCTCCGGCGGCGCCCGTCACCGGCGGTACCTTCGCCGCCGACGCCGACCTCTCCCTCGCCGTCCCGGCGTACCAGGCGGTCGGCACCTACACCGCCACGCTGACCCTCTCGATCAGCTGACGCGATAGCACGAGCAACACCGAAACTCCGGGCGGCCCCCGCGACGACAGTCGCGGGGGCCGTCCGGAGTTCCCGGCCGGGAACGATCCAACGGCCCGTCAATTTCCTTGCCACCCAAGCGAGTTGCTGCGCAATTCCGAGTGCGGCGCGGGTTGCCGTCAGTAATCATTGATCGTGCCAAACATCGTGTCGGTCGGGGACCCGCTCGGAACCAACCCGGTCCCCACCGCGCCTTGGCACCGATCGATTCCCGACTCCGGCAAGGAAATCCGTGTTCAAGAGAAACCAGAGAAACTCGGCCCGTCGCGTCCTGGCGGCTTGCGCGACGGCGATCGTCGTCGCGGCCGTCGGCCTGACGTCGGCGGCACCCGCACAGGCGGACACCATCACGTACCAGGAGCGATGCTCCTCCTCCATCCTCGGCATACGGTTCCCGGAAGACGCGTTCGACGTGGACCTGGTCGTCAGCCCGGACAAGCCGACCTACAACCCGGGCGAAACGGTCACCGTCACCTGGCACTGGGGTACGCAGCCGAAGTATCCGGGAATGCCGCACATCGACTCGATCCCGTTCTACGCAGAGGCCGCCGTGAACGTGGGCGGCTCGCAGCACACCGCCTTCGGGGTACGCGGTCAGGGCCGCCCGGCGCCGGAGAATCCCTCCGGCTCCCTTGAACTCACCGATCTCACCGGCACGTTCACGATCCCCGGAAGCGGCCCGGTCACGCTCACCCCGGGCACCTACACGGTGACCGCGGAGGGCATCGGGGGGACGCTGATCGACTGCGCCCCGGTCGTGCCACCGGCCGTCTCGCGCACTCTGACGGTCGGTGCCGACTCCGGCGCCGGCACGGTGTCCCAGCACATCACCGGCGTGATCGGCACCGGCGGGCTGACCATCTCCCAGCAGGGTGACGGCATCCGACTCGTGGGCGGCGCGGTGAGCACCCGCGCGCAGACCATGTCCGGCCCGCTGAACCCGATCACCGTCACCGACGTGCGCGGCGGCTCGCTCGGCTGGACGCTCACCGCCGACATCGGCGACTTCACCTCACCGGACGGCGGCCGGATTCCGGCCGATCACTTCACCTGGGTACCGGCGGTGGAGAGCGCGCCGGGCGGCCTGAGCGTCGCGGTGCCCGGCACGCCCGGCCGGATCGCCGGCGGATCCGTGCTGGCGTCGACGCCGAACGCCCCGCGAACCGGCGGCGCGTTCATCGCCAAGGCATCGATCTCGCTCGCCGTACCCGCGATGCAGCAGCCCGGTGCCTACGACACCACACTGACCCTGTCACTGAGCTGACCCGCCGCCCCGGCGGGCCCGCCCACCCGTTTCCCGGTGTGCGGGCCCGCCGTGTTCCGGTGCGGCGACTACTGCGCCGTCGCCAACCTGGCCAGCGCCGCGTCGATGCGGGACAGGACCCGGTCGCGGCCGAGTACCTGGAGCGACTCGAACAGGGGCAGGCCGATCGTGCGACCGGTCACCGCGACCCGG
This sequence comes from Embleya sp. NPDC127516, assembly GCF_044765325.1. Classification (NCBI taxonomy): domain Bacteria; kingdom Bacillati; phylum Actinomycetota; class Actinomycetes; order Kitasatosporales; family Streptomycetaceae; genus Embleya; species Embleya sp. NPDC127516. Next base: position 271,294 of record NZ_JBIWJT010000010.1, on the reverse strand, counting down.
ACCGGGGCCTGCGACTTGGACAACTTCAGGCCGTGCGCGGCACCCGCGGCCTCGACCGCGGCCTTGAGCGCGTCCACGTTCCACTCGGCCCCCGCGAGCTCCTCGCGCGCACTGGCCAGCACGTCCGCGGCGCCCGGCTTCATCGCCTTGGCCCAGGCCGCCTCGTCCTCGGCGGGCGCGTCCAGGAACAGGAAGTCCACGTACATCGGGACCTCGTCGAGCACCGTGATCCGGGTCTGCACGAGCGGCGCGACCTCGGCGAACACCGCCGGGTCGTACGCCTCCTTCGCCCACGGCGCCTTCTCCCCGAGCACCCACGGCTCGCACGCCTTCACGAACGCGTCCGCGTCCAGCGCGCGAATGTAGTCGGCGTTGAACGAGGACAACTTCTTCACGTCGAAGAACGCCGACGACTTGTTCACGTCCCGCAGGTCGAAGAGCTGCTCCAGCTCCGCGTACGGCCGGATCTCCACGTCGTCCTTCGGGCCCCAGCCGAGCAGGAAGAGGTAGTTCACCAGCGCCTCGGGCAGGTAGCCCTCGTCCAGGTAGGACTCCAGCGCCACCTTGTCCCGACGCTTGGACAACTTCTGCCGCTTCTCGTTGACGATCACCGGCAGGTGCGCCCACTGCGGCGCGGTCGCGCCCAGCGCCTCCCACAACAGCTGCTGCTTGGCCGCGTTGGACAGGTGCTCCTCGCCGCGGATGACGATGGTGATCCGCTGGTCGACGTCGTCGACCACGTTCGCCAGCAGGAACACGGCCGAGCCGTTGCCCCGGGCCACCACGAAGTCCTCCAGCGAGGCGTTCGGGAACTCGGTGTCGCCGCGGACCAGGTCGGCCACCACCGTGACGCCCTCGTCCGGCGTACGGAAGCGCAGTGCGCGCCCCTCGCCCGCGGGCAGCCCGCGGTCGCGGCAGAAGCCGTCGTAGCCCAGGTGCTTGGAGCCGGTCCGGGCCTCCAGGTCCTCACGCGTGCAGTCGCAGTAGTACGCGCGGCCCGCGTCGAAGAGCTCGACCGCCTTCTCGCGGTGCAACGCGGTGTTCTGCGACTGGAAGTACGGGCCCTCGAAGGCCGGGTCGGACGCGTTGATGCCGATCGCCGCGAGCGCGCCGATGATGCCCTCGGTCCACTCGGGCCGGTTCCGCGCCTCGTCGGTGTCCTCGACACGCAGCACGAACGTGCCGCCGGCCTTGTGCGCGACGGCCCAGTTGTACAGCGCGGAACGAGCGCCACCGACGTGGAACATGCCGGTGGGAGAGGGAGCGAAGCGAACACGAACCGAAGAGGCAGACATGTGCTCCAGGGTATCCGCCGAGCGCACCGGGTTCGGGCCGGTATCCGGCTCGGCACCGCACCCCGCGAGCAGGCGTCCGATTCAGCGCATCACCTCGGGGACGGGCATGTCCACCCACACGGTCTTCCCGTCGCCCTGGTGCACGACCACCCCCCAGTCCAGCGTCAGCCGCCGGATGATGTGCAGTCCGTGTCCGCCCGGTCGTGTCCCCGAATGCGGAGCACGTGCCTGCGGCGGCTCCTCGCTGCGGTCGTCCACCTCGATCCGCAACAGCTCGCTCGTCCGCACGACGCGCAACTCCACCGGACCGCCCGCGTGCAGGCACGCGTTGGTGACCAGCTCGACCGCGACGAGCAGCACGTCGTCGGCGGTCAGCATCACCTGCTCGTCCTGGGAACCCGACCATCCGTACGCGTGGAGCGTGTTGCGGATGAACGTCCTCGACCGCGCCACCGCCCCCTTCGCGCCCTCGAACGGCAATCTCCGCACCTGACGAAGCGGTGGTGTGGAGAAGCAGGCGCCCCCGTCGCCGGGCGCCTGCGATCGCATGGCGCACATCTACTGGCTCACCTCGCTCACGCTGCTACGCGGTGATAGTTGCCCGCATCCCGCTGGAGGACACCAGAAGTCACGGGCTACTCTCCGACCGCCTCTGCCAGGGTCTCGTGGAAAGTGAACCCCTGTACCGCACCGGTGATCTCGAATACCCGCGCAACAGCGGGTTGAACGCCCACGAGGTGGACGGCTCCTCCCGCGGCCTGCGCGCGCAGCCGGGCGGCGAGAAACGCGTTCAGCCCGGTCGAATCACAGAAATCGAGGTCCGAGCAGTCGATCACCAGACGCGTACTGCCCTGCTCGACACACTCGAACAGGCGGTCCCGCACCGCGGCGGCACTGTCCACGTCGATCTCACCGGCGACCGTAACGATCGCAGAGGTGCCATTGGTGCTCACCGACACCGTCAAGCCGCCCTGCATGCCAGCCTCCTGCTGCCCTTTGCCCATCGAGTACTCCGGCCCGGGCACACGATAGACGACCGCCCCCGAATGCGGGGGGTCGGCTTGCCCGCACAAGTTTTTCGGGTGGATGGTGTTTGCTCTCCCCCATCCGGGTTAGGCGCACGGGAGAGACCTCAAAAGCGTGACGAGGGGGAGGCATGGCAGTACAGCTCGAAGCCGAGATGCAGGTCCGGGGGTCACAGCGGCCACCGGCGACGGACACCGGGGCAGAAGAGCTGGATCTGTGCGAACTCGCGCGTGAATTCGACGACGACGAGATCGGATCGATGGGCGCCGCCGACGCGCGCGCGCTCTCGAAGACACTCTTCCGGCGGCTGAACCGGCTGGAAGAGGGCACCCACGAGTACCAGTACGTGCGCAACACCCTCATCGAACTCAACCTGCCGCTGGTGCGCTTCGCGGCGGCTCGCTTCCGCACCCGCAGCGAGCCGCTGGAGGACATCGTCCAGGTCGGCACGATCGGGCTGATCAAGGCGATCGACCGCTTCGACACCGAGCGCGAGGTGGAGTTCCCGACCTTCGCGATGCCGACCATCCTCGGCGAGATCAAGCGCTTCTTCCGGGACACCTCGTGGTCCGTCCGGGTTCCGCGCCGACTCCAGGAGTTGCGGCTGCGGCTGGCGAAGGCGAGCGACGAGCTCGGCCGGCGCCTGGAACGGGCGCCCACCGTCGCCGAGTTGGCGGACTTCCTGGACGTCTCCCGCGAGGAGGTCGTCGAGGGCATGATCGCCTCGAACGGCTACAGCGCCTCGTCGCTGGACACCCCCGCGGGCGCCGGCGACGACGCCGCGGTTCCGATGGACCGGCTCGGCGCGGACGACGACGCGATCGAACTGGTGGAGAACCGAGAGTCGCTCAAGCCGCTGATCGCCGCGCTCCCGCCGCGCGAGAAGCACATCCTGATGTTGCGCTTCTTCGGCGGCAAGACCCAGTCCGAGATCGGCGAGCAACTGGGCATCTCCCAGATGCACGTCTCTCGGCTGCTGTCGCGCACGCTCGGCACTCTGCGCGCGGGTCTGCTCACCGAGAGCTGAGCCGGGCCGCGGCGCGCCCCGGGAGCCGCCGCGCCGCGCGGATGCGACACGGCCGATGCGACACGAAGGGGCGGCACCCGATCACCGATCGGGTGCCGCCCCTTCGTCGCGTCACCGCCCGGGCACCGGAGCACCGGCCCGGGTCACCGGGGCCGGACTCAGCCCTTGGGGGCCTCGAACTTCTGCGTACGCTGCATGCCCGCCGCGCGACCCTTGGCCGAGATCACCAGGGCCATCTTGCGCGACGCCTCGTCGATCATCTCGTCGCCGAGCATCGCGGCGCCCTTCATGCCGCCCTCGGCCGAGGTGCACCAGTCGTACGCGTCGAGGATCATCTCGGCGTGGTCGTAGTCGGCCTGGGTCGGCGAGTACAGCTCGTTCGCGGCGTCGATCTGGCCGGGGTGCAGCACCCACTTGCCGTCGAAGCCCAGCGCGGCCGAGCGGCCGGCCACCCGGCGGAAGCCGTCGACCTCCTTGATCTGGAGGTAGGGGCCGTCGATCGCCTGGAGGTCGTTGGCCCGCGCGGCCATCAGGATCCGCATCAGGATGTAGTGGTACGCGTCGCCGGTGTCGTAGCCCGGCGGCTGCTCGCCGACCACGAGGGACTTCATGTTGATCGACGCCATGAAGTCGGCCGGGCCGAAGATGATGGTCTCCACGCGCGGCGACGCGGCGGCGATCTCGTCGACGTTGACCAGTCCTCGGGCGTTCTCGATCTGCGCCTCGATGCCGATCCGGCCGACCTCCAGGCCGACCGTCTTCTCGATCTGGGTGAGCAGCAGGTCCAGGGCCTTGACCTGGCCGGCGTCCTGGACCTTCGGCAGCATGATGGCGTCGAGGTTGGCCCCCGCGCCCTCCACGACGGTGACCACGTCGCGGTAGGTCCAGTGGGTGGTCCAGTCGTTGACCCGCACGACGCGGATCCGATTCCCCCAGTCGCCGTTGTTGAGCGCGTCGACGATGGTGTGCCGCGCGCCCTCCTTCGCGAGCGGGGCGCAGGCGTCCTCGAGGTCGAGGAACACCTGGTCGACCGGAAGCCCCTGCGCCTTCTCGATGAAGCGCGGGTTGCTGCCGGGCACAGCCATACAGGAACGGCGGGAACGCAAGCTACGCGATGTGGCGGCCATGTCTCTGGTCCTCCCAGTGCTGCGGATCGTGCGGTCAGGTTACCGACGGGTCACCCCTGGCGGGCTATGAGGTGGCGCACGTTCGGCCTCGCACGTCGCCGGGGCGGGACCACGTTCCGCGCCCGCGCGTTGTGGGACGCTGTGGCGCATGACGGACACCGACGCACTCCCGGAAGCGGACGCGCTGCGCGAGGAAGCCGCGAAGAAGTCCGGCCTGCTCTGGCTCACGGTCGGCACCGCACCCGCCCGCCCGGTCTGGCACGTGTGGCTGGACGGCGCGTCGTGGCTGGTGACGGCCCGCGCGGACGGCGCGGTCGAGCAGTTCGTGCCCGGCCTGGCCGAGGCCGCCGAGGCGCTCGTGGACCTGCGCAGCAAGGACAAGGGCGGCCGGCTGCCCGGCTGGACCGCCCGGGTCGCCGTGGTGGCACCGGACGACCCGGCGTGGGAGCCGGCCGTGCTGGCCCTGCACGCGGCCCGGTTGAACGCGCCCGACGGCGAGGAGCAGCCGGCCCGCTGGAAACGCGAGTGCGACCTGATCCGGTTGACCCCGACCGGCCCGGCCCGGGATCTGCCCCGGGACGCCGGACGCACCGTTCCGGTCGGGTCGCCGGCCGTGACGCGCGGCGCGTCCCCGTTCAACCTGTCGATCGGCCGCCTGCGCCGGCGCGGCTGACAGTCGGTGCCCCCGGGCCGGGCCCGGGCGCCGACCGTCCGCGGGACGTCGGGCGCGGCGACGGAGCCGCCTCGGGTGAGCCGTGGGCCCGCACCGGATGAGGCCGCCCCGGGTGGGCCCGACGCCCGATCAGAAGAACAACACCGGGTCGTGCTTGAGGCCGGCGGGGACCGGCGGCTTGCCGGTCCGGCCGATGTCGGGGCGGCGCGTGGTGGAACTCGTGGGCGCGCCGGTCGTCGGCGGCCGCGTGCTCGAGCCGCCGGTCGAGGTGCCGTTGCTGCCGCCGGTCGGGCGGCCCTGGGTGGTCAGGTCCTTGTCCACCACGTCCTTGGGCTCCGGCGCGTGCACGTCGACCCGTTCGCCGTAGCCGAGGAAGTCGAACGCGCCGGTCTGCTTCGCGTCCTGGGCCGACTCCATCCGCAGCAGGTACGGGGCGCCCTCGGTGGCCACCCAGATGGTGCCGCCCGCGCCCGGCGTGCGATTCTCCAGGGCGATCGCCTTGTGGCCGTTGACCTGCTTGACCGCGCCCTTCTCCAGCTTGCCCGGCTTGCCCATCAGCTTGTTGGTCAGCCGCTCGACGTAGGTGTTCTCCACGATGCCGCCGTACTTCTTGTCCCCGGAGGGGACCTGTACGTACTTGTCGTGGTTGGCCGTCTCGCTGCCGTTGCCCTCGACCTTGGACCAGAACTTCGCGTCCCCCCGGAACCAGACCTGGTTCTGCACCCGGGTGATGTACGCGGTCGTGTTGTCCTCGACGATCTGGCCCTCGCTGCCGGTGCTGGTGAAGCGCATGTCCACGCTGAACGGCTTGGCCGGCCTGCCGGACGCGCCCGGGACCGCCAGTTCGCCCTTGACGTGCACGGACTTCGCGGCGGCCGTCGCGGCCTGGGCACGCTGAAGGATCGCCGCCGGGTCCAGCCCGTCCACCTGGTTGCCGAGCGGCGCACCCGCCGTCGGCTCGTCCACCGGCGCCTGCCACGAGCGGTGTGCGGGCCGTCCCGCACTGCACCCGGCGGCCAGCACCGTGACCGATACAGCCGTCGCCACCACGAAGCCGCGCCGCACGTGATCCACCGTTGGGTTCCTCGTCGTTCGATGTCTCGTTGGTTCGCTGACCTGATCGACGCACGCCCGCGTCGACGTCCTGCGGGAAACGGTATCCCGGAGCCGGAATCCCCCGCCTCAGTCGGTACCCGGCACCGGCCCGGTGGGCTTGCCCGAGGGCTGACCCGAGGGTTTTCCGGAGGGCTGACCCGAGGGTTTGACCGGGGACTTGTCCGGCGACTTGTCCGACGGTTCCTTGCCGTCGGTCATCGACCCGTAGTCGAGCACGTCGTCGGGCTTGGGCAACACCAGCGGGAAGTCCTGGTTGTACTCGAACAGTTCGAGCGATCCGCCGCTCGGCGAAGGAATGTACTTGAGCGGGAACGGGGTCCCCTTCAGCGCCACCCGCAGTTCGCCGCCGCGCCCCCGGTCGGCCACCACCTTGAGTGACTCGGCGCCGCGTATCTTCTCCCGGCCGTCCTTCTTGAGCTTGCCGTTGAGCCGGATCAGATCGGTGATCATGTCCTGCATCCGGGTGAACCCGGACAGCCGCGCGTAGCTGGGATCGGCGGGCGGCACCTTGACGAACTTGTCCCGCAGCGTCTGGGCCGACTCCTCGACGTCGGTCCCCCCGCGCCCGTCCCGGCCCCGATACAGCCGGGCGTCGCCGCGCACGAACAGGTCCTCGCCGATCCGCAGCAGTTCGATGGTGCTGTCCGCGGTGACCACGGTGCCCACCCCTCCCTCGCGCTTGAGCCGCAGATCGATCCGGAACTCCTGGGTCTGGATCCGCCACACGCCCTGCACGTGGACCGCGACGGCCGTCGCGGCCGCCGCCTTGGACTTGCCGGCGATGGAATCCGCGGATTCCGAGCCGAGTCCGGTCTCCGCCTTCGAACACGCCGTGCCGGTGAGGACGCAGGCGGCCAGGAGGGCGATCGTGGTCTTCGTCTGAGGCAAGCGCACGGGCGGCACTGTACTGAGCCGGGCGCGAGGTGTCGTGATCATGCCCACGTCGACCGGTAGCCTGACCGTCCGGGGGCATACGAGGAACGACCGCGCGGATCGGCCGCGGATCGGCCCGAGCGGGCATACACATCGGCGACGGAGGGACCACGGCATGGGTGCGTCATCCGGGCGGGTGTTCATCTCGCACCTGGCGGGCGTGGCCGTGTTCGACCCCAACGGCGACCACGTCGGCCGGCTGCGCGACGTGGTGGTGATGCTGCGCACCGCCCAGCTCCCCCCGCGCGTGCTCGGCCTGGTCGTCGAGGTGGCCACCCGTCGGCGGATCTTCGTCCCGATGACCCGGGTGACCAGCGTGGAGACCGGCGAGGTGATCACCACCGGGCTGGTCAACATGCGCCGCTTCGAGCAACGGCCGAGCGAGACGCTGGTGCTCGCCGAGATGCTCGATCGCCGGGTGAGCCTGGCCGAGACCGACGAGCCGGTGACCGTGCTGGACGTCGCGATGGCGCTCGGACGCGGTCGCGACTGGCTGATCTCCAAGCTCTTCGTGCAAAAGGGCGGCACCTCCGGCCTGCGCCGGCGACGCGGCGAGACGATCACCGTGGACTGGAACGCGGTGGTCGGTTTCGAGCGCCCCGAGGACCAGCAGGGCGCGGCCAACCTGCTCGCCACCTTCGAGCAATTGCGGCCCGCCGACCTGGCGAACGTGCTGCACAACCTCTCCGCCAAGCGCCGCGCCGAGGTGGCCGCGGCGCTCGACGACGACCGGCTCGCGGACGTGCTGGAGGAACTGCCCGAGGACGACCAGGTGGAGATCCTGGGCCAGCTCCAGGAGGAGCGCGCGGCCGACGTGCTGGAGGCGATGGACCCGGACGACGCGGCCGACCTGATCTCCGAGCTGCCCGAGGACACCGCGGAACGCCTGCTCGGCCTGATGGAGCCGGAGGAGGCCGAGGACGTGCGCCGGCTGCTGACCTACGTCGAGGACACCGCCGGCGGCATGATGACCACCGAGCCGATCGTGCTCGAACCCGGCGCCACCATCGCCGAGGCGCTCGCCCACGTGCGCAACGCCGACCTCTCGCCGGCCCTGGCCAGTCAGGTCTACGTGTGCCGGCCGCCGACCGAGACGCCGACCGGGAAGTACCTGGGCACGGTGCACTTCCAGCGCTTGTTGCGCGATCCGCCGTTCACCCTGGTCGGCGCGGTGCTGGACACCGACCTGATGCCGCTGCGCCCGGACACCCCGCTCGCCGAGGTGACCAGCTTCCTGGCCGCGTACAACATGGTCGCGGCGCCGGTGGTGGACGAGGACGACCACCTGCTCGGCGCGGTCACCGTCGACGACGTGCTCGACCATCTGCTGCCCGAGGACTGGCGCGAGGGCGCCATACACGGAGACGGGGGTGTCCGCCGTGGCTCGTGAGAGCACGAGCGCCGACAAGCGCCGCCGCCCGCGCCTGGATCAACCGCGCGATCCGGGGCGGCGTCCGCTGCTGCCCGCGTACGACCCGGAGGCGTTCGGCCGGTTCTCCGAGCGGATCGCCCGTTTCCTGGGCACCGGTCGGTTCCTGGTCTACATGACCGCCACGGTGATCGTGTGGATCGGCTGGAACATCTTCGTGCCGCCGGCGCTGCGCTTCGACGAGTACCCGTTCATCTTCCTGACCCTGGCACTGTCCCTCCAGGCGTCCTACGCGGCGCCGCTGATCCTGCTCGCGCAGAACAGGCAGGACGACCGGGACCGGGTCAACCTGGAGCAGGACCGGGCCCGCAACGAGCGCAACATCGCCGACACCGAATATCTGACCCGCGAGGTCGCGGCACTGCGGATCGCCCTCGGCGAGGTCGCCACCCGGGACTTCCTGCGTTCGGAACTCCAGTCCATGCTCAAGGAGTTGGACGAGCGACGGGAGACCGACGGGTGGCTGATGGGACGCGACGTCACCGACGCGCACCTGACCCGGCAGCAGCCGCCGCCGGACCCGGAACATCCCTGAGCCGGCACCGGATCCAGGTCGACGGCGGGGTCGAACTTCTTCATACACGCGTATGAGTCACTTGTGTAAGACATTTGTCTAATCCCCGGTTACCATCGCCCCATGGGACACCGCGAAGACCTGCTGGCCGGCGCCAAACGTTGTCTGTACGAGAAGGGCTACATGCGCACGACCGCGCGCGACATCGTCGCCGTGTCGGGCACCAACCTCGGATCGATCGGCTACCACTACGGGTCCAAGGACGCGCTGATGCAGCAGGCGCTGCTGGAGTCGATCAAGGAGTGGGGCAACGAGTTGAGCGCCGCGCTGGTCGACGCGGTCGGCGCCGAGTCCGCGCCGCTGGAGCGCTTCGAGGCGATCTGGACGCGGGTGATCGATCTGATGGAGTCGCACCGGATGATGTGGGCCGCCAACTTCGAGATCCTGGCCCACCTCGACGACCTGCCGGAGATCCACAAGGTGCTCGCCGCGGCGCAGGACGAGGGCCGGTCCGGGTTGGCCTCGGTGTTCCTGGGCGTGCCCGAGGAGGGCAACGAGCATCTGACCGGCACCGTCGGGGCGCTGTGTCAGGCGCTGCTGGTGGGCGTGGTCCGCCAGTGGATGCTCGCGCCGGAGACCGCCCCGACCGGCCGTGATCTCGCCGAGGGCATGCGCTTGCTCATGGGCGGGAGCCGCGCCGCGGGCTGAACCGGCCCCAGGACAGCACCACGTGGGCCAGGACACCCGCGATCAGCCCCCAGAACGCGGATCCGATCCCGCCGATGGTGACCCCGGACGCGGTGGCCAGGAAGGTGATCAGCGCCGCCTCGCGGTGCTCGTCGTCGGCCATCGCGCCGGTGAGGCCGCTCGCCAGCGCGCCGAACAGCGCGACGCCCGCGACCGCGGCCACCAGTTCCTTGGGCAGGCCCGCGAACAGCGCGACCAGCGTCGACCCGAACATGCCCACGATCAGATAGAAGACCCCGCACGAGACCCCCGCGACGTAACGCCTGCGGGGGTCGTGGTGCGCCTCGGGGCCGGTGCAGATCGCCGCGGTGATCGCGGCCAGGTTGATCGCGTGCGACCCGAACGGCGCGAGCAGCGTGGACACCGCCCCGGTCGAGCCGATCAGCACCCGGTCGTTCGGCGTGTAGCCGGACGCGGCCAGCACCCCCATCCCGGGCGCGTTCTGGGACGCGAGGGTGGCCACCAGGAGCGGCACCGCGATGCCGATCAGGGCCGGCACCGACAGGTGCGGCGTGGTCCACTCCGGGCGGGCGATCTCGAACGCCTCGATCCGCACGTGCAACCGCGACGTCGCCGCCGAGCAGGCCACCCCGACCACGAGCGCGACGAGCACCGCGTAGCGCGGGAGGAAGCGCTTGGCGAGCAGGTAGCCGAGCAGCACGCCGCCGGCTGTCCAGGGCGCGGACTTGACCGAGGTGAACACCCCGGTGCCGAACGAGAACAGGATCCCGGCCAGCATCGCGGACACCACGGCGGCGGGCACCCGCCGCATCAGTCGGCCGAACACGCCGGTCACCCCGATCACGGTGATCAGCACACCGGTGACCACGAACGCGCCGATCGCCTCGGGGTAGGAGTACGACCCCAGGCTGGTCACCAACAGCGCGGCGCCCGGCGTGGACCACGCGGTGACGATCGGCATCCTGGTGTACAGGCTCAGCCCCAGGCAGGTCAGCCCGCTGCCGATGGACAGTGCCCAGACCCACGATCCGGTCTGCTCCCGGGTCAGCCCGCCCGCCGAGGCCGCGGACAGCACGATCACCAGCGGCCCCGAGTAGGACACCAGCACCGCGATCAGGCCGGCGAGCACGGCCGAGAAGGACGCGTCCCGCCACAGGCTCGGCCTGCCCGCCGCCGACGCCGGCTTCGTGTCCGCCGTGGTTCGCGTAGTCACCGGGCGCCTCGCCTCGTGGTTCAGTCGTGGTCGTAGACGGTGACCGGGACACCGCACGCGCTCAACCGTTCCAGGACGAGCGGCTCCACCCTGCCCCAGTTGCCCCCGGCCAGACCACAGCCGATTCGCGGCATGTGGACCGAGGCACCCAGTTCCAGGGCCCGGCGCCCGACTTCGGCCAACGCCCGGTCGATCGCGTCGTAGCGCACCGGCGGTCCCTTGCTGCCGGTACGCATCCCGTGCTGACCGATCATGTTGGCCACCCACAAGTGGGTGTCGACCCGGACCAGACGCACCGCGCCCAGCCCGAAGTCGTTCCCGGCCCGCTCGCGATGCCAGTGCCGATAGTCGGCCTCCGGCTCGGACCAGCGCCGGGACAGCGCGAGCACGAAGCCCTTGCCCCAGCCGCCCTGGTCGTTGCACACGTGCGCGATCACCTTGACGCCCTTGCCCAGGGGCGTGGTGGCGTCTCCTCGGACATACGTGACGGTCGCCATGCGCGGCAACGTAGCCGTCCGCGCCGACGCGCCGGCAATCGTTTCCTACGACCGGCGTTGGGCTCGACCGGAGAGCCCCGCGGCGAACAGCCGGGCCGCGTTGTCGTGGCAGACCGCCCGCAGCCAGTCGTCGCCCAGGTCGAGCCCGGCCAGCGCGTCGAGCCCGTGCGCGTAGCCGTACGGGATGTTCGGGAAGTCGCTGCCCCACAGGATCCGGTCCCCCACGTCCCGCAACCGGGAGCGATCGGCGGGCGGGAAGGGCGTGAACTCCTCGACGAAGTCGGTGAAGGCCATCGTGGTGTCCAGGTGCACCCCCGGGTAGCGGTCCGCGAGGTCGAGGAACGCGCCGTACTCCGGCATCCCCATGTGCGCGACGATCAGCCGCAGCCGGGGGTGCCGGGCCAGCACTCGGGCGATCGGCTCGGGCCCGGTGTGCGCGCCCGGCACCGGCCCGGACCCGCAGTGCGCGACCACCGGCACCCCGGCGTCCGCGAGCGTGCCCCACACGTCCTCCAGCAGCGGATCGGCCGGATCCCACCCGCCGACCTGGACGTGCGCCTTGAACACCACCGCACCCGCGTCGATCGCCTCGCGCACGTACTTCGCCGCGCCCGCCTCCGCGAAGAAGGTCGCGGTGTGCAGGCAGTCCGGCGTACGGTCGGCGAACTCGCGCGCCCACGCGTTCAGCCACGCGGCCATCTCGGGCTTGTGCGGATAGAGCATCGACGTGAACGCCGAGACGCCGAACCGGCGCAGCGTGGCGACCCGTTCGTCCTCGTCCAGCCGGTAGGTGATCGGCCACGGCCGGCCGAGCAGCGGACCGGCCGCGTCGAAGTACGCCCACACCTTGTCCAGCACGCGCCCCGGCATGAAGTGCGTGTGCACGTCGATCAGCGACGCCAGGCCCAACTCCCGGCGGAAGCCGGCCACGCGCGTCTCCTCGGCCACCGTCGTCACACGGCCACCTCCCCATTCGGCTCGGAGGTCGATGCTCTCAAAGAGTTTTTCCGAGGGCGTCGTAAGCTCACGGTATGGCTTCTGCAACCCTGCCCTCGGCGGACGACGTCCAGGATGCGCTGGCGACCGTCCAGGACCCCGAGATCCACCGGCCCATCACCGAACTGGGCATGGTCAAATCCGTCGAGATCCACGCCGACGGGCGGGTCGCGGTCGGGGTGTACCTGACCGTCAGCGGCTGCCCGATGCGCGAGACGATCATCAGCCGGGTCGAGACCGCGGTCGGCGCGCTGCCCGGCGTCACCTCGGTCGGGGTCGAGCTGGACGTGATGAGCGACGCGCAGCGCAAGGAACTCGCGAGCAACCTGCGCGGCGGTCAGGCCGAGCGCGAGGTGCCGTTCGCCCAACCCGGTTCGCTCACCCGCGTATACGCGGTGGCCTCCGGCAAGGGCGGCGTGGGCAAGTCGTCGGTGACCGTGAACCTGGCCGCCTCGATGGTCGCGCAGGGGCTCAAGGTCGGCGTCGTGGATGCGGACATCTACGGCCACTCGGTGCCGCGCATGCTCGGCACGGAGGGCAAGCCCACCCAGGTCGAGAACATGATCATGCCGCCGTCCGCGTCCGGCGTGAAGGTCATCTCGATCGGCATGTTCACCCCGGGCAACACTCCGGTGGTCTGGCGCGGTCCGATGTTGCACCGCGCGCTCCAGCAGTTCCTCGCCGACGTCTACTGGGGCGACCTGGACGTGCTGCTGCTCGACCTGCCGCCGGGCACCGGCGACATCGCCATCTCGGTCGCCCAGTTGGTGCCGAACGCGGAGATCCTGGTGGTGACCACGCCGCAGCAGGCCGCCGCCGAGGTCGCCGAGCGCGCGGGCACCATCGCGGTGGAGACCCGCCAGACCATCGCCGGTGTGATCGAGAACATGGCCGGCCTGCCCTGCCCGCACTGCGGCGAGATGGTCGACGTGTTCGGCTCCGGCGGCGGTCAGCGGGTCGCGGACGGCCTGTCCGCGGCCACCGGCACCAAGGTCCCGCTGCTGGGTTCGATCCCGATCGACACCCGGCTGCGCGAGGGCGGCGACACCGGCAAGCCGGTCGTGATCGACGCGCCGCAGTCGCCCGCGGCCGTCGCGCTCGCCGCGATCGCGGCCAAGCTCGGCGGACGCGAGCGCGGTCTCTCCGGCCTCCAACTCGGCCTGACCCCGCTGCGCAATTTCTAGAGGACGTGTCCCGGGGCCCGCGCCACGATGCCCGGCACGGCTTCGGCCCGGCCGGGCATCGCGCTCCACCGCGATGATCCCGGGGTCACGCGCGGCCGGTCCCGCGCGTGCCCCCGGGATCATCGCCGCGGTTCACGAATCCGGCCTCGCGTAGCTGCTCAGGTCCACCGAGCGGGACAGGCCCAGGCCGTACGCGCTCGCGCCGCGGCCGTACACCCCGATGTAGACGCCCGCGCTCTCGCCCGCGAGCACCCAGCCGTAGGCCGACTCCCGGTAGCGGAACCGCGAGGGCACCCCGTCCACCGGGATGGCCAGGTCCGTCCACCCCGATCCGGTCAGATTGTCGGACAGGTCCCAGGCGATGTTGGTCTGCTGATCCAGCCACTCCGCGCGGGTCGTGCGATCCAACTGCCACGGCCAACTCTCCGCGAGCAACGCCACCCCTGCGAGTGACGCCGCGCTCGACTTCGAGGTGGCCTCCATCTGCCCCGTACCGTCCCCGGCCGGCCGCTTGGGCCGCTGCGGGACGGTCACCACGGACACGAACCGTCGGGGTGTCGGATCACCGGGCCGCCGGCTGGGCAGATCGCCGTGGCCGAGCGTGCCGTACTCGATCGCGCCTCGGCCCCTGCACACCGACGACAACCAACGCCGCCCGTTCCAGCCCTCGTCCAGGCCGTACCAGGGGAAGTCCGCGCCCAGGTATTCCGCCAGCAGGTCGGGCTTGCCGGCCTCGTCGGCGGGCAACGCCTCGCCCGCGTGGCTGATTGTGTCCATGCTCCGCCTCAGGTCCTCTCACGCGGCGCGACGGCGCCGCCGGCTGCCTCGGTATGCCATGTCCGGGGCCCACCTCTCCCGGCGACTTCCGGGTGGACCGTCCGTCCGATACATGTATCCGCCGAGTCACCGACCACACACCGCCCGTGTACTCCGGAAGCCATACTGCCCGAATGCGCGTGTGCCCCCGCACCGTGTCGGGCCGGGAAGGGGCGGGAATCGGCGACGGCGCGCGGCGTCGTTCGAACCCGCGTCGGGGCGACGGCGACCGAGGTGTGTCCCGGGCGTCGCGCCGGCGATCAGGTCGCGTCGGCGTCGTACGGCGGGCGCTCGCCGGGCTCGACCCGAGGGGCGGCGGTGTTCTTGTGCAGCGAGGGCGGGCTGTACGAGGTGTCCGGCACGTCCGGGTCGTACGGGCTGCCGCTCGCCAGGCCCTTGATGTCCTCGAAGTCCTTGCCGAGCGAGTCGCGCAGTTCCTTGATGCCCAGGTCGTCGCCGTCGCCCATCAGGTTCTTGCGGACGAAGGTCTTGGGGTTGAGGTCCTCGAGGTGCATGTCCTGGAACTCCGGACCGAGTTCCTTCTTCAGGTCCGCTCGGGCCCCGGAGGAGAACTCGCGGAACTTGCGAATGGTGCGGGCCACGTCGCCGATCATCTTCGGCAACTTCTCGGGACCGAAGATCACGATCGCGAGGATGACGAGCGCGACCATCTCGGGTGCACCGACGTCGAACACCTGGACTCCACGAGATTGCGCGAGGGGGTTCGGTCGGGCGACCGAACCCCCTCAGAGTAGTCGTCGGCCCCGGAAGCGGAAGGTGGCGGCCGGCATCGAACCCGGTGTTTGCGGCCTATCCCCCGAAGATGTGTTCGTCCGGACATCCGTACGTCATGTCCGGGTCATCCGGCTTCGAGGGTCATGTCGACCGTGCGCTCGGTCCCGTCCCGCTCGATGGTGAGCTTGACCACCGCACCGGGCGCCTTGGACCGGATCGCCACGATCAACTCGTTGGCGTCGTGCACCTTGCGGCCGTCGATCGCCTTGATCACGTCGCCCGGCTTGAGCCCGGCCCGCTCGGCCGGCCCGCCCGCCCGGATCGGCGGCGCGCCCTTGACGTCCTGCGGCGCGATCCGCGCACCGTCACCCTGGAACGCGACATCCAATGTGACGCCGATCACCGGGTGCGAGGCCTTGCCGGTGTCGATCAACTGCTGCGCGACCCGACGCGCCTGGTTGATCGGGATGGCGAAGCCGAGGCCGATGCTGCCCGCCTCCTGCTGGGCCCCGAACGGATTGCCCTGCCCGCCGCCGGCCGAGCGGATCGCCGAGTTGATCCCGATCACCGCGCCCGCCGCGTCGATCAGCGGACCACCCGAGTTGCCGGGGTTGATCGGCGCGTCGGTCTGCAACGCGCTGATGTAGGACACGTCGCTGCCCGAGGTGCCCGCGCTGACCGCGCGGTCCTTGGCACTGATGATCCCGGAGGTGACGGTTCCCTCCAGGTTGAACGGCGCGCCGATGGCGATCACCGGGTCGCCGACCTGGACGCCGTCGGAGTTGCCCAGCGGCAGCGGGTGCAGCCCCTGAACGCCGGACACCCGGATCACCGCGAGGTCGTAGCCGGTGTCCCGGCCGACCAGGGTCGCCGAGGTCTGCTGGCCGTCGTTGAAGGTCACGGTGATCGTGCCGCCGGACGCGCCCGCCTCGACCACGTGGTTGTTGGTCAGGATGTCGCCGGCCGTGTCCAGCACGAAACCGGTGCCGGTGGCCTCGCCGCGGCCGGTCTTGGTGTGGATGTACACCACCCCCGGCAGCGTGCGGCCCGCGAGTCCGGCGATGGTGTCCTTGCCCCGCGCGGGGCCGGTCGGGGGCGGGTCGCCGAGGCGGACCTTGGTGTCGTGGCGATCCGCGATCCAGGCGCCGATGCCGCCGCCGATCAGCCCGGCCACCAGCGCGAGGACCGCGGCCCACACGATCAGCCGGCGGCCGTAGCGCTTGCCGAGGTCCTCCGTGGGCCCGCCGGCACCGGTCATGTCCCCCGGCACCGAATAGCCGTACGGCACGGCCTGATAAGGCGTGTAGGCCGCCTGCGGGGCGTACGAGGGGTACGGCCCGTAGGGCCCATAGCCCGGATGTGCCGTGCCCGGGTGTGTCCCGTAGCCACCGGCCTGCCCCGGCCACGGCCGGGTCGGCGCCCCGGCGGGCGGTGGCGGCTGCGGGGGCGGCGCGAAGGGGTCGTAGGCCGGATCGTCCGCGCTCGGGATCTCGGCGGTGCCGTGTACGACCGGCACCTCGGCGGTGACCGCCTCCCGGACATCCGGGACGGGCGGCCCGAACGCGGCCGGCTCGGTGGTGGGATCGGCCGCCGGCTCGGCGACCGGCTCGGCCGGATCCGCCGGCGCGGAAGACCCGGCCGCGGCCGGGGCGCCGCCGGTCGCGGGCGGCTCGGCCGCGACCGGCGACGGGCGGGTCGGGAACGCGGCGGGCTCCGCGTCGGGGCCACGCTCGACCGAAGGCCCCGGCGGGGTCTCGGCCGGGACCTCGGGGGTCCGGTCGGCCTCGGCGGATCGATCCGGCGCGGGCTCCTCCCGCCGCCGCGAGGGCGGTGTCCCGGTCGGGAAGGCCGCCGGTTCGGCGTCGTGATCGGGTCCCGGTCCGGCCGGCGCGTCGTCACCTCGCGGCGGCTCCGCTCCCCCGCGGCCGTATACGTCGCTCATCGTGTGCCTTCCTACCGCTCCCGGTGTGCCGAACACCTGCTGCTTCCACGGCACGGCCACAGTCTTGCGCGTGCCGGTCGGTGTCGTCCCGGCGGCAGTGGATACCCGCCCCGCCGCGTCGCACGCGCGACCCGCCGAACGTACCGGCCCCACCCGGCCCGCGCCGCGGACCGGGCCTGCGGCGAATCGTTCCCGCTCGGCCCGGCCCGGCGCACGAACACGTGACGAACGCGTGTCCGGACAGGCTCCGGACACGCGTGACGCCCCGCCGGGCCGACGAGCCGGCCCGGCGCGGGCGAATTCAGCGCCGGGCGTCGACCGGCTGGATCGGGACCGTCAACTGCGTCCCGGCCAGCACCGGCGCGGGACGCCGCGACGCCGAGCCCGCGGGCAGGGCGGTCGTGGTGGCGGCCTGCTCCACGAGATAACGCTCCACGGCCGGGGCCGCGGGGCGTCCCTCGGTACCGCCGCTGGTCCCGCCCGGCACGAACGCGCTGCTGAGCGCGACGGCCATCATCGAGAACGCGCCCGCGGCGGCGAACGTCAACCGACGCCGACTCACCGGCGGGCGCACCCGCTCGGGCATGTTGCCGGGCCGACCGGCACGTGGACCGGTCGAGCGCGAGCGCGCACGTGCCGAGACCGCCGGTCGCCCGGCGGTCGGGAAGGTGAAGCGATCCCCCGACGCGGGCGGCGGAGGCGACGGTTGGTCGGGCTCGCCCATGGCCAGCAGCCGTGCCATCAGATCGTCCGACGGACCGGGCTGTCGCACCCTGCCGAGCAGTTGTTTCACCTGGCGCTGTTCCTCGGCCTCCACGCGACAGTCCGCGCATTCGGCGAGGTGCGCCAGCACCTTCTCCCGGGCCTCATGGCCCAGCTCACCGTCCACATAGGCGGCGAGTTTGTCCTCGAGGTGGCTCATGTCCCCACCTCGCATGCCCCACGTCGGGTCGCGGTGCGTCCCATCCGTGTCGCACTCACTACCCCCCTGCCCAAGCGGTCGCCGGGCTCACTGGTCACGGTCCCTCATCTCCGCACCGTGGTCCGGACCTCCGCAGCCGTCTCCTGGCCTGCCTTGTTCCGGGGAGCACGATGCCGCAGCGCCGCACGGAGCTGGGACCGGCCGCGGTGAATGCGGCTGCGCACGGTCCCGAGTTTCACTCCGAGCGTGGTGGCGATCTCCTCGTACGACAGGCCCTCGATGTCACACAGCACGACCGCGGCGCGGAACTCCGGGGCGAGGGCATCCAGCGCCTGCTGGACGTCCGCGTCCAGGTGGGCGTCGTCGTATGCCTGCGCGGGTGAGAGCTCACGACCGGCGAGGCGTTCGCCCGCGTCGTCGCCCAGACCCTCGAAGCGGATGCGCTGACGGCGCCGAACCATGTCGAGGAAAAGGTTCGTGGTGATGCGGTGCAGCCAACCCTCGAACGTGCCGGGCGTGTAGCTCGACAACGATCGGAACACTCGGACGAACACCTCTTGGGTGATGTCGTCCGCGTCGTGCGGGTTGCCGCTGAGGCGGTAGGCGAGCCGATAGACCCGAGCGGAGTGGGTTCGGACGATGTCCTCCCACGACGGCGGGACCCATTCGGCCTGGGCTGGGCTGCTGATTGCGTTTGCGGCTTCGGCCACGTGATCCGGCATCGGCGACGCGTCGCGGGTACAGGATTGTTCCCCGCGGTGGTCGACCACTGCCACACCTCCTCTTCCGAGTAGCGCAACCACCATAAGCGTCCTGCCTGTTAAGCCCGGATAAGGGCGCCGAGCCCACATCCGACCCACCTTCGGTGCCGCGAGACCACGAGCCTCGTGTTCACCTGTCTTCCGAGGGAGCCAACGAACCGCGCCCGGGCGCGGTTCCCCGATCCCGCACCGGTCGCTCGACGGATCTCGTCGCCGCCGCCCGCGCGCACTCGTGCGGCGCTCCCCGACCGGGCGGCCGAGCCCTCGGTAATACGCTTGCGCTCAGGTGGCCGCCTCGTCGGGACGCGTACGGGGGGCCGGGACAGAGGAGGAAGCCATTTCCGGCAATCGCCAGGCGAGCTGGGCGTTCGCGGAAGAGTACGTCGGCGAGGACGCCGTCCTCGCGGGCGCCCGCGCCCGCGCCCGGGAAGTCGGCGTGCTCCCGATAGGTCCCGGCGCCGGCGCCGCGCTGCGTTTCCTCGCGGCCGCGGTCGAGGCCAAGGCGGTCGCCGAGATCGGGACCGGGACCGGGGTCTCCGGGCTCTACCTGCTGCGCGGCATGCGCTCCGACGGCGTGCTCACCACGGTCGACGCCGACCCGGAGAACCAGCGCCTCGCCAAGGAGACCTTCACCGAGGCGGGCTTCCCCAGCGGACGCGCCCGCTTCATCCCCGGCCGCGCCCTGGAAGTGCTGCCCCGGCTCGCCGACGGCGGCTACGACCTGGTGTTCTGCGACGGCGACAAGCTGGAGTACCTGGACTACCTGGCCGAGGCGCTGCGGTTGCTGCGGCCCGGCGGCGTGGTGTGCTTCGACAACGCGCTCCTGCGCGACCGGGTGGCCGATCCGGCGCACCGGGACGCGGAGACCGCCGCGGTGCGCGACGTGCTGCGGGTGATCCGTGAGCACGAGTCGCTCGTGCCCGCCCTGCTCCCGGTCGGCGACGGCCTGCTGTGCGCGGCCCGTCGGAGTTGATCGACGCCGCCGGCGCATGCCGACGGCCCCGGTCCGGACATGAGTCTCCATGTCCGGACCGGGGCCGTCGCATCACGACTTTCGTCGAGGGCGTCGCCCCTGGGGGTCAGCCCACGGCGTTCTTCAGCGCCTCGCTCAGGGCACCGGCCTCATCGGCCGACAGCTCGACTACGAGCCGTCCACCGCCCTCAAGCGGAACGCGCATGACGATGCCCCGCCCTTCCTTGGTCACCTCGAGCGGGCCGTCGCCCGTCCGCGGCTTCATGGCCGCCATGCTCGTTCCCCTTCCTGCATATCGACGCACCGGTGCTCAAACCGGCCACCGGTCTTCGAGAGCATTGATCAGGGACCATTATCCCGCATCGAACGGTGGGGTGAGCAACATCGGGTCCCGTCGGCCTCTCGAACCACGTCCGTACGGCACTGAAATGAGATGGTCCGTCCCGGCTCCGCGCCGGCTCGATCCCGCCCCGGCAGTGAGCTGACGGTCCGTCAGGGCCGGGCGTGGGCACGGCACGGCGGTCCGGCATGCTGTGCACATCCCACCTGCGGAGATGGATCCGATGCGGAGGCAGGCCATGGCCGACAAGACCGACAATGTGCTCTACGAACTCGCCGACGGGGTCGCGACCGTCACGCTGAACCGCCCGGACGCGATGAACTCGCTCGACGAGCCGACCAAGATCGCTTTGCGCGACGCGGTGCTCCGCGCGGCCGAGGACCCCGCCGTCCGAGCCGTACTGCTGACCGGCAGCGGTCGGGCGTTTTGTGCCGGCCAGGACCTCAAGGCGCACATCCGGCAGTTGGAGACCGGCCCCGAGGCCACCTTCGCCACCGTGCGCGAGCACTACAACCCGTTGGTGACCGCGCTGGCGACGATGGCCAAGCCGGTGGTCGCGGCGGTCAACGGCGTCGCCGCGGGGGCCGGCGCGGCGATCGCGTGGGCGTGCGACTTCCGGATCATGGCGGACACGGCCGGGTTCAACACCGCGTTCGCCGGGGTCGCGCTGACCGCCGACTCCGGCGCTTCCTGGACGCTGCCGCGCCTGGTCGGTCAGGCCAGGGCGGTCGAGCTGCTGATGTTGCCGCGCACCGTCAAGGCCGCCGAGGCGCTCGAACTGGGCCTGGCCAACCGAGTGGTCCCGGCCGACGAGGTCGTCGGCGCGGCCCGCGAACTGGCCCGCCGGCTGGCCGACGGCCCGACCGTGGCGCTGGCCGCGCTCAAGGAGTCGGTGGCCTTCGGCGCGTCCCACTCGCTGGTGGACACGCTCGCCAAGGAGGACGAGCTGCAACTGCGCGCGGGTGGCTCCGAGGACCACCGGATCGCGGTCGCGGCCTTCGTGGCCAAGGAGAAGCCGACCTTCGTCGGCCGCTGACCCCGGTGCCGGCTGCGCGGACCGCCGCGCGGACCCTCGGGTCGCGCACGACGGTCCGCGGTGTCGACGCGCGGACCGCACTCGACGCCGCGGCCGGCCGCGTTCAGCGGGACACGCAGCCCTCGAGGTGGTCGTTGACCAGCCCACAGGCCTGCATCAGCGCGTAGGCGGTGGTCGGGCCGACGAACCGGAAACCCTTGCGCTTGAGCTCCTTCGCCAGCGCGGTGGACTCGTCGGTGACCGCCGGTACGTCCGACAGGGCCGCGGGAGCCTTCCGGCGTCCGGAAGGTGCGAACGACCATACGAGCGCGTCCAGACCGCCTTGGAGGGCCTGCGCGGCGTGCGCGTTGGCGATCGCCGCGTCGATCTTGGCCCGATTGCGGATGATCCCCTCGTCGGCGAGCAGCCGAGCCCGATCCGCGTCGTCGAACCGCGCCACCCGGGCGATCGAGAAGTCCGCGAAAGCGGCCCGAAAGCCCGCCCGCCGACGCAGGATGGTCAGCCAGGACAGCCCGGACTGGAACGCCTCCAGGCACAACCGCTCGTACAGCCGGTCCTCGCCGTGCACCGGGACGCCCCACTCGGTGTCGTGGTAGGCCCGGTAGTCCTCGGGGCCGGACGCGCCCCACGGGCAGCGGGGCAACCCGTCCGGTCCCGCGATCGGACCGCCGACGACGGTCACGGCTTCGGGTCGCCCTTCGGCTCGGCGGTCGACTCCGCGGTCGACTCCGCGGTCGACTCGGCGTCGCCGACCCGGTCGGCCGGAGCGTCCGCCGCAGCGCCCGGCTCGGTCGCCGCCTCGGCACTCGCCTCCGGGGTCTTCCCCGCGTCCGGCGTCTCGTCCCGCTTCGCGTCCGCGGTCTCGTCCCGCTGCTCGTTCGGACTCTCGTCCCGCGTCCCGTCCGCTTCGTCGACGGCCGCGGGCGCGGCCGGGGTCGGGGTCGACGTCGCGTCGGCGACGAGTTCGTCGGCCCGGTCCGGCTTCTCCAGGGACAGCGTGGTGCCCGACCCGCGCGGCGGCGGGGCGAGCCGGCCGGCGCCGACCGCGCTCGCGCCCGCGGTGGTCGCGCCCGGGACCGAGACGGTGAGCCCGGCCGGGGTGGTGCCGGTGATCTTGTACTCGAGCTCCAGGATGCGCGCGTCGCGTGCCGCGAGCTCGCCGGTGAGGCGGTCCAGGACCAGGTCGACCTCGCTCATCCGGTAGCCGCGGAAGACCACCGGGAACCGGATGTGGTCGACATCCGCGCTCGTGAGCGGGCGGTCGCCGGGCATCCGCAGCTCGGGCTGTTCGCGGTAGGCGTCGGGGAGGGAGCCACCCGCCCCGAGCACGACCGCGGCGATCACGAGGATCACCCCGGTCACCACGACAAGCTGGATCCAGAACACGGACGGCTCCCCTTCGACGGTGGTGCAGGTGCTGGCACGGGTGTCCGCTCCGGGCCGCTTCGGGAAGCCCCCGGGTCGTCGCACGGGACGATCGTGCCACGATCAGGGGGTCAGGTGGCACGTGCAGGGTGTGGGTAGCGGAGGTCGACGGGGTGACGACGCTGAGGCTGGGACGACGGGAGTTCGGCGGTGACGAGTTGGTGATCATGGCGATCGTCAACCGGACGCCGGACTCGTTTTTCGACAAGGGCGCGACGTTCGACGATCGACCCGCTCTGGACGCGGTCGAGCGCGCGGTCGCCGAGGGCGCGGGGATCGTGGACATCGGGGGTGTCAAGGCCGGTCCGGGGGCGGAGGTGGACGTCGCCGAGGAGATCCGCCGGACGGCGTCCTTCGTGGCCGAGGTCCGCCGCCGCCACCCCGACGTGGTGATCAGCGTCGACACCTGGCGACACGAGGTGGCCGAGGCGGTCTGCGAGGCGGGCGCGGACCTGATGAACGACGCGTGGGGCGGGGTGGACCCCAAGCTGGCCGAGGTGGCCGCGAAGTACGACGTGGGCATCGTGTGCACGCATGCCGGGCGGGCGCAGCCGCGCACCCGGCCGCACCGGATCGGCTACGTGGACGTGATGGAGGACATCCTGGACGTCACGGTCGGCCTGGCCGAGCGCGCCGCGCGGCTCGGGGTGCGCCGGGACGCGATCCTGATCGACCCCGGGCACGACTTCGGCAAGAACACCCGGCACTCGTTGGAGGCGACCCGCCGACTCGGCGAGATGGTCGACACCGGCTGGCCGGTGCTGGTCTCGCTGTCCAACAAGGACTTCGTCGGCGAGACGCTGGACAAGCCGGTGAACGAGCGCCTGCTCGGCACGCTGGCCACCACCGCGGTGAGCGCGTGGCTGGGCGCCCGGGTGTACCGCGCGCACCAGGTGGCGGAGACGCGGCAGGTGCTGGACATGGTGTCCTCGATCCACGGCATCCGGCAGCCCGCGGTGGCCCGGCGGGGACTGGCCTGACCCCCCGGGGGCCGCCCACGCGGCCCCCGGGGACGCGTACGGCGCCCGCGCCCACCGGGAAGGTGGGGGCGGGCGCCGACGTTGGGGGCGCCGATCGGGGGGTGCGGACCGCCGGGGCGGCGTCGCCGTCGAATCAGCAGCGCTTCCAGGGACCGGTGATCGCGTACATCGTGCCCGGGCTCTGCAGGTTCGCGAACAGCGTGCGGCCGTCCTCGGAGAAGGTCGGGCCGGTCAACTCGCTGCCGCCGGGGATGTCGTTGCGCGCGATCGGGTAGGTCTTGCCGTCCTCGGTCGCACCCAGCAGGTGCTGGACGCCCTCGCCGTCCTCGGCGATGATCACGCCGCCGTGCGGCGAGACGCTGATGTTGTCCGGACCGTCGTAGGGACCGTCCACGTCCGGCGTGGTGTTGACGCCGAAGCGCAGCTTCAGGGTCAGCCGGCCCCGACGCGGGTCGTAGAACCAGATCTGGCCGTCGTGCGGCGTGCCCGGGCTCTCCTTGCGGGCGAAGCTGGTGACGACGTACGCGCCACCGTCGCCCCACCAGATGCCCTCGATCTTGCGACCGCGGGTGATGTCGCTGTTCTGGAACTGCTTGCGGATGGACACCGTGCGCGCGTCGCGCTCGGGCACGGTCACCCAGTTGACCGCGTACGTGGTACCGATCTCGGTCGCGCGGGAGAGGTCGTCCACGTGCTTGCCGCTCGCGTCCACGCAGCGCATCGCCGCGAGGGTGCCCGCGTCGTCGGCCAGCTTGCGCAGCC
Source organism: Embleya sp. NPDC127516 (assembly GCF_044765325.1). Taxonomy (NCBI): domain Bacteria; kingdom Bacillati; phylum Actinomycetota; class Actinomycetes; order Kitasatosporales; family Streptomycetaceae; genus Embleya; species Embleya sp. NPDC127516. The sequence continues at coordinate 246,864 of NZ_JBIWJT010000010.1, read as the reverse complement.
GGCCGCGGCCGCCGTCCCAGTGGCGCGGGGGCTCCCAGCGGTAGAACAGCCCGTTCGGGTTGCCCGCGTCCTCGGTCAGGTACAGGTGACCGCGGCGCGGGTCGACCGCGACGGCCTCGTGCGCGAACCGGCCGAGCGCCTTGATCGGCTTCGGGTCGCGGTTGGCGCGGCGGTCGTAGGGGTCGACCTCGAACACGTAGCCGTGGTCCTTGGTCGCGCTGCCCTGACCGGCGAGCTGCTCGGTCTCCTCGCAGGTCAGCCAGGTGTCCCAGGGGGTCACCCCGCCCGCGCAGTTGGTCGCGGTGCCGGCCACGCCGACGTACTCGCGTATGCGCCTGCCGTAACGGTTCACCTCGACCACGGTGCAGCCGCCGGCGAGCCCCTCGTCGTAGGTCAGACCGGACAGGTGCGGAACCGGCAGCGGGGTGTCCTTGAGCGAACCGCCGAGCTCGTGGTTGTTGACCAGGACCGTGCCGCCGCCGCGCAGCTTGAACGCGCCGGTGCCGTCGTGGTTGCTCGGGGTGGCCTCGCCCGACTCCAGCTTGGTGACACCCGCCTCGGTGACGATCTGGTACGAGAAGCCCTTCGGAAGCGCCAGGCGCCCGGCGGGGTCGTTGATCAGCGCACCGTAGCCGGGCTGGGCCGGCGGCCGGCCGTGACCGCCGCGGGACGAGGCCGAGGCGTTGGGGGCGAGCAACATGCCGGTGCTGCCGATGAGGGCGACACCGGCACCGGTGGTGGCGGTGCGACCGAGGAAACCCCTACGGGACAGCGACATCTGGTTTCTCCAGTGACAGGCGGGAAAAATCGGGACGCCCCTACGCTTTCGCCCGTCGGTGTCCCCCAAGTGAACGCGACGGGGCGCCCGAATGCCCGTCAGGTGGCAATTGCTCCGCCACCGGCGCGGCGTTCGGCGGCGGCCTTGTCCGCGCGCGACTCGGCCTCGATCTTCGAGCACTCCAGATCCGCGTCCCGGATGATCCGCACCGCCTCGTCCACGTCGTCGGTGATCCGGATCAGGTCCAGGTCGGCCGGCGACGCCTTGCCCTGCGCGATCACCACGTCGCGCACCCAGTCGATCAGCCCGGTCCAGTAGTCGCGCCCGATCAGCACCACCGGGAAGTGCGTGACCTTGCCGGTCTGGACCAGGGTGAGCGCCTCGAACAACTCGTCCAGCGTGCCGATTCCGCCGGGCAGCACGATGAAGCCCTGCGCGTATTTGACGAACATCGTCTTGCGCGCGAAGAAGTACCGGAACGTGATGCCCCGGTCCACGTACGGGTTGAGCCCGGACTCGAACGGGAGCTTGATGCCCACGCCCACGGATTGGCCGCCGGCGTCCCGGGCGCCCTTGTTCGCGGCCTCCATCGCGCCGGGGCCACCGCCGGTGATCACCGCGTAGCCGGCCTCGGCCAGTGCCCGGCCGACCCGCTCGCCGATCCGGTACTCGGCCGAGCCCGGCTTGGTCCGGGCCGAGCCGAACACGCTGACCGCCCGGCCGAGATCGGCGAGCATGCCGAAGCCGTCGACGAACTCGGTCTGGATCCGCAGCACGCGCCACGCCTCGGTACCGAGGTGACCCATGCCGGGATGCTGTTCCTCCACCTCACTGGGCGAGGCGAACTCGGGTGGCTCCTCCGACGGAGCGAATCGCGCATCCATCCGGCCACCCTGTCACGCCGGAGCGGCGGTTGATCGGATTTACCCGGTAACCGCCCCGCGCGGGCGGCGAAGGCGCCGCGCGCCGACCGCTACCCGAGCCAGCGCAGCAACCGGCTCTCGCTGTCGCCGATCAGCGCGATCTCCACGTGTTCGTCCCGCTTGTGCGCGAGATTGGGGTCGCCGGGCCCGTAGTTGACCGCCGGGATGCCCAGCGCGGAGAAGCGTGCCACGTCGGTCCAGCCGAACTTGGCCCGCGGCGCGGTGCCGATCGCCGCCACGAACGCCGCCGCGGCCGGCCGGTCCAGTCCCGGAAGCGCTCCCTCCGCCGAGTCGGTGAGCACCACGTCGAAGCCGGCGAACACCTCGCGCACGTGCTCGAACGCCTCCTCGACGCTGCGATTGGGCGCGAACCGGAAGTTGACCGTGACCGTGCACGCGTCGGGGATGACGTTCCCCGCGACGCCGCCCTCGATCGCGACCGCGCTGAGCCCCTCGCGGTATTCGAGCCCGTCGATCACGACCCGGGCCGCCTCGTAGCCCTGCAACCGGGTCAGGATCGGCGCCGCGGCGTGGATCGCGTTGTCGCCCAGCCACGAGCGGGCCGAGTGCGCCCGGGTGCCCACCGTGGTGATCCGCACCCGCAACGTGCCCTGGCAGCCGCCCTCGACCGCGCCGCCGGTCGGCTCCATCAGCACCGCGAAGTCGGCCTCCAGCCACTTCGGATGGGTGTTCGCCAGCCGCAGCAGGCCGTTGCGGGCGGCGTCGACCTCCTCGCAGTCGTAGAACACGTAGGTGACGTCGCGATTGGGCTCGGGCAGGTGCGCGGCGAGCCGCAGTTGCACCGCGACGCCGCTCTTCATGTCCGAGGTGCCGCAGCCGTACATCAGCGGACCCTCGATCCGCGACGGCAGGTTGTCCGCGATCGGGACCGTGTCCAGGTGGCCCGCGATCAGGATCCGCTCGGCCCGACCGAGGTCGGTGCGCGCGACCACCGAGTCGCCGTCGCGGTACACGGTCAGATGTGGACAGGCGCGCAGCGCCTCCTCCACCGCGTCGGCGAGCACACGCTCGTCGCCGCTGACGGAGGGGATGTCGACGAGTTGCGCGGTAAGCGACGCCGCGTCCTGGGACAGATCAAGCCTCACGGTCATACCGGCAGCCTATCCCTGCCCCGGGACACGACAACTGACGATGTGTCAAGTGAATCGGGGTTCGTCGCTCAACCGTTCTTGAGCCGGTCCACGCCCGCCGCCACCCGCTCGTCGGTCGCGGTGAACGCGATCCGCACGTGCCGCTCGCCCAGCGAGCCGTAGAAGTCGCCGGGGGCGACCAGGATGCCACGCTCGGCGAACCACGCCACGGTCTCCCAGCAGTCCTCGTCGCGCGTGGCCCACAGGTACAGGCTCGCCTGGGAGTGCTCGATCCGGAAGCCGGCCGACTCCAGCGCGCCGCGCAGTGCCGTCCGCCGGGCCGCGTAGCGGGCGCGTTGCGCCGCGACGTGCTCGTCGTCGGCGAACGCAACGGTCATCGCCGCCTGCACCGGACCCGGCACGATGAGCCCGGAGTGCTTGCGCACCGCGAGCAGCTCGCGGACGACCGCGAGGTCGCCGGTGACGAAGCCCGCGCGGTAGCCGGCCAGGTTGCTGCGCTTGGACAGCGAGTGCACGGCGAGCAGCCCCTCGTGCGAGTCGCCGCACACGTCCGGGTGCAGCACCGACACCGCCTGGGCGTCCCAGCACAGCTCGATGTAGCACTCGTCGGAGACCACCAGGATCTCGTGCGCGCGGGCCCACTCGACGATGCGGCGCAGCTCGTCGGCCGAACGCACCGCGCCGTGCGGGTTGCCCGGCGAGTTGAGCCAGATCATCCGCACGCCCGCCGGGTCCGGCAGCGTGCCGTCCACGACCGCGAGCGGCGTGGCGCCGGCCAGGCGCGCGCCCACGTCATAGGTGGGGTAGGCCAGCGCCGGGTGCGCGACCGTGTCGCCCGGGCCGAGCCCGAGCTGGGCCGGCAGCGCCGCGACGAGTTCCTTGGTGCCGATCACCGGCAACACCGCGTCCGGGTTCGCGCCGGTGACACCGAGCCGGCGGCGCAGCCACGCCGCGATCGACTCGCGCAGTTCGGGCTTCCCGAACACGGTCGGATACCCGGGCGAGTCGGCGGCCGCGCGCAGCGCGGCGCGGATCGGCTCCGGGGTGGGGTCCACGGGCGTGCCCACCGAGAGGTCGACCACGCCGTCGGGGTGGGCGCGCGCCCGCCGGCCGAACGGTTCGAGGCGGTCCCAGGGGAAGACGGGGAGCAGGTCGGTGACACGACGCGCCTGCCGACCCCGCGCGGCGGCGGGGTCGGCGGGTGCTTCGGCACCGTTGTGCGAAGCGGTCACGTCGGCGCTACTCGCCGGTCGCCTGCGGCGGCAGCGCGGCGATCAGCGGGTGGTCCTTGGCGATCAGACCCATCTTCGACGCGCCACCCGGGGAACCGAGGTCGTCGAAGAACTCCACGTTCGCCTTGTAGTAGTCCTTCCACTGCTCCGGGGTGTCGTCCTCGTAGAAGATTGCCTCGACCGGGCAGACGGGCTCGCAGGCTCCACAGTCGACGCACTCGTCGGGGTGGATGTACAGCGCACGCTCACCCTCGTAGATGCAGTCGACGGGGCACTCCTCGATGCATGCCTTGTCCTTCAGGTCGACGCAGGGCTGCGCGATGACGTAGGTCACGTCGGGTTCCTCCTCATGCGGGCGGTACAGGGTGCGCGGGAGCGCGGCAACGTCGGTGCCCGCAACTAGTATCGCGGTGGGCCGGGGCCTACTCCTAGCAGGTGGCCCTTACCTGTGGGCCGGGAACATGTCAGCAGACGTGGGCGGACGAGGTCAGCCCGGATCGGGGAAGCCGGACAGGTGAAGAGGATCACACCACGGGATGTGGGCAGACGCGTGTCGGTGCGCCGCGAGCTGCCGCCGGAGGACTCCGGAGCGACCTACACAGACGTCGTGGGCGACCTCGTGGACTGGCGCGACGGTGTGCTGACAATCACCCGCAGGGACGGCAGTATCGCCCGGGTGGCCGAAGCGAGCATCGTGGCCGCCAAGGTGGTCCCGCCGCCGGTCCGACGCCTGACCCCGGCCCGGTTGCAGGACGTGGCCAGCCGGTCCTGGCCCGCGCCGGAGATCGCCACCTACGGCGAGTGGTTGTTGCGCGCGGCCGAGGGATTCACCCGGCGGGCGAACTCGGTGCTGGTCCTGGGCGAGCCGGGCGTGCCGTTCGCGGAGGCACTCGATCGAGTGAATGCCTGGTACGCCGAGCGCAGGCTGCCGACACTGTTCCAGGTCGCGCACGACGACCCGTTCGACCGCTTCCTGGACGCGGCCGACTGGCCCGCGGAGGGCGACGCGCTGATGCGCACGGGGCGACTGGTGCGCGCGGCGGACGTACTGCGCGACGTGGACGCGAGCGCGGTTCGGGTGGAGAGCACCCTCACCGACGCGTGGCTCTCGCTCTACCACCACGTCGCGGGCCCGGGCGGCGGCGCCGAGCGACACGTGCTGCAGGGACCGCCGGGCACCCTGTTCGCGACCGTTTCGGATCCGGCCTCCGCCGAGCCGATCGCGATCGGACGCGTGTGCGTGCTCGGTCGGTACGCGGGCTTCGCCGCCCTGGAGGTGGACCCGGCCCACCGCCGTCGGGGCCACGCCCGGGCGATCGTGCGGGCGCTGACCGACCGGGCGCTGGCGAGCGGCGCGGTCACCGGCTGGCTCCAGGTGGAATCGGACAACCGGCCCGCGCGCGAGCTCTACGACGCGCTCGGCTTCACCGACCACCACGGCTACCACTACCGCCGGTCGCCGGTCGAGCGCCCGTGAGCGCTCCCGGCAACCCCCGCGACCGGTTCGCCTCGGTGGTCCGGGCAGACGAGGTGAATCTGGCCGAGGCCGCGCTGCTGATGGGCGTCGAGGTCGACCCGGCCTTCGACCCCGCGGTGGGGATCGCCGAGCTGGATCGGCTCGCGGCCGCGGTGCGGGCCGAGGCGGGATCCGAGTACGACCCGCCGCGGGCCGCCGCGGCGCTGGCCTCGGTGCTCGGCGGGCGGGCCCGCTTCTTCGGGCAGCAGTCCGACTACGCCGACCTGCGCTCGTCGCTGCTGCACGAGGTGCTGCGCCGCCGGCGCGGACTGCCGATCCTGCTGTCGGTGGTGTGGATCGAGGTGGGCCGACGGGCCGGGCTGCCGGTGTACGGCGTCGCGTTGCCGGGACATTTCGTGGTCGGGATCGGGGATCCGGACGGCGCGTTCGAGCTGGCCGACCCGTTCCACGGCGGGGTGCCGCTGTCGGTGTCCCGAGCCCGGCGCCTGGCCGCGGAGGCGGGCGGCCAGGCGGGCGATCCGACGCTGCTGCAACCGGCCAGGCCGACCACGATCCTGCTCCGCGTCCTGAACAACATCCGGGCCTGGGCCGCCCAGCCCGAGCGCGGCATCGAGGGTGCCTGGACCCGGCTGTGGGCGGTCGAGCTGTCCCTGCTGCTGCCGCGTCATCCGGCGGCGCTGCGGCACGAGCGCGGCTCGCTGCTCGCGCGGACCGGCCAGTTCGCGGCCGGCGCCCGACAGCTGCAGGAGTACGCGGAGCTGGTCGAACGCATCGACCCGAAGGTCGCCGAGAGCGTGCTGGCCGAGGCCAAAGCCGCCCGAGCCCGACTGAACTGAGGCCTCGAAACCGGCGGCGTGGCGCGGCTCAGCCGCCGCCGAAGACACGCAGGAACGCGTCGGCGTCCTGGGCGATCCCGCTGCACGTGGGGTCGGCGCCGGTCGCGTCCGCGGCGTCCTCGGGGCACGGCTTGTCGCGCGCGGCGGACCACCACGCGACCCGTCCCAGATGCACGGACCGGGCGAACTCGGTGAAGGTGCGGGCGTCCTCCAGCGTGAACACCTCGCCGGCGACATCGTTGCGGCCGATCATCACCGTCACGGACACCCGCCGCCAGGCCTGCTCCTCGGACAGGTTCGGCCACACCTCGCGGATCTGCCCCTGCACGGCGTGCGCGGCATCGCTCGCGAACCGGCCCATCCGGCCCTCCGGTCGAGGCGCCACCGCCGCGCCGTAATTGAGCGCCTTGGCGTTGACGTAGGAGACCTCGACCCGCTGCGCGGCGGCGTCCCGCAGCAGCGCCTTGGCCTCCTCGCCCAGGCCCTGGAGCGGGTCCACCGGCAGCGAGTACCCGACGTCCACGCTCTGTCCGTTCGCGCGGGCGCCCTCCTGGAGCAGGCGCAGTGCCGCGTTGCGCCGCTGCACCACGTCGGGGCGCACCAGCGAGCGGCCCTCGATGTCCAGGTCCATGCCGCTCGCCCCGGTCGCGGCCAGCACCTGCCGGTAGGCGGCGACCAGTTCCTCGGGCGTGCCGCAGGACGCGGCGAGGTCGGTGCCGCCGGCGCCGCCGAACGCGACCCGGATCGACCCGCCCGCGTCGCGCAGCGCGGCGATCCGGCCGGTGGTCGCCGGATCATCGAGTCGGGTCACCCCGCCCCACATCGGCCGGCAGCCGCCGCCGTCCACGACGTAGGCCAGCGTGCGCTCGCGCACCGTGCCGGCCGCTCCCGCCTGAGTGGGGTCGAGCGGGCCCGGGAGCGTCATGTCCAGGTAGGGCGCGAGGTGTTCGACCGTGCCCGAGCGCGGGGTCGCGCCGCCGGCGGGTCCGCTCGCGGGTGGCGGTGTCGAGCCGGCCGGCGAGCCGCCGGCGCGTGCGGTGCCGGTCGCGGTGGGGGCGGCCGAGGCGGTGCGCCGGTCGGTGTCGAGCGGGCCGACCGGCGGAATCGAACCGGCCGGCGTCGACCGCTCGCCCGAGGCGGTCGGACCGGCCCCGGTGCACGGCTTGTCGTTGATCGTGCAGGCGATCGGCCCGTCGGGGCGGGCCGGTTCGCTCGCGGTCGGCACACCGGCGCCGTCCCGGCGGACCTCGAAGCCGACCACGATGCTCTCGCCCGGACGCAGTGCCTTGTTCCAATTCTCGTTGCGCACCGTGTACTTGCCGGTGGCGGGCTCCAGCCTGCCGTTCCACACGTTGGCGATCCGGGTGCCCGCCGGCAGGTCGAAGCGCAGGGTCCAGCCCTTGACCGTGTCGGAGCCGGAGTTGCGCAGGACGTACTGCCCGCTGTAGCCGGTGGGCCACGAGCCGGTGCGGACGTAATCGGCGCTGAGCGCGTGGTCGGGGGTCGAGGAATCCCCGGACAGGGCCACGATCAAAGCGGCGGGCAGTGCGGCGAGCGCGGCACTCGCCGCGAGCCAGCGGATCCGCTCCCGACGGGGACGACGGGAGCCCGGCTCGGGCCCGCTTGCCCGGTGCGACCCCATGCCCATTCCTCCGACATCCTCTCCGGCGGCACTCGGGCCGCCGGGCACGAGGACTCTACCGGCCTTCGGGCTCGCGTCCCATCGATCTTGTCCGCGTGATCCACGAGAAAGATCTTTCGTCTCACTCCATGAGATATGAGTATCGAATTCTGGATAGGAGTCATACATTGCAAGGCATGGATTGGGATGCCACAACGTACGACAGCAACTTCGGCTTCGTCTCGGCACATGGACGCCCCATGATCGATCTGCTCGCGCCCCGGCCGGACGAGTCGATCCTGGATCTGGGCTGTGGCACCGGCGACCTCGCCGTCGAGATCGCCGGAACGGGTGCGCGGGTGCACGGGATCGACGCCGACGCGCGGATGATCCGGACCGCACGGGCCAAGCACGCCGGGTCCGGGGTGAGCTTCGACGTCGCCGACGGCCACACCTTCACGTCGGCCGAGCCGGTCGACAAGGTCTTCTCCAACGCGGCGCTGCACTGGATGACCCGGCCCGACGAGGTGCTCGCCCGCGTACACGCCGCGCTGCGCCCGGGCGGCGTCTTCGTCGCCGAGCAGGGCGGCGGCCGCAACGTCGCCGCGCTGATCCGGGGCCTGCGCACGGCCGCCGCCGAACAGGGCCTGGGCGAACCGGTGTTGCCGTGGTACTTCCCGAGCCCGGCCGAGCACGCCGGTCGGCTGGAGCGGGCCGGCTTCGAGGTGCGCCTGATGCAGTACTTCGACCGTCCCACGGCACTGGCCCCCGGCGACACCGCGGCCGACTGGTGGCGGATGTTCGGGCCGAGCACCCTCGCGCACTTCCCCGAAGCCGCGCACGAGACGCTGTTGGCCCGCGTGGACGAGTTGGTGCGCGACCGCCGGTCGCGCGAGGGCACGTGGTACGCGGACTACGTCCGGCTGCGCTTCGTCGCGGTCGCGACCTGACCCGCCCGGCGGCTCACGGTCGGCCGCTCACAACCAGCCGTTCTCGTGCGCGATGCGGACCGCGTCCGCCCGATTGCGGGCGTGCGTCTTGCCGATACACGAGGACAGGTGATTGCGCACGGTGCCCTCGGACAGGTGCAACCGCGACGCGATCTCGGACACCGTCGAGCCGTCCGCCGCCGCGCGCAACACGTCGCGTTCGCGCTCGGTGAGCGGATCGGCGCCGACCGAGAGCGCGGTGGCCGCGAGCGTGGGGTCGATCACCCGCTCACCGCGCAGCACCCGCCGGATGGCGTCGGCCAATTGGGCCGCGGGCGCGTCCTTGACCAGGAACGCGTCCGCACCCAACTCCATCGCGCGACGCAGGTAGCCGGGCCGGCCGAACGTGGTCAACATGACGATCCGGCACCCGGGCAACGCCCGGCGCAGGTCGGCCGCGGCGGCCAGGCCGTCCTGACCGGGCATCTCGATGTCCAGCAGGGCCACGTCCACCGCGCTCGTCCGGACCGCCTCGACCACCTCGTCACCACGCGCGACCTGGGCGACGACGCGGATGTCCTCCTCCAGGCCCAGCAGCGCGGCGAGTGCCTCGCGCACCATGGCCTGGTCCTCGGCGAGCAGAACGTTGATCACCGGCCGAACGTTAGCGGTTCGCCCCGGGATCGATCTGCCCCTCCTCGTCCTTACCGGGAAGCACCGGGACCGAAGCGGTCAATCGGAACCCCTTGCCGCCCTCGGGGACACCCACACCGATGCTGCCGTCGGCCGCCGCGAACCGCTCGCGCAGCCCGGTCAGCCCGTTGCCCTCGCGACCCGCCGCACCCCGCCCGTCGTCGGTGACGTCCAGGCTCCACACCGGGCCCGTGCCCAGCGCCACCGTGCAGCGCCGTGCGCCGCTGTGCCGCATCGTGTTGGTCACCGCCTCGCGCAGCGCCCACGCGAGCACGGCCTCGGCCTCCGGGTCGGGGCACACCGGCCACTGCTCCGGGAGCTGGATCAGCTCGATGCCCACCGCCCGGGCGGCGATCCGGGCGCCCGCCAGCTCGACCGCGAAGGTCGGCCGCCGATATCCGCCGACCGCCTCGCGTACGTCCACCAGCGCCTGCCGGCTGACCCGCTCGATGTCCGCGACCTGTTCGGCCGCGCGCTCGACGTGCCCGGGCAGAAACCGGCCGGCCAGCTCGCTCTTGAGCGTGATCAGGGACAACGAGTGGCCCAGCACGTCGTGCAGGTCGCGCGCCATCCGCAGGCGTTCCTCGTTGGCCGAGAGCTGGGCCACGATCTCCCGGGCCTCGCGCAACTCGGCCAGCGTCTCCAGCAGTCGGCGCACGCCGATCATCAGGCCGCCGGTGAGCACCGTGACGAACGCGAGTACGAGCATGTCGTTGCCGGCCGCGTCCAGCAGCACACCGAGCACGAGCCCGCTCAGCACACAGCCCAGGATCGCCCACATCGACCGCGGGAACCGCAGCCCGGCGCCGACCGACACCGACACGTAGACCATCAGGCCCAACCACGCGTCGTCGAAGGTCAGGATCAGCGCGACCGCGGTCGCCCACAACACCAGGCAGGTCACCTGCTGGGCGCGATCGCTGTCCAGCGCCTTGCGCAGCGCGCCCTCCACCCGCCCGAACAGCCCGAACCAGCCGACCCCGCCGAACACCAGCGACACGTAGCAGACCACCACCACCAGCAGGCCGAACGCGCCCACCGCGAGCCGTACCGGCCCGTAGTCCCCGGTCGCCAGGTCGTGCACGACCGGGGTAAGGAAGAACAACCACAGCAGCGACCACGACATCCGGATCGCCCGCCCTCGCGCGCTGTCCTGCCGCGTCGGGTCCGACCAGTCCATGTCGTGCGCCCTCCGTACGAAGGATCCCGTCGTGCACGAGACCCCGTCCTGCGAGTGGTCCCGGATCAGGCCGCGACCTTCTGCTCGTCGCGACGGTAGCGCCACGCCGCCAGCGCGGTGAACGCGACCAGATAGCCGGCCAGCACCAGGACGTCCGACACCCGGGGGTGGTGTCCACCCAGCACCTCCCAGCCGAGTTGGCCCAATCGGTAGGTCGGCATCACGTGTCCGACGTCCTGCAGGAAGCGCGGGAACCCGGTCAGCGGGACCCACATCCCGCCGAGCACCGCCATGCCCAGATAGACCAGCATGAACATCGGCTGCGCCGAGTCGGGTGCGACCAGATAGCCCAACCCGATCCCCAGCACCGCGAACACGAACGAGCCGAACCACAGGGCGAGCACGATCACGCCCCACTGCCACGGGTCCAGCCGCACGCCGCGCAGGAAGCCGGTGAACAGCACCAGCACGATCGCGGGCAGGCCGACCACCGAGGCGGACACGAGCTTGGAGATCACGTATTGGCGCCCGGTCAGCGTGGTCAGCCGCAACTGCCGGGTCCACCCGCTCTGCCGTTCCGCCGCGATCCGCTGCACGCCCGCGCTGAGCGTCGCGCCGACCGCGCCGAACGAGGCCATCGACACCATGATGTAGGCGGAGACGTCGGTGCCGTCGACGTCACCGGATTGGCTGCCGAAGATCAGGTACATCGCGACCGGGTAGGCGAGCGTGAAGATCAGGTACCGGCGGTTGCGCAACATCCGCAGGATCTCCAGCCTCATCAGGGTCTTCATGACGCGATCTCCGTGCCTTCCGCCTCGTCCGCCTGTTGGGTGATCGCCAGGAACGCCTGCTCCAGGCCGAGTCCGGCCACTTCGAGTCCGCGCGGCCGAAGGCCCGCCGCGTAGATCGCGGCGACCGTCTCGTCCGCGTCGGCGCTGCGGATGCGCACCGTGCCGGCGCCCAGTTCGAGGTGCTCGACGCCGGGCAGCGCGCGCAGCGTGGGCTCGTACCGCTCGACCGGGGCGTCCAGGTCGAAGGCGATCCGGCGCAGTCCCGCGCGGGCCTTGATCTGCGCGGCGCTCGCGTCGGCGAGCAACCTGCCCCGGTGCAGCACGAGCACCCGGTCGGCGACGTTGTCCGCCTCTTCCAGGTAGTGCGTCGCGAACAGCACGGTGCGGCCCAGCTCGGCCTGCTCGCGCATGCTCACCCAGAACCGCTGCCGGCTGTCCACGTCCATCCCGGTGGTCGGCTCGTCCAGCACGATCAGGTCCACCTCGCCCGCGATGGCGACCGCGAACCGCACTCGCTGGGCCTGCCCGCCGGAGAGCTTGCCGACGTCCTTGCCGACCAGGTCCTCGATGCCCGCGCGGCGCAGCACCTCCGCCTGCGGCAACGGGCGCGGATGCAGGTCTCGGGCCAGCTCGACCATCTCGCCGACGGTCACGTCCGGCATCAGGCCGCCGGTCTGGAGCATCGCGCCGACCCGGCCGCGACGGATCGCCTCGCGCGGGTCGGCGCCGAACAGCGCGACGGTGCCCTCGGTGGGCCTGCTCAGGCCCAGCAGCAGGTCGAGCGTGGTCGACTTGCCCGCCCCATTGGGCCCCAGCAGCGCGACCGTCTCGCCCTGGCGCAGCTCCAGGTCGAGCCCGGCCACCGCGTGCAGGTCACCGAAGCGCTTGCGCACGCCGCTCAGCGCGACGGCCGGCGCGGTCGTCTGTTCCCCAGCCCTGATCTTCATGGCCTCAGCCTGGCCGAAGGCGTGGACACGACGAAGTGGGAAACCTCCTGATCGCGCCATGACAGATGTCATGGGCGCCTACGGTGGGCGGCATGGTGCGACTGACCGATTCCCAGACCGGCAAGTCCGAGACCGTGACCACCTCGATCGGCCGACGGGTGCGCGTGGCGTATCCGAGCCGCTCGCTGCGCGCGGCGATCCTCGCCGACACCTTCCGTCGGGTCGCGGGCCGACACCGGCTGACCGTGACGATCCATCAACTGCCGTACCGCGCCCGAATCGCGGACGCGGCCGGCTACGGGCGGTACAACATGCCGGTGCCCACCACCGGGCAACCGGACGGCGCGATCGACCTGTACATCGGGGAGAACGGCGATCAGGGCCCGCGGGCCCGGGTGCACGTGCTGCATCCGTCGGCGGTGGTCGAGGCGGCGAATCGGCACCCCGTCCCGCACCCCGGGGACCCGCTCGCGCTGCGCCTGCTCCTGCTCACGCTGGCCGCGGACCAGCCCCTGCGGGCGGACGCGAAGGGCTATCACGGCGTGGTCGAGGCCGAGCGCACACTCGCCGAGTTGCGGGCCCGGACGGCGGAGTTCGCCGAGTCCCCGTCCCAGGCGATGCCGGCCGAGGCGATCGGGTCGATCCACGCCGCGCTCGACGACGACCTGGACACCCGCACCGCGCTACGGCTCCTGATCGAGCTGTCCCGCGACCAGGGGTTCGCGCCGGGCGCCCGGTTCGAGGCACTGGCACACGTGGACCGCTTCCTGGCCCTGGACCTGTCCCGAGACGTGGGTCGCCCCAGGGACTGAACGGGCCCGGGACCAAGGCCCCCAAGGCCCGGGTCCAAGGCCGGGGACCGAGCCCGCGCGGGGTCTGATCCACCTCGGGAGCGACCCCACCCGGCGACGAGACCGCCCCGGAGGACACGACGCCGGACGAGCTCGTCGAGCCCGTCCGGCGTGTGCCGCGCGTGTCCGGTCCCCGGTGCCGGCGATGATCCGCCGGTCGGTCGGTCCGTCGGTACGTCAGTCGTCGGAGGCGCGCACCGGCAATCCGCCCGCCGGCGGCGCGTCCGCGGTGCGGCCCTGCCCCTCGCCCTCACCGCCGCCGGTGCGATCACAGGTGATCTTGTCCGCCGGGTCGTACTTGGTGTGGAACTTCTCCCGCGCCGTCTCCTTGCCGCCCTGGAAGAACACCCGGGTCACGTCGATCTTGAACCCGTCGGACGCTGCCTGCTCCACGCAGCCGGCCGACTTGTCGACCACCGACTTGGGCTTGACCACGTCGTACTTGTTGCCGGGTTCGGCCTTGATGTCGTCGTACTTGCGCGTCCCGAGCAGCGTCACGGTCACCGTGGAGTCGGTGTATGTGGACTCCAGATAGACGTTCTTGCCGGAGTCGTTCTGGAACTTCAGGTCGAGCGAGGGCCAGGCCACGGTGGCCTCGCGGCCGGCCGGGTAGCGATCGATCCAGAAGCTGTGCGGGCGGTGCATGACGTCCTTGAGCCCGGCGAAGAACACCGCGTTGAAGGTCGTCGTGGCCACCTGCGAGACGCCGCCGCCGAAGTCGGTCTGGAAGCGCCCGTTGTTGATGATCGTGCCCTTGGCGAAGCCGTTCTCCGCGGTGCGCTCGCCGACCGTCTTGTTCAGGCTCCAGGTTTCGCCGGGCTTGATCACCGAGCCGGTGATCAGGTCGGCGGCCCGGTGGATGTTGGTCAACCGATACGCGGCGTACGGGTAGTTCGTCGTGTAGGTCGACATCACCTCGGTGATGCCGAGCTTGTTGGCGGCCTCGGTGGTCAGCTCGGGCTCGACCGGACCGAGGTTGACCTTCGCGGTCCGCGCCGCGCCGGTCTTGGCCAGCACCGACAGCAGCGCGTCGGCCGCGGTCGCGCCGGAGACGCCCTTGCCCGCCACCGACGGCACCACGGACACCTTGGCCCCGGCCGCCAACTTGCCCTCGACCTTGAACGTGGCGTTCTTCGGCTTCTCGCCGACCGAGGAGAAGGTCTGCCCCAGTTCGTCCTGCAACCCGTTCACGTCGATCTTGGGCTGTAGCCTGCCGCTGCCGTCCGGGACCATCGTGAGGTACTTGGCGAGCACGATGGGGGTCAGCTTCTGGCTCTTGTTGCCGGCCGTCAGGGTGACCGGTCCGGACATCGCGGGCACCGCGAACTCGCGCATCGCACGGTCGACTTCGGCCTGGTTGACCTTCGGGTCCGCGGCCTTGGTGGGCAGTTCGACCGGACCGTTGCCGTGCAGGAAGGCCGCCTCGACCAGCTTGATCGCGGCGGGGGTGTCCAGCACCTTGCCCTTGCTCGGGGCCACCGCCGCGGCCTGGCCGCCCGCGAACGAGATCCCGCCGTCCGTCTGCGCGCCACCGGCCTCGGCGGCGAGCGCTTCCAGTTCGGCGCCCAGCTTGACCGGGTCCACCACCGTACGCGGCGCCGTCTCCCGGGTCTTGCCGAACATCGCGGGCACCGAGGTGAGCGGGTTCATCCCGCCCTTCGACGCCTCGCTGACCGTCGCGCGGGCGTCCAGGAGCAGTCCGGCCACCGCCGGGGCGAGCTCCAGCTGCTTGCCGGCCAGGGTGAGCTTTATCGGCTTGGTGGTGCGGTCGCCGAGCTTTTGTTCGAGCGTACGCACCGCCTCGTCCCGGGACTGGCCGCCGATGTTGACGCCGAGCACGGAGGTGCCGCGCGGCACCCCGCCGCCGGCGTAGGCCAGCGACGCGCCGTACACCCCGCCGAGGACGGCGAGACCGGCCGCGCACGCGATCAGCGCCTTCGGCTTGCGCCGCGCGGGTCGCGCCGGCGCCGGCCGGGCTTCCTCACGGTTCTCCCCGGCGTCGGCGGGGTGTCCCGCGCCGGTCTCCGTCGCGTGCGCGTCGGTGCTGCCGTACTGCGGGAACCCGTGGTCGGCGGCGTCCTGTTCCTGCCGGGTCTGGTACTCGTACGGTCCCTCGCCCTCGCCGTCCCGGGTCCACCGCGGCGCCTCCTGTGAGGGCAGCGGAGCCTGGCCGCGCAGCACCACCGGCGGGATCGGCCGCGACCCGGGGATCTTGATGCTGACCCGGGTGGTCATGGTCTGGTCGCCCGACTCGGCGTCCGCCTCCTCGGTCGGCGCGACCGGGACCGGCGCGGCCTCGGGCGTGCCGAAGCCGGCGATCAGTCGGCGGCGGCCCACCCGCGGGGGCAGCGCACCGCTCTCGGCCGCCGCGGCCGGCTGGTTCGGCTGGACGACCGGTTCGGTCCCGGGCGGCGGGCCGTAGCCGGCGTCGTCCAGGCTGGCACCGGGCGTGCCCGGGCCGGGCTCGCCCGCGTGGGCGGCCGGCATGCCGGATCCCGGTTGCCCCGGCGGTCGGGGTTGGGCCGGCGGCTGTCCGGGCTGCGCCGGTACGAACGGCGGCGGCCCGTCCGAGAACGGCACGGGACCGGGCGCACCCGTCCCGTCGGCTGTCAGGCTCCTGGCTCCCGAGGCGCCGGGAACGCGCTGGGGCAGCCCGTTGGGTCCCAACTGCGGGGCCGCGTGCCGAGGCGGCTCCGCGACGGGTGGCACATCGTCGTCCGCGCTGGGCCAAGACGAGCCACCGGGCGGCCCCGCGACGGGCGCGGGCCGGGGCGGTTCGTCGTCGAACCACGACGCGAACTCGTCGTCGTCCCCGAACGGATCGGGGGATGGGTGGGGCGACGCGGGCGCGACGGATCGCTCACGGGCAGCGGGCGCTGCCTGCGACTGCCGGCCGACCCGTCCGAAGAACGGATGCGGATCACCGCCGAGGTCGTCGCGGCGCGGCTGCGCGCCCGGGTCGTCGGGCGTGGGGGGCTGGTCGTTACTCACGAAGAACGAGCTCTCCGACAGCTGAAGGTTGCGTGGCGGCGCACGGCCGCCCCCGCCCGGGGTCGGACGGTATCCAGGAAAGTGCGACGACGGTGCGTTGACACACGCCGCGTGCGGGTCGTGACACCGCCTTCGAGGGTTTTCCTGCTCCCCTTCGAAGGCGAGTGGACGAACTCGGCCACCGAGGTTGCCCGGTACGACGGGCTAGAGGAGTCGGTCGCGACGGCCCTGTGGACAGGGCATGACACGCACCGCACCTCGGCAAACACAATACTGCGCTCCCGCCACACCGGTACCCCGCACCGTCGCGTGCCGCATGACACGCGCCGTCGGCAAGCATGGCCGCGCAAGGGCCTCACCTCGTATGCGTCTTGACCGATTCACCCGAAAGAAGGACGGGTTTGATGCCGCCCCAGGGGTAAGTGGCCGAGGCGACACCAAAGATGGTGCCACCGAGCAGATAGATATAGGACAGGAACCCGCTGACGAAGATCCAGTCGCCTTCCGGCTTGGTCCAGCTCGCCAGCCACAACACGGTCAACATCCAGCCCGCCACCGGCACCACCGCCCCGGCCTTCGCCTTGAACAGCGAACCGCCCGCGACGAACAGGGCGCCGCTGCCCGCGAGCGCGACGATCAGCCCGGCGGGCGGGTAGGCCGCCTGGGTGAACGCCCCGATGAAGGCGATCACCACGCCGAGCAGGAACAGCACGACGTATGCCGCGACGCGGCCGGCTTTCTGTGGCACGAGGGCTACCTTACGGGCGCAGTCCGGCGAACAGGTCGTCCTCGCGGCCGTCCGGGCCGGTGGGCCCGAGGTCGCCGCGGACCAGTCGGTAGTGCTCGACCGACATGATGCTCTGGCCGATGTTGTTGGACAGCGCGAAGAAGCCGTCCTCGACCGAGACCTGGGTGGGGTAGGCCCGCAGCGCGTCGAACTTGGCGCCCACGTACTCGCCCGCGTCCACCGCCGTGGTGACCTGGTCGTCGTCCACCGCGAACGGCAGTTCGTCGACCTCGACGGCCGTGAAGGGCACCTCCTGGCCGGCCTCCACCATGCGCTCGATGCCGGCCTTGAGAACCGACCGGGGCATCACGTTGTAGTAGATCTTGGCGATCGTCCAGGACTCGCCCTCGCCCTCGGCGTGGGTCGGGTCGGCGGCCAACTCGGCGGCGCGCAGGGCCACCCGGTGCGCCTGGATGTGGTCCGGGTGGCCGTAGCCGCCGCGCTCGTCGTAGGTGGCGAGCACCTGCGGGCGCACCTCGCGGATCACCGGCACCAGGTGCTCGGCGGCCTCGTCGACGTCGGCCTGCCAGAAGCAGTCGGGCCGCTCGTTGCTCGGCACGCCCATCATCCCGGAGTCGCGGTAGCGCCCCGGGCCGCCCAGGAAGCGCTGGTCGGCGATGCCGAGCACCTTCATCGAGTCGGCGATCTCGGTCATCCGATGCGGCCCGAGCGCGTCCTCGCGGTCGGCGGCCAGGTGGGCCAGCTCGGGGACCAGGATCTCGCCCTCCTCGCCGAGCGTGCAGGTGACGAGCGTGACGTGCACGCCCTCCGCCGCGTAGCGCGCCATGGAAGCGCCGTTGTTGATCACTTCGTCGTCCGGATGGGCGTGCACGAGCAACAGCCGCAGCGGGGCCTCGGTGCGTTCGGTCATGTTCGACAGCCTACGCAGCCGAACCGACGTGCCCGGGGGGCGACCCCCGCGGTCACGGGTCAGCCGGTCGGCATCGCGTGCACGGCGACCAGATAGTCGCCGCCCTCGATCCACGGCTCGCGCGCCCACCCGGCGTACCGGGTGCGCCGGACCAACCCGGCCGCCGCGCACGCGGCCTCGTACTCGTCGACGCCGAGCGTCGCCCCGACCCCGTCGGGGCCGCCCGCGAGGCTGAAGCCGGCGACCAGCACGCCGCCCGGCCGCAACATCGTGGCCAGCGCGCGCACGACCTCGGCCTCGGTGCCCGGGGTCAGGAAGATCATCACGTTGCCCGCGGCCACCACCAGGTCG
The DNA here is from genome assembly GCF_044765325.1 of Embleya sp. NPDC127516. Classification (NCBI taxonomy): domain Bacteria; kingdom Bacillati; phylum Actinomycetota; class Actinomycetes; order Kitasatosporales; family Streptomycetaceae; genus Embleya; species Embleya sp. NPDC127516. Next base: position 228,491 of record NZ_JBIWJT010000010.1, on the reverse strand, counting down.
AAGCTCCCGCGACCGCCGAGCGCCCGCGGCTCCAGGTCGGCGAGGTCGTCGAGCACCCAGGTCAGCCCGGGAGCGGCGGCCTCCGCCTCGGCCAGCATCGAGGCGTCCAGGTCGACGCCGACCACCTCGTGGCCCTGCCGGGCCAACTCGATCGCGATGCGACCCGTCCCGCAGCCCGCGTCCAGCACGCGCGCGGGCTCGTCCAGCAGCTCGTCGCAGAACCGCGCCTCACCGTGCAGGTCCCGCCCTTCCGCGGCGAGCCTGCGAAACCGCTCGGCGTACTCGGGCCCTCGGGTGCCACCGGTATTGGCCAGCCATCGATTGGTCATGGCAGACGAGCCTACAAAGCCCGCCGAACCCGTCATCGCAACGTGCCGACCCCGGGAGCGGCCCCGGGGCCCACGCCGACGAGGCTCGATCAGGAAGCGGGCCCGTCGAAGATCGATCCCGCGACTCGGTCAGAAGTGGATCCCGTTCACCACTCCCGCGAAGCTCATGCCCGCGTCGCGGATGGAGGGGGCCATGGACGTGCTCGACAAATAGAAGCCGAGCAACGCGCAGACGATCGCGTGGACGGGCCTGAGGGAGGACTTCCGGACGAGGAAGACCACGGTGACACCGAGCAGCAGCACGGCGGAGACGGACACCACCACAGTCACGCACCTCCTGTGCGCAGGGGGTCCGGGGCCGACTCGGGGAAACCGGCCTTCGCACCCAAAGGGACATGTCTACACACAGACTGTAAGGCAACGGTCACGAACCGCGTTCACTCGTTCAGCGGGCGCGAGGTGGTGTTCGTACAACCGTCCGCACTCTCCCTCGGTCTCCCCTCCTCCCGCCGTCACCGCCCCCGTACGCTGTGGCGCATGAGCTCGGAGATCACATTTCCCCGGCAATACGCCCGCACGCAGCGCTTCACCCAAGGCGCTCCACGCGGCTTCGGCATCGCCGACCGCCGGATCACATTCCTGCGGTCCAAGGCCGCCGACGACTCCACCACGTGCCTGTGGACGCTGGATCCGCTCACCGGCGTCGAGCGCCTGGTGGCCGATCCCGCGGTCCTGCTCGGTGGCGCGGCCGAGCACCTGTCGGCCGAGGAGCGGGCCCGGCGCGAACGCAGTCGCGAGGGGGCGGCCGGCATCGTCGGCTACGCGCTCGACAGCGTGGGCGACCTGGCCGCTTTCACCCTTTCGGGCCGGCTGTTCGCGGTCTCCCTCGCCACCGGCGAGGCCCCGCGCGAGCTTGCCGTGCCGGGCCCGGTGATCGATCCGCGGCCCTCCCCCACCGGCACGCACATCGCCTACGTGGCCGGCGGCGCGCTGCGCGTGGTGACCGCCGACGGCTCGCTCGACGTCGCGCTGGCCGAACCGGACGGCGACGGCGTCACGTGGGGTCTGGCCGAGTTCATCGCCGCCGAGGAGATGTCCAGGTTCCGGGGCTATTGGTGGGCCCCCGACGGCTCCGCGCTGATCGCCGCACGCGCCGACGACGCGCCGGTGGACCGCTGGTGGATCGGCGACCCCGCGAACCCGGCCGCCGCGCCGACCCGGGTCGCCTATCCGGCGGCCGGCACCGCCAACGCCGAGGTCACCGCGTGGCTGATCGGTCTGGACGGCAACCGCACCGAACTGGGCTGGGATCACGACGCGTACCCCTACCTCGCGAGCGTGCACTGGTCGGCCGGCGGCGACCCGCTGCTGAGTGTGCAGCCGCGCGACCAGAAGCGCCTGCTCACCCTCGCCGTGGACGTCGCCACGGGGACCACCCGCGAACTGCACACCGAGACCGACGACGTGTGGGTCGACCTGATCCCCGGCGTACCGGCGTGGACGCCGGACGGCCGGCTGGTCCGGCTGGTCGACGCCGACGGCGCGCGTCGCCTGGTGGTCGCGGACAAGGAGTCGACCGACCGGCGCCTGTTCGTCCGCACGATCCTGGACATCGCCGACGAGGACGTGCTGATCACCGCGTCGGCCGGCACCGACGCGAGCGCCGCCGAGATCGGCGAGGTGCACGTGTACCGCGTCGCCTCCGACGGGGTCACCCGGGTGAGCACCGAGCCCGGCTGGCACAGCGCGGTGCGCTCCGGCGACACCACGGTGTTGTTGTCCGCCTCGCTCGACCGCTTCGGCACCCGGGTCACCGTGCACCGGGACGGCGCCGAACTCGCCGAGATCACCTCGCACGCGGCCACCCCGGTGCTCACCGCACGAGTCGAGCTGCTCCGCGCCGGGGCCCGCGAGATCCCGTGCGCGCTGCTCCTGCCGACCGGGTTCGACCCCACCTCAGGCGAGCGGCTACCGGTCCTGATGGACCCGTACGGCGGCCCGCACGGCCCGCGCGTGCTCGCCGCCCGCAACCCGCACCTGACCTCGCAGTGGTTCGCCGACCAGGGCTTCGCGGTGCTCGTCGCGGACGGCCGGGGCACCCCCGGGCACTCCCCCGAGTGGGAGAAGTCGGTCCACCTCGACCTCGGCCCGATCACCCTCCAGGACCAGGTGGACGCGCTTCAAGCGCTCGCCGCCGAGCGGCCCTGGCTGGACACCACGCGGGTGGGCATCCGGGGCTGGTCCTACGGCGGCTACCTGGCGGCGCTGGCCGTCCTGCGCCGCCCGGACGTCTTCCACGCGGCGGTCGCCGGCGCGCCGGTCACCGACTGGGCGCTGTACGACACGCACTACACCGAGCGCTATCTCGGCCTGCCGAGCGAACGGCCCGAGGTGTACCGCGAGAACTCGCTCGTCTCGGGGACCGAGCCGGGCGAAGTGGCGGCGACCCGCCGCCCGCTGATGCTGGTGCACGGCCTCGCCGACGACAACGTGGTCGCGGCGCACACCCTGCGGCTGAGCGGCGCGCTCCTCGCGGCGGGCTACCCGCACGAGGTGCTGCCGCTGTCCGGAGTCACCCACATGACACCGCAGGAGCAGGTCGCCGAGAACCTCCTGCTCCTCCAGGTCGACTTCCTGCACCGCGCCCTGGCGCGGCCGGCGACCGACGGCGCCGGCTGACCCGAAGCCGCCCGGAAACACGACAGTGCCCGCCGTTCCGATCGGAACGGCGGGCACTGTCGGGTCGGTGCGCGGTTCAGGACGCGCCGACGATGTCCTTCTCCTCGGCGAAGTGACACGCGCTGTCGTGCGCGCCCAGACCGGAGAGGCCCTTGCGGATCTCCAGCAACGGCTCCTGCTCGGCGCAGATGTCCTGCGCCTTCCAGCAGCGGGTGCGGAACCGGCAGCCCGACGGCGGGTTCGCCGGCGAGGGCACGTCACCGGTGAGGATGATCCGCTCGCGGTGCTCACGGCCGTCCGGGTCCGGCACCGGCACCGCGGACAGCAGCGCCTGGGTGTACGGGTGCGTCGGGTGGTCGTAGATCTGCGCGTCGGTGCCGATCTCGGCGATTCGCCCGAGGTACATCACCGCGACGCGGTCCGAGATGTGCCGCACCACGGAGAGGTCGTGCGCGATGAACAGGTAGGACAGACCCAGTTCGTTCTGCAGCTTCTCCAGTAGGTTGACCACCTGCGCCTGCACCGACACGTCCAGCGCGGAGACCGGCTCGTCCGCGATGATGATCTCCGGGTTGAGCGCGAGGCCGCGGGCGATCCCGATGCGCTGGCGCTGACCGCCGGAGAACTGGTGCGGATACCGGTTGATGTGCTCCGGGTTCAGACCCACCAGGTCCAGCAGTTCCTGGACCCGCCGCTTGCGGTCGCCCCTGGGCGCGACCTCCGGGTGGATGTCGTACGGCTCGCCGACGATGTCGGCGACCGTCATCCGCGGGTTCAGCGAGGTGTACGGGTCCTGGAAGACCATCTGGATGTTGCGGCGCACCGCCTTGAGCGCGCGACCGGACAGCTTCGCCAGGTCGTCGCCCTTGTACAGGACGCTGCCGGCGGTGATCGTCTCCAGGTTCATCAGGAGTCGGGCCACCGTCGACTTGCCACAACCCGACTCGCCGACCAGACCGAGGGTCTCGCCCTTCATCAGGTCGAAGGTGACACCGTCGACGGCCTTGACGGCGCCGATCTTCTTCTGGAAGAGGATGCCCTGGGTGATCGGGAAGTGCTTGACCAGCCCCCGCACCTGAAGGATCGGCTCGCCCTGCGCCACCGGCTTGACGAGCTTGCGCAGATCGGCGGCGGTCGCGCCGCTCGCGGACTCAGCCACGGACTTCTCCCTCCATCACGGTCTCCCAGAAGTGGCAAGCGCTGCCACGCCCGACCGAGATCTCGTGCAGCGGCGGAACCTCGCTGCGACACACGTCCTGCGCGTACGGGCAGCGCGGGTTGAACGCGCAGCCGGACGGGATCCGCATCAGGTTCGGCGGCAGGCCCTTGATCGCGTACAGCTCGCGGCCCTTGTGGTCCAGGCGCGGGATCGACTCGAGCAGACCCTTGGTGTACGGGTGGGTCGGCTGCCGGTACAACTCGCGCACCGGCGCCTGCTCGACGATCCGGCCCGCGTACATGACCGCGATCTTGTCCGCGACGTCGGCGACCACGCCGAGGTCGTGGGTGATCAGGATCAGGCCCATGTTGCGCTCGCGCTGGAGTTCCGCGAGCAGGTCCATCACCTGCGCCTGCACGGTCACGTCCAGCGCCGTGGTCGGCTCGTCCGCGATGATCAGCTCGGGGTCCAGCGCGAGCGCCATCGCGATCATGATGCGCTGGCGCATACCGCCGGAGAACTGGTGCGGGTAGTCGTTCACCCGGTCCTTGGCGGCCGGGATGCGCACCTGGTCCATCAACTCGATGGACTTGAGCTTGGCGTCCTTCTTGGACATCCCGCGGTGCACGGTGAACATCTCGGCGAGTTGGAAGCCGACCGAGTACACCGGGTTGAGCGCGGAGAGCGCGTCCTGGAAGATCATCGAGATCTTCTGGCCGCGGATCTTCCGGCGCTCCTCCTTGGACATCTTGAGCATGTCCTTGCCGTGGAAGCGGATCTCACCACCGGTGATGTGCCCCGGCGGCATGTCCAGGATGCCCATGATCGTCTGCGCGGTCACCGACTTGCCGGAGCCGGACTCGCCGAGCACCGCGAGCGTCTCGCCGGCGCTGACGTCGTACGAGACACCGTTGATCGCCTTGGCCACGCCGTCGCGGGTGCGGAACTCGACGTGGAGGTTGTCCACTTCGAGCAGCGGCGCGGCGGCGGCCGAGCCCGAGCCCTCGGGCTTGTTCTTCGTGTCGATCGTCGTCACTTGTCTGTCCCCTCCCTCAGCGGAGCTTCGGGTCGAGGGCGTCGCGCACCGCGTCGCCGAGCAGGATGAAGCTGAACACCGTGACCGAGAGGAAGATCGACGGGAAGATCAGCTGGTACGGCGAGTCGCGCAGCGCGGTGGTCGCGGAGCTGATGTCCGCGCCCCACGAGATCTCGGTGGGCGGCAGCCCGATGCCCAGGAAGGACAGCGTCGCCTCGGTGGCGATGAAGGTGCCGAGCGAGATGGTCGCGACCACGATCACCGGGGCGATCGCGTTCGGCAGCACGTGCCGGCCCAGGATCCGCGGGGTGCCGGCGCCGAGCGCCCTGGCGGCGACCACGTAGTCGGACTTCTTCACGGTGATCACCGAACCGCGCATGATGCGCGCGATCTGCATCCAACCGAAGATGCCGAGCGCGGCCACCACGGTCCACACGGTGCGGTCCTTGACCGAACTCATGAACACGAGCGCGGCCAGCAGCAGCGGAATGCCGAAGAAGATGTCCGTCATGCGGGCCAGGATGGTGTCCAGCCAGCCACCGAAGTAGCCGGACAGCGCACCGATGAGACCGCCGATGACCACGATCAGCGCGGTCGTGGCCACGCCGACGATGATCGAGGCGCGGGCGCCGTAGACGGTACGCGCGTACACGTCGCAGCCCTGGACGTTGGTGCCGAACCAGTGGTCGCCGGACGGGTCCTTGTTGGTGTCCAGGATCGGGCAGTGCCGCGGGTCGATGTTCGTGAACACACCCGGGAAGCAGGCCATGAACACCAGGAAGAGCAGCAGCACGCCCGACACGTAGAAGCTCGGGCTGTTGCGCAGCTCGCGCCACGCCTCGGCCCAGGCCCCGCGCGGCTTGTCCTGCGGTCCCTGCACGTCGGGCGCCGCGTAGGCGCCGCGCTTCTCCAGGGTCGTGCCCTCTTCGTCCGCGAGCAGCATTCCGGGCAGCTCGATGGCGGACTGGGGCTGCTCGTCGCTGCTGGTCCCCAGTTGTTCGCGCTGCTGCTTGTTCATGTCAGGCATACCGGATCCTCGGGTCCAGGACGGCGTACAGCAGGTCGACGATCAGGTTCATGACCAGGTAGATCATCACCAGCGCCGCCACCGCGCCGACCACTGTCGCGCTCTCGTGCTTGGTGACCGCGAGATAGATCAGGCGGCCGACACCGTCGACGTTGAAGATGCCCTCGGTCACGATCGCGCCGGCCATCAGGGCACCGAGATCCGCACCGAGGAACGTCACCACGGGAATGAGCGAGTTGCGCAGGAGGTGGCGGGTGACCACCCGCCGACGCGGAAGACCCTTGGCGGTCGCGGTCCGGACGTAGTCGGCGCGCATGTTCTCCGCGACGCTGGTCCGGGTGAGTCGGGCGACGAAGGCCAAGGAAAGTGAGCCGAGCACGATGCCCGGCAACAGGAGCTGACTCCAGGTCGCGTCGCCCACGGTGGCGGTGGCCTCGAAAATGCCCCACTCCGAACCCAGCCAGAACTGGGCGACGGTACCGAGCACGAAGACCGGGATCGAGATGACCACCAGCGTGCCGGCGAGAACGAGCGTGTCGACGAACTTGCCGCGGCGCAGGCCGGACAGCAGGCCCAGGCCGACACCGACGACGACCTCGATCGCGAACGCGATCATCGCGAGCCGGATCGACACCGGGAAGGCTCGCTTGAGCTCGTCGGCGACGGGACGGCCGTTGAAGCTCGTCCCGAAATCACCCTGGAGCAGGTCGGTGATGTAGTACCAGTACTGCACGATCAGCGGGTCGTTCAGGTGGAACTCTTCCCGCATCTGGCGCACGAAGACGGGGTCGGCACCCCTGTCGCCGAACATGGCTGCGATGGGGTCGCCACCGAGCTGGTACACCATGAAATAAATCAAGAACGTGGTCCCGATGAACACCGGGATCATCTGGAGCAGTCGCCGTACGACATATCGCCCCATGCCAGCCTCCTGCTGTCGTCGTCGGCCCGAAGCGAGGGATCGGACCAGCAACCGGCGCCGCGGATCGCACGTCGCCGGTCCGGCCGCCACCGGCAAGGTCCGGCCGCACCCGGGGGTGCGGCCGGACCGATGTCAGCGCCGGTTCATGTCCGGATCACTACTTGACGGTGACCTCGGTGAAGACCGGGTTGCCGTACGGGTCGAACTGGACGTTGGAGACCTTGGTCGAGGAGCCGCCCTTGGTCACGTAGTACCACAGCGGGATGGACGGAACGTCCTTCGCCATCTGCTGCTCGGCCTGCTGCCAGAGCTTGACGCCCTCGTTCTGGTCGGTCGCGGACATCGCGCGCTTGGCCAGGTCGTCGAACACCGGGTTGGAGTAGCCCGAGTCGTTGGAAGCGGCATCGGTCTTGTAGATGTCGGCGAGGAAGTTGTCCGGGAACGGGTAGTCCCCACGCCAACCGGTGCGGTACGCGCCGGTCATCTTCTTCTCGGTGATGTCCTTGCGCGCCACGCTGAACTCGGGGTACAGCTTCGGCTCGCAGGCGGTCGGCTGCTTCAGCGCCTCGTTGATGCTGTTGCAGACCGCGGTGACCCATTCCTTGTGCGGGCCGTCCGCGTTCGTGGCGATCTTGAGCGTGCCACCGGGGATGCCGCCGCCGGCCTGGACCAGCTCACGGGCCTTGGCCGGGTCGTACTTGGTCAAATCGCCGGTGATGTCCTTGCTGTAACCCGGGATGTTCGGGGCCAGCCAGTCGGTCGCCGGCTGCTCGGCGCCCTTGTAGATCGCCTTGACGATGCTCGCCCGGTCGATCGCCATGGACAGGCCCTGACGGACCTTCTCCTTGCCCGGCGCGCCCCAGCCGGCGTCGTACAGCGGGAAGCCGATCTTCTGGATCGAGTACTGCGGGGCCTCGATCGCGCGCTCGCCCAGGTCCTTCTTGAAGCTGCCGACCGCCGCCGTCGGGATCTGGTCGATCACGTCGAGCTTGTTGTCGCGCAGCGCCGTGTAGGCGGCGTCGTACGTGGTGTACATCTCCAGACGCACACCGTTGGACTTCGCCTTGTCGTCACCGGCGTACTTGTCGTACTTCTTCACGGTGATCGACTTCTTGTGGTTCCAGCCGCCGTTCGCGGCGTCGATCTGGAACGGACCGTTGCCGATCGGCGCCTCGCCGTACTTCTTCGGGTCCTTGAAGAACTCCTGCGGCAGCGGCGAGTAGACCACGTAGCCGAGGCGCGACTTGAAGGACGAAACGGCCTGGGTCAGCTTGATCGTGAACGTGTTGTCGTCCACGACCTTGAGACCGGACATCTCCTTCGTGGCCGGCGCGCCCTCCTTGGGGTGCACCGCGTCGTAACCCTCGATCAGCTCGAACCAGGTCGAGTTGATCTGCTTGTTCTCGGAGTTGGCACCCCAGTTCCAAGCGTCGACGAAGGACTTCGCCGTGACCGGCTCGCCGTTGTGGAAGGTCCACCCGGGCTTGAGCTTCACGGTGTAGTTCGTCGAGTCCGGGCTGTCCACCGACTGCGCCATGGCCGGCACGGGCTGGCCGGTCTTCGAGTCGTAGGTGTACAGACCGCGGAACATGAGCTGCAGCGGGTAGAACCCACCGGTCTCGTTCGAGTTCGCCGGCTGAATCAGGTTCTGCGGCTCGGTGCTGCTGGCGGAGTAGTAGCCGGCGGGGAGCCCGCTGCCGCCCTTGCTGCCCTTGTCGTCATCGCTGCTGCCACACGCAGTCGCGGCCAGGCCGAGAACGGCCATACCCACGACCCACTTCACGCGCGTTGTTCCGCGCATGGGTTGCCTCCTCATGGAATCACTACCGAAGTGAAGTGCAACGGGGCTCCCAAGCGGGAAGCTTCCGTCACAGCTGCTCGTAGAGTCGGCGCCCCCGAGCGCGTGACCAGGTTCCGAGCACAAGCGGATCTACTATCCGTCACCGATTGGCTGCGACCAATCCCCTACAGGTTTCAGTTTGATCACGTAAATCTGTGATCAATCTCGAAACCCAGACATATGAGACCAGTAATGAAGCCGTATCAAACGGACACCATGTACCGCTGCCCGGAGCATACAGTCCGATGAACGAACACCCATAGCACGGCCCCTACCTCGTCTCACAAAGCGAGAAACGCTACCGAGCGTGACGATACTCGCCCGGCCGAGACGGCCTCCGCCGGCGCATCGGATCCGGTTCAACGCGCGTAGCTGACCTGCAGGAAAGCACGAAAAACGGGATGCCACCAAATCGGTGGCATCCCGTTCCGGAGTGCGATAGAGGGGCGGGTCGTTACTCCGGGTCGGAGACGATGCCCGCTTCCAAGGCCGCCTCGATCCGCTCCTCGGGCATCTCCTCCTCCGCCTTCGCGGTCGCCTCCAACGGTCCGGGGAAGTGGCACGCGACGCGGTGGCCCTGGAGCAGGCTCTCGATCCCGATCAGTGGCGGTTCCTCGCTCGCGCACACGTCCTGCGCCTTGGGGCAGCGGGTCCGGAACCGGCAACCCGACGGCGGGTTGATCGGCGAGGGCATGTCGCCGAAGGCGTGTACCCGTGTCCGGTTCGAGCCCTTGTCCGGGTCCGCCTCGGGCACCGCGGCCAGCAGGGTGTGCGTGTACGGGTGGTGCGGGTTCGCGTACAGCGAGGTGCGGTCGGCGATCTCCACGATCTTGCCGAGGTACATCACCGCCACCCGCTGGGAGAAGTGCCGCACCACCGCGAGGTCGTGCGCGATGAACACGAACGCGATGCCCAGGTCCCGTTGCAGGCCCTGGAGCAGGTTGATCACCTGCGCCTGGATCGACACGTCGAGCGCGGAGACCGGCTCGTCGGCCACGATCAGCCGCGGTTGCAGCGCGAGCGCGCGGGCGATGCCGATGCGCTGACGCTGCCCGCCGGAGAACTCGTGCGGGAAGCGGTTGTAGTGCTCGGGGTTCAGGCCCACCCGCTCCAGCAGCTCCTGGACCCGCTTCTTTCGGCCACCTTCGGGATCGATCCCGTTGACCTCCATCGGCGACGCGATGATCGCGCCCACCGTCTGTCGCGGGTTCAGCGACGAGTACGGGTCCTGGAAGATCATCTGGATCTCGGTGCGGATCGGCGCGATCTGCCGCCGGGTGGCGTGCGTGATGTCCTTGCCGTCGTAGCGGATCGTGCCGCCGGTGGGTTCGAGCAGCCGGCTGATCAGCCGACCGGTCGTGGACTTGCCGCAGCCGGACTCGCCGACCAGGCCCACGCTCTCCCCCGCCGCGACCGACAGGTCGATCCCGTCGACCGCGCGCACGTGCAGTGTCTTGCGGCGGACCAGACCGCCCCCCTTGACGGGGAAGTACTTGACCAGGCCCCGCACGTCGAGCAGCGCCTCGCCGGGCGACGCGGGCGCGGGGTCCGGGGTCGGCGCCGGGGACTCGCTGATCGTCTCGGTCATCGTCGTTCTCCTGCTTTCTACCGTCGTCGGCCGGGCTTGGGCGGTCAGCCGAGCAGCGGGCGGACGTCGTCGATGAAGATCCGTTGCTTGTCCTCGGCGCTCAGGTGGCACGCGGCGCCGCGACCGTCCACCAGGGCGAGCGGCGGGCGCTCGGTCGAGCACCGGTCGCCGCCGACCACGTCGACGTAGTCGCAGCGCGGGTGGAAGGGGCATCCCGAGGGCGGGGACAACAGGCTCGGCGGAGTACCGCGGACCGGCCGCAGCGGGATGTCGACGTCGCCCGAGAGGTTGGGCATCGACGACAACAGGCCCCACGTGTACGGGTGGCGGGGGTTCTTGAGCACCTCGCGCACGGTGCCCTTCTCGACGCTGCGGCCCGCGTACATCACGAGCACGTCGTGCGCCATCGACGCGATCACGCCCAGGTCGTGCGTGATGAACAGGATCGCGGTGCCGAACTCGTCCTGCAGGTCCCGCAGCAGATCGAGGATCTGCGCCTGGACCGTCACGTCGAGCGCGGTCGTCGGCTCGTCGGCGATCAACAGGTCGGGGTCGCAGACCAGGGACATCGCGATCATCGCGCGCTGGCGCATGCCGCCGGAGAAGTGGTGCGGGTAGTCGTTCACCCGGGTCTTGGGGTTGGGGATGCCGACCCGGTCCAGCATCTCGATGGCCCGCGCGTGCGCGTCGTGCCGATTGGCACCGGTGTGCCGGCGGTAGGACTCGGCGATCTGCTCGCCGACCGTGTAGAACGGCGACAGCGCGGTCAGCGGGTCCTGGAAGATCATCGAGATCCGGCGCCCGCGCAGGTCGCGCAGTTTGCGCTCGGGCATCCGGACCAACTCGTGGCCGTCGAACCGGATCTCGCCGTGGATCTTCGTCCGTTCCCGGTTGTGCAGTCCCAGGATGGTCAGCGAGGAGACCGACTTGCCCGATCCGGACTCGCCGACGATGCCGAGCGTGCGGCCCTTCTCGACGTCGAAGGACAACCCGTCGACGGCCTTGACCACACCGTCCTCGGTGCTGAAGTGCACCTGCAGGTCCCGGACCGACAGGAACGCGTCGGGCCGGTCGCCAGAGGAACTCGAATCGCGCTGCTTGACCAGGCTCGGGGTGCCGTCGGTGGTATCGGTGCCGGCGGCCATGTCCTGCTCCCGGGCCTGTTCGTCGGAGACCGTGACATCCGTGGATGCCGCGGGCGTGGTGGGCTTTGACGCTTCGGATTCGGCGGGGCTGGTGGCCGCGCCGCGGCGGAGTCTCATCGCGGGCCGCCCGTCATGACAGCCGTACCCGGGGGTCGATGGCCGCGTAGGCCATGTCCACCGCGAGGTTGGCGAGCATCGTGAAGGTGGCCGCGACCATCACCACGCCCATCATCATCGGCAGGTCCGAGTCGACCACCGAGGTCACCGCGAGCATGCCGATGCCGTGCAGGCTGAAGGTGGACTCGGTGATGATCGTGCCGCTCATCAGGACGCCGATGTCCACGCCCAGGACGGTGACGATCGGGCTGAGCGCGCCGCGGAAGGCGTGTTTGAAGTAGACGCTGCGTCCGGACAGGCCCTTGGCCTTGAGTGTTCGGACGTAGTCCTCGGACAACACGTCGACCATGGTGGATCTGGTGAGGCGGCAGTACATCGCCATATGGATCGTCATCAGACAGATCCACGGCAGCAGCAGAGCGGATGCCCATCCTCCGGGATCACCGAAGAACGATGGGGGGTCCGTCGGTCGGTCGAGCCATCCGAGTTGCTGCACGAAGACGTAGATGAACAGCGGGCCCAGAACGTAGATCGGGGCGGAGCCACTGAGCAGTGCGACGCCGGTGGTCACCTTGTCCGTGGTCTTGCCGCGCTTGAGCGCGGCCAGCACGCCCATCCCGATGCCGATCGTGGTGCACAGCAGGATCGCGCCGATCGCGAGCGACAGGGTCACCGGGAAACGGTCGGACAACTTGTCGAAGACGTTCTCGTTGTTGGCGAACGAGTAGCCCAGACAAGGCGCGTCGCAGGCCTTGTCGCCGATGGTCCGGCCCGTGAAGATCCCCGAGATGAAGATCCAGAACTGTTCGATGAGGGGTTTGTCCAGGCCGAGGTTCTGCCGGACCACTTCGCGCATCTCCGGGGTGCAGTTGCGACCGCACGAAAGTCGTACGACGTCGTCGGCGCCGGAGGCCGCGAAGAAGAGATAGAAGGTGATGCCGCTGACGACGAGCAGGATCGCCACTACGCCGATCAGCCGACGGACCAGGAATCGAAGCATGAGGCCGGGCTTCCTCCGCGATGTGCCCAGGGGGTGGATCCGTCCCGCCGCGTCGGTCCGGGACCCCCGTCTCGGGGTCCCGGACCGAACGCTTCACCGTCGGATCAACCGGAAGAGGGGCTGACGGCTACTACTTGACGAAGACGTTGTGCAGGTCGATCGCACCGTGGATGTTCAGCCCGGCACCACCGATCTGCGGGCCGTAGACGAGACGGTGCCGCTGGTACAGGTACGGGATCGTCGGCACGTCTTCCATGATCTTCTGGTCCAGCTTCATCCACTCGACCGCCTGCTGGTTCACGTCCGTGATCTTGAGGATCCGGTCGATCTCCGTGTTCACGCTCGGGTTGTTGTACTGCGAGTAGTTCTCGCCGTCGTCGACGACCTTGCGACCGTCGAAGACCGGGGTGTAGACGGTGGCGCCGGTCGGCCAGTCCGCGCCCCAGCCGGCCCAGTACAGGTCGCAGGGGGTGTCCAGCTTGCCGATGACGTCGTAGTACTCCTTGTCGGAGATCTCCTTGCGCTCCATCTGGAAGCCCGCCTTGTTCAGCGAGTCGATGATGGGCAGCGCGCGCTCCTGCTGGGTCTTGGACGTGGTGAAGCAGAAGACGACCTTCTGGCCGACCTTGCCCGCCGCTTCCAGCATCTGCTTGGCCTTGGCCTGGTCACCGTCCGGCGGCAGACCGTCGAACAGGCTCTTGTACGGCGCGAAGCCGAGTTGGGTCACCGAGGCGAGCGAGTTCGCGAAGTCGCCCGCGGTCGGGCCGCCTTCGGCCAGTCGGGCCGAGTTGCGCGGGAACGCGGTCAACATCGCCTTGCGCACGTTGACGTCGGTGATCCGCTTGTTGTTGATGTCCCAGCGGTTCGTGTACGGGCCCACGGCGTCGGTGACCCGGTTCTTGAGCGCCGGGTCGGTCGCGATCTGCTGCGCGAAGTTGGCGTCGGGGCGCTCGTTGAGGGTGAACGCGGCGGCGTCACTGCCGGCCGCGGCGGTCAGCCGCTGGAACTGCTGCGGGGCCGCGACCCCGAGTTCGAACTTGAACTGGTCCACGTACTGGTGCCGGATCGCGTCGGTCGCCGGGTCCCAGTTCGTGTTCTTGTCCAGGATCAGGGCCTTGTCCGGCTCGTGCGTGGTGATCTTGTACGGACCGCTCGCGAACGGCTTGCGGTCGTTGTCGTCCTTGGTCTCCTTCGCCTTCGGCATCGGCGAGGAGGTACCCATGGCGACCGCGAACGGGAAGTCGGGGTGCGCCTCGGTCAGCTTGAAGATGATCGTCTTCGCGTCCGGCACCTCGATCTTGTCCGGACCCAACTCCTTACCGTTGAACGGGCCTTCGTACACCTCGAAGTAGTTCTCGGTGCCCGTGAGCCACTGCTGCACCCACTTGGGGCCCTGGTTGTAGGCCTTGTGGAAGGAGCGTTCCACCCCGTACTTGACGTCCGCCGCGACGATCGGCGTGCCGTCCTCGTACTTGAGGTTGTCCTTCAGGGTGAACTTCCAGGTCTTGCCACCGTCGGTGGTGGTGCCCGGGTCCGTGGCCAGGTCGCCGACGAGCGTGGTCTTGTCGCCCTCCTTCTTGTAGAAGGTCAGGCGCCGCGAGACCAGTTCGGAGATGGTCATCAGGTTGCTGACGTACGCGCGCTGGGGGTCCAGGTGCGCGAAGCCGCTGCGGTTGAGGACGCCGGCCACGCCGCCCTTCTTGGCACCGGGGATCTCGGGGGCGGGCCCCTTCGAATCGGCGGCCGTGCCCACCGAGACGGCCGCGGTCTTGGCCTGCGGCTTGCCCTGCTCTTCCTTCTCGTCCCCGCCGCCGCTGCTGCACGCGGACGCCGAGACCGCGAGGGCCCCCACTGCGAGCAACGCGGCGAACCGGTGCTTCCCGGTCGTTGTCATGTAATCCCCTCATCAAGAAATCCGGGTTGACCCGGCTGGTGCCTTACGGCATGCAAGGAAGTGCCAGAAGCAGACGCGAAGGCCGTGACGGAACGCGGTTTATGCGCGTCGACCAGGGACGTGACCACGCCCCCTCATCGGTTGGCCTTGGGGTCCAGCGCGTCGCGGACCGAGTCGCCGAAGAGGTTGAAGGCGAGTACGAAGATCACCATCGCGGCGGCCGGGAAGGCCATGTACGTGACGTCGCTCTGCATGTTCTCGAAGCCCTTGTGGATCATCCGGCCCCAGTCGGGGGTCGGCTCCGTCATGCCGACGCCGAGGAAGGAGAGTGCCGCCTCGGTGGTGACGTAGGTCGGCACCTCGATCGTCGCGACGATCAGGATCGGGGTCCACAGGTTGGGCAGCAGCTCGCGGAAGATGATCCGCCTGGAGCTCGCGCCGCTGATCTTGGCGGCTTCGATGAACTCGCGCTCGCGCATCGACAGCACCTGCCCGCGCAGGATGCGGGCGATCCGGCACCAGCCGAAGAGCGACAACACGATGATCAGCGCCGTGGCCCGCAGCCAGGTCGGCGTGGTCTCGCGGTCGCTCACGAACAGCGCGAGGGCGATCGGCGTGAAGGCGATGAAGAACAGCTGCGACGGCATCGCCAGGAGGGTGTCGATGACCCGACTGATGACGTAGTCGGTCCGACCACCGAGGTAGCCGGCCGTGATCCCCAGGATGGTGCCCATGATCGTGACGATCAGCACCACGATGACCGCGAGCAGCAGGGACGTCCGGATGCCGTAGACGAGTTGGGTCAGCACGTCCCGGCCCAGCGTCGGCTCGATGCCGAACCAGTACTCCCCGGACATGCCACCGTTGGGCGCGATCGGGAACCCGCGGGAGTTGAGCAGCCCGGGCTCGGTCTGGCCGTAACGCGTGTAAGGGTTCTTGCCGTACAGCTTCGAGATCAAGGGCGCGGCAAAAGCGATCACGAAAAAGAAAACCACTATGGCCGTCGAGACCATACCGATACGATCCTTGCGAAAGCGCCGCCATGCCAGTTGGCTCGGCGAACGCCCCACGATCTCTTTCGGTACGGCGCCGACGCCCGTTTTGTCGAGCATCGCGCCGGGTTCCCCTGAAGCCGGGGGTCCGCCCGCTTCCGGGACCAGCTGGGGTTGCATGGTCATTGCCGCAAATACCCCCGAGGTGAGGTCGGGTTCGACCGAGTGCCGTTTGGTTTGGTGGCCGCACGGACTCTCGCAACCCAATTACCCGGACGTCAAGAGGCAGTCAGAGTAAACCTTGAAACGAAAAGTAATTAACATTTACGTTTCTTTGAAAGTTCGAAGTTGATCGATTATTGATCGAATATTTCGCGCACATAGCCAACATAACGAATATAACCGGGCAAAGATATCGACTTGGTCTCAGCATGCGAAAAGCCGGTGACCTGCGGATTCGACCGCAGGTCACCGGCTCGTTTCGGGTCGCCGACGGCGACCGTCAAATGATCAGCGCTTGGCACGCGAGGCCGAGCGGCCGCGCTCCTTCTGATCGAGAACGACCTTGCGGATGCGCACGGTCTCCGGGGTCACCTCGATGCACTCGTCCTCGCGGCAGAACTCGAGCGCCTGCTCCAGCGACAGCTTGCGCGGCGGGATCAGCTTCTCGGTCTCGTCGGAGGTCGACGAGCGCATGTTCGTGAGCTTCTTCTCCTTGGTGATGTTGACGTCCATGTCGTCGGCGCGCGAGTTCTCGCCGACGATCATGCCCTCGTACACCTCGGTGGTCGGCTCGACGAACATCTGGCCGCGCTCCTGCAGGTTCATCATCGCGAACGGCGTCGCGACACCCGCGCGGTCGGCGACCAGGGAGCCGTTGTTGCGGGTCCGGATCTCGCCGAACCACGGCTCGTAGCCCTCGTGCACGCTGTGCGCGATGCCGGTGCCCCGGGTGTCCGTGAGGAACTCGGTGCGGAAGCCGATCAGGCCACGCGCGGGCACCACGAACTCCATCCGGATCCAGCCGGTGCCGTGGTTGGTCATGGTCTCCATGCGGCCCTTGCGGGACGCCAGGAGCTGGGTGATCGCGCCGAGATACTCCTCCGGCGAGTCGATGGTCAGCCGCTCCACCGGCTCGTGGATCTTGCCGTTGACCTCGCGGGTGACCACCTGCGGCTTGCCGACGGTGAGCTCGAAGCCCTCCCGGCGCATGGTCTCCACCAGGATCGCCAGGGCAAGCTCGCCGCGGCCCTGGACCTCCCACGTGTCGGGACGCTCGGTGGGCAGTACGCGCAGCGACACGTTGCCGACCAGCTCGCGCTCCAGGCGGTCCTTGACCAGGCGCGCGGTGACCTTGTGGCCCTTGCCGCCCTTGCCGACCAGCGGCGAGGTGTTGGTACCGATGGTCATCGAGATCGCGGGCTCGTCCACCGTGATCAGCGGCAGCGGACGCGGGTCCTCGGGGTCGGCGATGGTGTCGCCGATCATGATCTCCGGGATACCGGCGATCGCGATGATGTCACCGGGACCGGCCTCCTCGGCGGGCTTGCGCTCGAGCTGGTCGGTCATCAGCAGCTCGGTGATCTTGACCCGCTCGATGGTGCCGTCGTGCCGGCACCACGCGGCCTGCTGACCCTTGCGGATCGTGCCTTGGTGCACGCGGCACAGCGCGATCCGGCCGAGGAAGTTGGACGCGTCCAGGTTGGTCACGTGCGCCTGGAGCGGCGCGCCCTCGTCGTACTCGGGGGCCGGGATGGAGTCCAGGATGGCCTGGAAGAACGGCTCCAGGCTGTCGCTGTCGGTGGGCACGGTGCCGTCGGTGGGACGCACCAGGGTGGCCACACCGTCCCGCGCGCACGCGTAGACGATGGGGAACTCGATCTGCTCCTCGGTCGCGTCCAGGTCCATGAACAGCTCGTAGGTCTCGTCGACGACCTCGGAGATGCGCGAGTCGGGACGGTCGACCTTGTTGATGCACAGGATGACCGGCATCTTCGCCGCGAGCGCCTTGCGGAGCACGAAGCGGGTCTGCGGAAGCGGGCCTTCCGAAGCGTCGACGAGCAGCACGACACCGTCCACCATCGACAGTCCGCGCTCCACCTCTCCGCCGAAGTCGGCGTGGCCGGGCGTGTCGATGATGTTGATGGTGACCGTGGGGCCACCGTCCTTGGGGTGATAGGCGACGGCGGTGTTCTTCGCGAGAATGGTGATGCCCTTCTCGCGCTCCAAGTCGTTGGAGTCCATCACCCGATCGTCCATCTGGTGGTGGGCACTGAACGTGCCCGCCTGCTTCAGCATGGCGTCGACGAGGGTGGTCTTGCCGTGGTCGACGTGGGCGACGATGGCGACGTTGCGGATGTCATGGCGCGTGGGCACGGCTGCGTGTCTCTCGGCTTCAGTCGGGGATGCTACGGACGGGCCGGCGACCGCGAGCCTCCTCAGCCGCGCGATAAGCGTCGCGCGAACCGGCCTGCCTCCTCGGCGCCAAGGTCAATCGTACGGGGAGGAGCGTCCCGCGCTCGGTCCCGGCGCCCGCCGACCGCCGTTCGAAGGCCCCACAGGGCAGAATCCGTAGGTGTGAGCGAGTCTGGCGAGTCCTTCAACGAGCGCATCCGCAAGCGGTGGTCCCGACGGGCCGCCGACCGGCAGGACGGGACCTTTGGGCCCGTTCCATCCGATATGGGGGCCGGTGAGACACCCCCATCGTCCGATCAGGGCACCCCGGCGGGGCGGGCCCGGCTGCTGTACGAACGGGCCACCGAGGCGTATCGCGACGGGGATGTCGCAATGGTCGAACAATTGGCCGATCTGATTCCCGAGGGGCCCGAAAGTGAGCCCTATCGCACTTTCGCACGGGTCCAGGCGCTCGAGGCGCACGCCGACGACGCCGCCGCGGCGGCGGTCGCCCGGGCCTACCTGGACCGGATCGGACCGAGCCACCCGGCCTGGGACACCGCCCGCGCGCTGTTCGGCGAGGTGATGGTGCAGGCGCTGATCATGGGCACGGTGCCGCTCGCGGACAACCTGGCCGCCGCCGAGGAGGCACTGCGCAAACCCGGTGATTCCTACCTGCATCCCTCCGGTGCGACCATCCGGCTCGAATCCGAGGACGACGAACCGCTGCTGATGGTGTTGCACGGAAACGCGCCCAAGGCGGTACGCGCCGCCAAACGCCTGGTGGCCACCGAAAAGCGTTCGTCGCGCGCCGGGCACGCCGACGCGTTGTGCACTTTCGCGCTGTGCGTGTGCGCCGAGGGCGACATCGTCGCCGCGCGCGAGGCGCTCGCCGAAGCGGAGCGCATTCTTCCCGGCCGGCCGCGAATCGGCGCGACCCGTACCCGGGTGGAATCCAGCCCGGCGGCCACGATGCGCATCGAGGACCGTTAAGCCTCGCGAAGATCGTTAAACCTCGACTTTCCCGCCCGTCGCGGAGATCCTCGAACCCCGTTCGTCCTGATCACCGGAATTCGATCTTGTTCCTCGAAGATCGAATTCCGGTGATCTTTTCGTCGTTGATCATGTTTTCCCGATCTGTGACCCATCAGATCCTCGAAACACTTTCCATCGATTGATCGTTCGCGCCAGACTGCCGACGATCCCACCTCGGGAATCAATGGCAAGTCCGCAACACCATCCCCATCCCCCGGCCCCCGACGACGTGGCGCCGGAAAAGCAGGAGGTGAGCGCGATCTTGACGAATCGGGCGCAAGAGGACCTGGCTCTGGCCAGGCGCAGGCTCGACGATCTGGCACGCGCGGTGCGCGCTCTGCGCCGCACGCTCGGCGACACGTACGGCGTCCGCAGGCTCGGCGACGACGTGGACCGGGCGCGGAGCAGTCTCGGCTTCCTGGCCGAGACGGTCGCCGAGAGCGAACCGGCGGTCGTTCCCGTCCCGACGCCGACCGAAGTGATGTCCGACCTGCCTTACGACCCGGTCCTCTTCGCGGACGCGGACGACGAAGGCGTGGGTGGCATGCGACCGCCCCGCCGCACAGGAAGGTGACGTCTTGGCTACAGGGACGACGGGACCCGCCGGCGGTACCGGCACCAACGCGCCCGGCCGGGCACAGATCCAAGCCCGGCATCTGCGCACGGACCGCTGGTGGCTCTCGCCCGCGGTGACGGTGTCCATCCTGTCCGCGTTCATCGTCTATTCGACCTGGCGCGCGTTCGCGAACGACGACTACTTCGCCGAGCCGTACGTGTCGCCGTTCTACTCGCCGTGTCTGGCGTCCAAGTGCGACAGCATGCCGATGAGCGCGAACGCGCCACTGTTCGGCGACTGGTGGGGCCTGTCCCCCGCGCTGCTGATCCTGATCTTCCCGCTCGGCTTCCGACTGACCTGCTACTACTACCGCAAGGCCTACTACCGGGGCTTCTGGGCGTCGCCGTCGGCGTGCGCGGTCCCCGAGCCGCGCGGCTCGTACTCGGGTGAGACCCGGTTCCCGCTGATCGTGCAGAACATCCACCGCTACTTCTTCTGGTTCGCCACGATCGTGGCGGTGATCCTGTCCTGGGACGTGCTGATCGCGTTCCGCGACGAGCACGGCGCCTGGGGGCACATGGGGCTCGGCACGCTGGTGCTGCTCGCCAACGTGTTGCTGATCTGGGCGTACACGCTTTCCTGCCACTCGTGCCGGCACATCGTCGGCGGCAAGCTCAAGCACTTCTCCAAGCACCCGGTGCGCTACCGCTTGTGGGGTTTCGTCAGCAGGCTCAACGGCCGGCACATGGAACTCGCCTGGGCCTCGCTGTTCAGCGTCGCACTGGCCGATCTGTACGTGTACCTGGTCGCGAGCGGCGCCTTCGACGACCCCCGCTTCTTCTGAGCGCGTCTGCTCCGAGCGCGCTCGCGCAAGCTTCGCCGGTTCGAGCGCGCCTGTTCCGAGTTCGCCCGCCTGGAGCGGCGACTCACCCCCGTGTAAACGCTCCCAAGCCCGAGCATCACCGGAAACACCCCGGCCCAGCCCAGTACAGGAGTGGCACTCGTGTCCGAAGTGGAACGTCATTCGTACGACGTGGTCGTGATCGGCGCGGGCGGCGCCGGGTTGCGGGCCGCGATCGAGGCCCGGATGCGCGGCCTGCGCACCGCCGTCGTCTGCAAGTCGCTGTTCGGCAAGGCCCATACCGTGATGGCCGAGGGCGGGATCGCCGCCTCGATGGGCAACGTCAACTCGCAGGACAGTTGGAAGGTGCACTTCCGCGACACGATGCGCGGCGGCAAGTTCCTCAACCACTGGCGGATGGCCGAACTGCACGCGAAGGAAGCCCCGGACCGGGTCTGGGAGTTGGAGTCCTGGGGCGCGTTGTTCGACCGCACCGCGGACGGTCGGATCAGTCAGCGCAACTTCGGCGGCCACGAGTATCCGCGGCTGGCACACGTCGGCGACCGCACCGGTCTGGAGCTGATCCGTACCCTCCAGCAGCAGATCGTCGCCCTGCAACAGCAGGACGAGCGCGAGTTCGGCGATCCCGAGGCACGACTGAAGGTCTTTCAGGAGTGCACGATCACCCGCCTGTTGACCGTCCCGGACGCGGGTTCCGAGGCCGGCACCCGGATCACCGGCGCGTTCGGCTACTGGCGCGAGTCGGGCCGCTTCACGGTGTTCGACGCGCCGGCCGTCGTGCTGGCCACCGGCGGGATCGGCAAGGGCTTCAAGGTGACCTCGAACTCGTGGGAGTACACGGGGGACGGGCAGGCCCTCGCGTTGCTCGCGGGCGCGCCGCTGATCAACATGGAGTTCGTCCAGTTCCACCCGACCGGCATGGTCTGGCCGCCGTCGGTGAAGGGAATCCTGGTCACCGAGTCGGTGCGCGGGGACGGCGGAGTGCTGCTCAACTCCGAGGGCAGGCGCTTCATGTTCGATTACATCCCGGACGTGTTCAAGGAGAAGTACGCCAAGTCCGAGGCCGAGGGCGACCGTTGGTACAACGACCAGGAGAACAACAAGCGCCCGCCCGAGTTGCTGCCCCGGGACGAGGTCGCCCGTGCGATCAACTCCGAGGTCAAGGCGGGCCGGGGGTCGCCGCACGGCGGGGTGTTCCTGACCGTGGTCGGCCGGATGGCCGGCGGGACCGAGGAGATCCGCCGCAAACTCCCGTCGATGTACCACCAGTTCAAGGAACTGGCCGACGTCGACATCACGGCCGAGGCGATGGAGGTCGGGCCCACCTGCCACTACGTGATGGGCGGGATCGCGGTGGATCCGGACACCGCCGCGACGCCGGGCGTGCTGGGCCTGTACGCGGCCGGTGAGGTCGCCGGCGGCATGCACGGCAGCAATCGGCTCGGCGGGAACTCGCTGTCCGACCTGCTGGTGTTCGGCCGTCGGGCGGGCGAGCACGCGGCGCGCTATGCCGAGGAGATCGGCGAGGCGCGGCGCGAAGCCGCCCAGGAGCAGATCGACGCGGCCGCCGCCGAGGCGCTCGCGCCGTTCGCGGTGGAAAGCGCGGAGAACCCGTACACGGTCCACCAGGAACTCCAGCAGACCATGAACGACCTGGTCGGCATCATCCGCAAAGAGAGCGAGATGACCGAGGCGCTGGGCCGCCTGGAGGAGCTCAAGGCGCGCGCGGCCAAGGCGGGCGTGGAGGGCCACCGGCAGTACAACCCGGGCTGGCACCTGGCCCTGGACCTGCGGAACATGCTGCTGGTCTGCGAGTGCGTGGCGCGCTCGGCACTGGAACGCCAGGAGAGCCGGGGCGGGCACACCCGCGACGACTTCCCCGGGATGTCCGCGCAGTGGCGTCGGGTGGTGCTCGCGTGCTCGATCGTCGACCCGGACGCGGAGCACCTGTCCGTGGCCCTGACCCGGAGCGAGGCCGTACCGATGCGTGCCGACCTGCTCGAACTCTTCGAGCGCGACGAGCTGAAGAAGTACCTGACCGACGCGGAACTTCCCGGGGAGGACGGCTGATGTCCTACAAGGCGGACTTTCGGATCTGGCGCGGCGACGAGGCCGGCGGCGAGCTGTGCGACTTCAAGGTCGAGGTGAACGAGGGCGAGGTGGTCCTCGACATCATCCATCGCCTGCAGGCCACCCAGGCGCCGGACCTCGCGGTGCGGTGGAACTGCAAGGCGGGCAAGTGTGGTTCGTGCAGCGCCGAGATCAACGGCCGGCCCCGGCTGTTGTGCATGACGCGGATGAGCACGTTCACGCCGGAGGAGGTGGTCACGGTCACCCCGATGCGCACGTTCCCGGTGATCCGCGACCTGGTCACCGACGTGTCGTTCAACTACGCCAAGGCCCGGCAGGTGCCCTCGTTCACGCCGCCGCCCGGCCTGGAGCCGGGCGAGTACCGCATGCAGCAGGTCGACGTCGAACGCTCGCAGGAGTTCCGCAAGTGCATCGAGTGCTTCCTGTGCCAGAACACCTGCCACGTCATCCGTGACTTCGAGGACAACAAGGCGGCCTTCTCCGGCCCGCGCTTCCTGATGCGGATCGCCGAGCTGGACATGCACCCCCTGGACGTCGCGGACCGGCAGAAGGCCGCCCAGGAGGAGCACGGCCTGGGCCTGTGCAACATCACCAAGTGTTGTACGGACGTGTGTCCGGAGAACATCCACATCACCGACAACGCGCTGATTCCGATGAAGGAGCGGGTCGCGGACCGCAAGTACGACCCGCTGGTGTGGCTGGGCAACAAGATCCGGCGACGGGGGTCCGGGGACTGAGGGGCGGGACGACGCTCGGCCCAGAGCCTCGCGTCGTCACCTGGGCCGGCCGGAAATCGCCGGTCGGCCCAGCACCGCGCGCAGAGCGTCGGCCAACGCGTCCATCCGCTCGGCCGCGACCCGCTCGCCCTCCGGACGCCCGAGCATCGCAAACGCGCGCGGCCCGCGCAGCTCCGCCACCGAGTCGGGCGGTCGCGGCACGATGTGGAAGTGCACGTGCGCGAACCCCTCGCGCTCGGCGAACTGCGCCACATAGGTCTTCGTGCAGCCGGTCACCTCGCGCAACGCCCGCGCGAGGGCGACCTGCCAGGTCCCGAGCGTGAGCGCCTCGGCCTCGGTCAACTCCGCGATCGACTCGACATGCCGCCGAGGAACCAGCACCAACCACCCCTCGAGCGCACTGTCGAACGCGTGCGCCACCCGCCAGTGCGCGTCGAACGCGACCCGCTCCCGCGTCGGCAACTCCGCGAACAGCGCCTCCTGCTCGCAGGAGTGGCACCCGGCCGCACTCGATCCCATCCGGCGGTCCCCCTCGATTACGCCCCGGACGACGTGCCGTCGTACGGCACATCAATGAACCGGACGGCGGTTCCGCCGATGGCGGGGCCATTGTTTGTTGTCGACCGGCGCGGCCGGCCGTGTCGATTGTCCACGGCGTCGATCGGCAACGGCTACTCCGGCAAAGGCAGTTCGAACCAGACCGTCTTGCCGTGGCCGGACTTTCGGCTGCCCCAGCGTTCGGCGAGTTGGTTGACGAGTTGCAGGCCGCGGCCGCCCTCGTCGGTGTCCTCGGCCTCACGCATGCGCGGAAGGGTGGTGCCGGCGTCCGCGACCTCGCACAGCAGGGCCCGGCCGCGCAGCAGGCGCAGTCGGATCGGGCCCGCGCCGTAGCGCAGCGCGTTCGTGACGAGTTCGCTGACCAGCAGTTCGGTGATGTCGACCAGCGCGTCCAGGCCCCACTCGGTGAGGGTCTTGCGGCTGAGTTCGCGGGCGCGGGAGACCACCGCGGGTTCGGCCGGCAGCCACCAGGAGGCGACCGAGTCCTCGGCGAGCGCGTCCAGGCGGGCCACGAGCAGGGCGACGTCGTCGAATCCCGGCTCCTCGTGCACGTCCGCGACCACCTTGTCCGCGGTCTGCTCGAGGGTGCCCAGGGGGCCCGCCACGGCAGTGCAGAGCAGGTCGATGCCGACGTCGAGCGAGCGATCACGGGTCTCCACCAGGCCGTCGGTGTACAACACCAGGGTGCTGCCCGACTCGACCGCGAAATCGCCCTGTTCGAAGCCGAGGCCGCCCACCCCCAGCACCGTCCCGGGCGGGTTGTCGACCACGCGCGGCCGGCCGCCCGGCGGTACCAGGACCGGCGGCATGTGCCCCGCGCTGGCGAACTCGCAGGTGCGCGCCACCGGGTCGTAGACCACGTAGACACACGTCGCGTAGTGCAGCTCGCCCAGGCCCACCACGATGTCGTCCAGGTGCCCGAGCACCTCGGCCGGCGGCAACTCCAGGCCCGCGAGCGTGCGTACCGCGGTGCGCAGTTGGCCCATCACCGCCGCCGCGTGCACGCCGTGGCCCATCACGTCGCCGACCACGAGCCCGATCCGGCCGCCGGACAGCGGGATCACGTCGTACCAGTCGCCGCCGACCTCGGTCACCGAACTGCCCGGCAGGTAGCGGTGCGCGACCGCGATGCCCGGCAGCGTGGGCAGGTTCTGTGGCAACAGGCTGCGCTGGAGCATCACCGCGGTCTCGCGCTGGTGGTGGTACAGCCGCGCGTTGTCCACCGAAACGGCCGCGCGCGAGCCCAGTTCGGTGGCGAGCGTGAGGTCGTCCGGGTCGAACGCGGGTCGGCCCTCGCCGCGTCCGAGCAGCATCGTGCCGAGCACCACGCCCCGGGCGCTGAGCGGCACCACGATCATCGTGTGCAGGCCCAGCGCGCGGGCGGCCTCGGCCCGGCCGGGATCGTGGATCAGCTCGTCGTACATGTCGTCCTGCACGTTGCGCATCAGGTACGAGCCGCCCGTGCGCAGACATCGGCCGAACGTCGAGTCGGCCGCGTAGACCAGGGTGCTGCCCTGACGGAGCAGTTCGTCGGTGTATCGCCCCGGGCGCGCGCCGCGCGAGGCCACACGTTGCAGGCGGGCCTTCTCGGCGTGCGCGCCGGGCGGGATCTCCTCGCCCTGCACGATCGCGTCGAGCAGGTCCACCGCGGCCAGGTCGGCGAAGCCGGGCACCACCGACGCGGTCAGCTCCTCGGCGATCCGGGGGATGTCCAGGGTGGCGCCGAGTCGGGTGCCCGCCTCGTTCAGCAGCGCGAGCCGCTTGCGCGCGGCGTCCACCTTGACCATCGCGTAGTGCCGCTCGGTCACGTCGATCAGCGAACAGCTGATGCCCAGGATCCGGCCGCCGGGCGCCTCCAGCCGGTTGTACGACATCGACCACACGGTGCGCGGGCTGCCGTCGGTGGGGATCGGGCCGAAGATCCGCGAGTCGACCACGGGCTCGCCGGTCTCCAGCACCCGCTGCTGGATCGTGCGCACCCGCTCGGTGTCCATCCCGGGACGGACCTCCTCGAGCCGGCGCCCGATGTGTTCCTCCACGGGCAGCCGGTTGATCGCGGCGAGCGCGTCGTTGACCGCGACGTAGCGCAGGTCGGCGTCGAAGATGCCCACGCCGATCGGCGACTGGTCGAACAGCGCCTCGCGGATCGCCAGGTCGGCCTCGACCTTGCGCACCACCGTCGAGTCCATCGAGGTGATCAGGACGAACCGGTTCCCGGCCAGGTCCTCGGCGAAGGCCGCGCGCGACTCCACCGTGCACAGCGTGCCGTCGCCCCTGCGCATCGTGTACGAGCCGGCGAAGACGTCCGCACCCGCGACGGCCTGCCCCGTGGCGGCCTCCTGCGCGGCGGTGAACGGCGGATGCACCAGGTCGACCGCGCGGGCTCCGAGGATGTCCTCGCGTCGATAGCCGAACAACTGCTCGGCGGCGGCGCTCCACATCACGATCCGACCCTCGGCGTCGAGCACCCACGTGGCCGACGGGACGAGATCGAACAGGGAACCGGGCGCCGTGGATCGCCGGGTCGCGTCCCCCGGATTCCGATCGGCTTCTCGGCGCTGCTCCATGGACGGCGGATCCCTTTGTCGCTGCTACTCCGGACCGTTTTCCCGGTTGATCACGTTCTCAAGCCCGGCCGCCGGGTGCGGCCGAGTCGACCCGACAGGTGTTCTCGGCGGCATTTCGGGGCCTGTGGACCGCTTCTCCGACTCGGCCGCGACCGGTTTCGCGAGCACCTTCGCGACCAGTTCCGCGGCCGGGCGATCGGGGGCCAGCCAGTCGAGCCCGGACACCTCGCCGGAGCCGAGCCAGCGCAGCGCCGAGTGGTCCTGGAGCGCCCGGGGCTCGCCCGCGACCAGGTCGGCGAGCCACACGTGCAGCACATACCCACGCGCGAGCGGCCAGGCGCCGGGCAGCCGGCGTACCGGTCGCACCGTCGCGCCGAGCTCCTCGTGGCACTCCCGGACCAGGGCCGCGGCCTCGCTCTCGCCCGGCTCGACCTTGCCGCCGGGGAACTCCCAACCACCCGCCAACTCCGCCGGCGCGCTGCGGCACGCGGCGAGTACGCGCCCTCGGTGGAGGATCGCGGCGCCGACGACGATGCGGGTCCCGGTCATGGCGGACAACTCTACGTGCCGAGCGGTCGCCGTATGAGGCAACCTTGGACGGTTCGCGAACGTCTGTCTTCGGGGACATGCTCGCGAAACGGACCGGATCCGGACCCGGATCACCGAACGAGGTGGGGTGGCTGTGGCGGGATTCCGGTGTACCGGCCTGCGGGTGTGCCGGGTGCTCGCGGTGTTCGCCGCGGTCGCGGCGGTGCTCGCGGTGTTCGCGCTGGCCCGGTTGACGGCCCGCCAGGACGGCCCGGCCGCGGCGACCGGATCCGCCGCCGCGGACACCGGGTGCGACGGGCGGGACCGGCAGGGGTGGGTGGCCGTGCCGGTGTCCTTCTCCGGCGAGACCTACCGGGTCCAGGCGTACGTCCCGCGCAGCTACGACGGCGCCCGGCCGCGGCCGCTGGTGCTGAACCTGCACGGCAGCAACAGCACCGGCGCGGCGCAGATGGCCATCACCGGTCTGGGCGCGTCCGCCGAGCGCTACGGCTTCGTCGTGGCGATCCCGGAGGGCGGCCTGAGCTACCCCGGGACGACCGGCGGGCGGGCCTGGAACATCCCCGGTGTGCCGCTGTACGGCGGCCACCCGGCCGCGGTCGGCGGCCGGGACGAGGTCGGCTTCGTCGGCGCCACGCTGGACGCGCTCGACCGCTCGTTGTGCCTGGACGACCGGCGCGTGTACGCGACCGGATTCTCCGGCGGGGCGCGGATGACCTCGCTGTTGGCCTGCACGCTGAGTCGGCGGATAGCGGCCGTGGCGCCGGTCGCGGGCCTGCGCGCGGACGGCACCGACGGCGCGCGGCCGGCGCCGTGCCGACCGATCCGACCGGTCCCGGTGCTGACCTTCCACGGCCTGGCCGACCAGGCCAACCCCTACGACGGTGGGCGGGCGTCGCGCTGGACCTATTCGGTGACCGAGGCGGCGCGGCGCTGGGCGGCCGTCGACGACTGCCCGAGCACGGCGGTACGCACCCGCGTGTCCCGGCACGTCGAGCGCACGGCGTACACCGGCTGCGCGGGCGGCGCGGCGGTGGTCCTGTACACGCAGTCCGACGCGGGGCACACCTGGCCGGGCGCGGCGGGCACCGAGGTGCGCGGCTTCGGCCGGATCAACCAGGAGATCTCGGCCAATGAACTGATGTGGGCGTTCTTCTCCGAGTACACGCTGTGAGGGCGCGAGGAATGCCCGGGGATCGCGCGCGGCAGCACCTAGCCGGACCGCCGCTCAGGGCTTCGGCCGCAACCGATCGAAGCCGCGCATGATCGCGCGATGCGCGGGACGTTCCACCAGCACCGTGAGCAGCCAGCCGAGCAGCACCGCCAGCACACCCAACGCGAGCAGTTGCCCCACCGCGCCGACGCCGTGGTCCTGGAGTCGGCGCATCACCACGTAGCCGATCGACTGGTGCACCAGGTACATCGCGTAGGTGATCCCGGCCGTCCACTGCAGCGCGCGACCCGCCCACGCGGGCACGCATCGGTCCCAGTCCGGCCCCAGCGCCGCGACGCAGATCGCGGCGATGCCCAGCGCGAGTCCGACCGTCCAGGACGCGTGCCGGGTCTGGCACAGGTGCACGAACGAGCACGCGCCGAGCAGGAACACCGCGTGCGGGCCGCGGACGCGATGCCGTGACCACAGGTGCACCCCGATGCCGGCGACGAACAGGTGCACGCGGTAGAGCCCGAACCCGTCGTAGAGCGTGCGGAACGCCTCCGATTGCAGGTGCAGCCGGACCGGCAACAGGAACAGTTCGAGGCACAACACCAGCCACAACGTGCGCACCGTCGCGTCCCCGTGCACCCGGCGCGAGCGCCACAGCGCGAAGATCGCGGTGAACCACACCAGTTGCAGCGGAATCGTCCAGTAGGCCGCGTCCACATAGGTGTACGACTGCGGTTTCCAGTTCCAGAGCATGGCCAGATTGGCGAGCACGTCGCGCAGGTTCGGCGCGTACCATCCCGGCGGCGCGCACAGCCGCAGGAACAGCGACGTGCCGAGCACGCCGACGAAGAACGCCGGCAACATCCGCGCCATCCGGCCGACCCACCAGCGCACCACGTCGCCCTTGCGCAGCGAGACCGCCGCGAAGTAGCCGGACACGACCAGGAGCAGGCTCGCGCCCAACTGGTACGGAAAGACGAACGGACGCGCGGCCAATTCGGGATGCCACTGCCGGGCCAGATGGGTGCCGTGGAACAGCAGCACCAGCCCCACGAACGTCACCCGCAGCAGATCCCAGCTCACCCGGCGCCGCTTCGCGGACTCCGATCGACGCGACGTGTCGTTTCCGGGCCGTTCCGCTGAGCTGAAGGGCATCCGACGTCTTCCCGTGGACGGCGTGGGTGGAGTGGACCTGGTCCTGTCCGGGGCGCGGCGCACCGACGGCCGGCCTCGACAAAGGACCCTATTACGCGCGCTTTGCCGCGCGGGCCCCGGTGGAGCACGCGTGGCCGCCCGTACGATGGACACATGTCGTCAACCAGCCGCGTCCTGCTCGCCGCCCCCCGGGGGTACTGCGCGGGCGTCGACCGAGC
Source organism: Embleya sp. NPDC127516 (assembly GCF_044765325.1). NCBI lineage: Bacteria > Bacillati > Actinomycetota > Actinomycetes > Kitasatosporales > Streptomycetaceae > Embleya > Embleya sp. NPDC127516. The sequence continues at coordinate 198,879 of NZ_JBIWJT010000010.1, read as the reverse complement.
CGTCGAGACCGTCGAGAAGGCCCTCGATCTGTACGGTGCGCCGGTGTACGTGCGCAAGCAGATCGTGCACAACAAATACGTCGTCGAGACGCTGGAGAAGCGCGGGGCGATCTTCGTGGACGAGACGGCGGAGGTGCCCGAGGGCGCCACGGTCGTCTTCTCCGCCCACGGTGTGGCTCCCGTGGTGCACGAGGAGGCGGCGGCCCGTTCGCTGCGCACGATCGACGCCACGTGCCCGCTCGTGACCAAGGTGCACAAGGAGGCCGTGCGCTTCGCCGAGGAGGGCTACGACATCCTCCTGATCGGCCACGAGGGCCACGAGGAGGTGATCGGCACCGCCGGTGAGGCGCCCGATCACATCCACCTGGTGGACGGCCCCGAGGGCGTCGCGAACGTCGAGGTGCGCGACCCGTCGAAGGTGGCCTGGCTGTCCCAGACCACGCTGTCCGTGGACGAGACCATCGCCACGGTCAAGGAGTTGCGCAAGCGGCTCCCGCTGCTGATCGACCCGCCGAGTGACGACATCTGCTACGCGACGCAGAACCGCCAGGTCGCGGTCAAGCAGATCGCCGCCGAGTCGGACCTGGTGATCGTGGTCGGCTCGACCAACTCGTCCAACTCGGTGCGGCTGGTCGAGGTCGCGCTGGAGGCGGGCGCCCGGGCGTCGTACCTGGTCGACTACGCGGAAGAGCTGAAGGACGAGTGGCTGGAGGGGGTCGGCACGGTCGGCGTCACCTCCGGCGCGTCGGTGCCCGAGGTGCTCGTGGACGGCGTGCTGGCGTGGCTGGCCGAGCGCGGCTTCGGCGACGTGCACATTCACCGATCGGTGGAGGAGCGTCTGCAGTTCGCGCTGCCGCAGGAGCTGCGCCGGGACCTGCGCAACGCCTGAGGCCGCGCGTGCCGGTGGCGGGCGCGGGGTGCGTGATGTGGGCGACTTGTCGGTGACGGGCCGGTCCGAGGCATCGGACGGGCCCGTCGGCTTTTCGGCGCCCGCTCGGCTCTTTCGAGCGCACCCGCGAGCCTTTCGGCGCGCCCGGGGCCTTTTCGGCGTACGCGGACCCGCCCCGCGTATCGCGGGCTCGCGGGATTCGCGCTACGGGTGGTCGGCCGCGCGGCGTTTGACCAGGACGACGACGGCGGCCAGGGCGGTACCGCCCCACAGCAGACCGGCCTTGAAGGACAGCGCGGTGATCAGGTCCAGGCCCACCCGGGAGAGATGGCTCTCCTGCGTGTCGTCGCCCAGCAGGGTGCTCACGAGCACGACGGTCGTGGCGAACGCGATCGGCGGCGTGATGATCGCGGCGAGCCAGTCCTGGGCGCGCACCTTCCAGGCCACGAACACCGAGGCGACCAGGAACGCGAACCCGAACACGAATCCCAGCCGATCGGTGGCCAGGTGGTCGACGAGGCCGCCGAGCAGGGTGCCGCCGAAGCCGAACACGGCCGCACCGGCGGCGGTCAGGCCGCTGCCGGACGGGCGGTATCCGCCGGGCGCGCCGTTCGCCCGCCGCGAGGGGGCGCCGGGGCGACGAGGGTGGGGCCGAGGGCCGGTGCGCTCCCGGGGCGGTTCGCGGTCGGCGGGTGTCGAGGCCGGTGGAATCGGCGCGGACGAAACGGATCGACGGCGCACGGCGTCACCTCGTCCCGGCGCCGGCACGGGCGGCCTTTTCCGGGGGTTCCGGGTCGGTACGGGACGCGCTCCCGCTCGGCTGCGCTGTTCCATCCACCCAAGGTATTGCCGCATCACGGTCAAAACCGTCCAAGAACACGAAAAACCTCACTCCGCCCGTGTCGAAACGTCCGCCCGGTCGCCGCTCACCTCGTCCTCGACCGATCTGTTTCCTGCCCCCGATTTCTCGGGTTCACCAGGGAGGACGCTTTCCCGGCCGGGATTGGTGGCAGTTCGGGTCGAGTAATTCACCCGGGTCGTCGGATGGGCGTGGCGTCGGTCACGCCCGGGCGCCGCTCTCCACCGTGTCCACGGCGTGAACCACCTCGGCGGTGCCGAGGACCTGGACCGGGATGGCGCGCGAGGCGGCGTACCAGCGCAGGTCCACGGCCAGGTACGGCAACATCTCCTTGCCCAGGAAGTTGATCGTGTGCTGCTTGCGGCCGCCGGCCCGCATCGCGCAGCGCACCACCGCGTAGCAGGGGCTGTCACCCGCGTTGGCCTTGAGCTTGACCTCGACCGAGGAGATCTCCTCCCAACGCAGGCCGCGCGTGCGGAACAGGCCGTGGAAGACCAGACCGTTGGGGCCGATCGAGAGCTTGCGGTACTGGTAGAGCGCGAAGCCGACGAGTACGAAGAGGCTGAGCCCGCCGTAGAGGGCCACGGCCACGACGGTCGGCAGTCCGAGGCCGGCCAGGTCGAGGAAGCCGAGCGCGATCGGGATGAACGCGGTGAACAGCAGGACGCGCATGGGCTTGGACTCCCACAGCACGCCGTCGATGAGCTGCCTGCGGTTGTGCTGGGTGTTCGAGGTGCGGCTCATCGATGTCCCCGTCGTTGAGTGGCCGGCGTACGAAACCAGGGATGCTACTGGCCACAGGCCACCACCTACACTTTCCGAAGGCGCTTGTATGTCCGCAGCGCGCCACATCGATCGCCGAGAAGCCAGGGAATCCAGTTGTCGCTCACCATCGGAATCGTCGGCCTGCCCAACGTCGGCAAGTCGACGCTTTTCAACGCCCTGACCAAGAACGACGTGCTCGCGGCGAACTACCCGTTCGCGACCATCGAGCCGAACGTGGGCGTGGTGGGCGTGCCGGACCCGCGTCTGGACAAGCTGGCGGAGATCTTCGGATCGGCCAAGAAGGTCCCGGCCACGGTCGACTTCGTGGACATCGCGGGCATCGTGCGCGGCGCCTCCGAGGGTGAGGGCCTGGGCAACAAGTTCCTCGCCAACATCCGCGAGTCGGACGCGATCTGCCAGGTCATCCGGGTCTTCACCGACCCGGACGTGGTGCACGTCGACGGCAAGATCTCGCCGGTCGACGACAAGGAGATCATCGAGACCGAGCTGATCCTGGCCGACCTGCAGACGATCGAGAAGGTCCTGCCGCGCCTGCAGAAGGACTCGCGCCTGCAAAAGGACAAGGTCGCGGTCGCCGCCGCCGTGGAGAAGGCCAAGCAGGTGCTGGAGGCGGGCACCACGGTCTTCGCCGCCGGCCTCGACCCGGAGCCGCTGCGCGAGCTGCACCTGCTCACCGCCAAGCCCTTCCTGTACGTCTTCAACGTCGACGAGGACGAACTGGTCAACGAGGAGCTCAAGGACGAACTGCGGGAGTTGGTCGCGCCGGCCGAGGCAATCTTCCTGGACGCCAAGATCGAGTCCGAGCTGATCGAACTGGACGAGGCCGAGGCGCTGGAACTGCTGCAGAGCCTGGGCCAGGAGGAATCCGGCCTGTCCATCCTGGCCCGGGTCGGCTTCGACACCCTGGGCCTGCAGACCTACCTCACGGCCGGCCCCAAGGAGGCCCGCGCCTGGACCGTCGCCAAGGGCGCCACCGCCCCCGAGGCGGCCGGTGTGATCCACACCGACTTCCAGCGCGGCTTCATCAAGGCCGAGGTGATCGGCTTCGACGACCTGGTCGAAACCGGCAGCCGCGCCGAGGCCCGCACCAAGGGCAAGGCCCGCATGGAGGGCAAGGACTACATCATGCAGGACGGCGACGTGGTGGAGTTCCGCTTCAACGTCTGACCATCGCCGGTCGCCGCACCGGCACCGCACACCGTACGGGTCCGCCTTCTCGGAGGCGGGCCCGTCGCCGTTCTTCCGGCTTCGCCAATGAAAAGTGGTACGTTATTCGGTACCACTTGCCGAAAGGTGTGACGTCATGTCGATCACCGCGAGCGAGGCCCGCAGGGATCTCTTCCCGTTGATAAAGAAGGTCAACGACGATCACGAGGCCATCGAGATCGTCTCCAAGCACGGGAACGCCGTCCTCATCTCCGCCGAGGACTACGCGGCCCTGCGGGAAGGCTCCTACCTGCTGCGCTCGCCGGCGAACGCTCGTCGTCTGCTCAAGGCCTACGAGAACGCGCTGAGCGGCGGCAACGTCTCCGAGCGTGCGCTGGTCGACCCCGACTCGGCGAATGACGAGGTCGACACCGAGTGAGGCTCGTCTTCGAGGATCACGGGTGGGAGGACTACACCTCCTGGCTCAGGAACGACCGCAAGATGCTCGCCAGGATCAACAAGCTGATCGAGGATGTGCGGCGCGACCCCTGCACCGGGATCGGCAAGCCCGAGCCGCTCAAGTACCACCTGCCCGGCGCCTGGTCGCGGCGGATCGACGACGAGCACCGCCTCGTCTACCTGGTCGCGGACAGCGAGGTCGTTATCCTCGCCGCCCGCTATCACTACTGACGCCGGCCGAACTCGAGACGTCGAAGGCCCGTGGCCGGAGGCGGCCCGGACACCGTCCGGAGCCTCGAACACTCCGCCCACGGTGCCTTCCAGCATTCGCCGGAGCGGCACACACGGAGGGCCGGCTGCCCGCGGCGGCATCGCGATTCTCCTATCCCTGGAAACGCACGTGGGGGTCGATCTGTTGTGCGGGTCGCCGGCCTCGGCGCGCGTCGTCCCGGGCGGGCGGTCGGCCGGTTAGCCTCTGGGGATGGCTCTCACGACTTCCGCCGACGCGCCCCTGCCCGTGGCCGAGATCTCTCGGTTGATCGGAGGGTGGATCGATCGGCTGGGGGATGTGTGGGTCGAGGGGCAGATCACGCAGCTCAGTCGGCGACCGGGGGCGGGCGTGGTGTTCATGACGCTGCGGGATGCCGAGCAGGATGTGTCCATCTCGGTGACCTGCTATCGGAAGGTCTTCGACGCGGTCGGGGACATCGTGGCCGAGGGCTCGCGGGTGGTCGTGCACGCGAAGGCGGACTGGTATCGGGCACGTGGGACGTTGTCGTTGCGGGCCGCGGAGATCCGACCGGTGGGGATCGGCGAGTTGTTGGCCCGGTTGGAGCAGCTCAAGCGGGCGCTGACCGCCGAGGGGCTGTTCGATCCCCGGCACAAGCAGGCGTTGCCGTTCCTGCCGCATCGCATCGGCCTGGTCTGCGGGCGCGCCTCGGCGGCCGAGCGGGACGTGTTGGAGAACGCCCAGCGGCGTTGGCCGGCCGTACGGTTCGCGGTGCGCAACGTCGCGGTGCAGGGGGTGAGCGCGGTGTCGCAGGTGGTCGAGGCGATCCGCGCTTTGGACGCGGACCCCGACGTCGACCTGATCGTGGTGGCCCGGGGCGGCGGCAGTGTGGAGGACCTGTTGCCGTTCTCCAGCGAGGAGTTGGTACGGGTCGTCTTCGCCTGTACGACGCCGGTGGTGAGCGCGATCGGGCACGAGCCGGACTCGCCGCTGCTGGACCTGGTGGCCGACTATCGGGCGTCCACGCCCACCGACGCCGCGAAGCGGATCGTGCCGGACATCCGCGAGGAGATGCACCGGGTGCACCAGGTGCGCGATCGGGGGCGGCTCGCGCTGCGGGCCCGGCTCGATCGGGAGTACCAGGGGTTGCGGGCCGCCCGTTCGCGTCCGGTGCTGGCCGATCCGCAACGCATGGTGGACCTGCGCGCGGAGGAGGTGGCCGCCCTCGTGGACCGCTCCCGGCGCACCCTGCGCCACCTCCTGGACCGCGCCGAGAGTGACCTGGCGCACACCCGCGCGCGGGTCGTCGCACTCTCCCCCGCGGCCACCCTGGAGCGCGGCTACGCGGTGTTGCAGCGGGCGGACGGGCACGCCGTGCGCGATCCCGCGGAGGTGGCGGCCGGCGAGCGGTTGACCGCCCGGGTGGCGGCCGGACGCTTCGACGTGGTCGTCCCGAAGGACTGATCACCCCGGAGGCGCCCGTCGGCAAGCCCGTCACCGGCCCCGACTCGAACCCACCGCCGAATCCACCGGCGACCGCCCCGGCCCGATCGCCACGCCCCATCACGCCACACGTCCCGCCTGCCCCCAAATCCCCATCATTGACCCGTTCGTATGACAAGCAGTCATGTCTCACCCGATCGGCGGCGAAAACGGCTTAGTTTGCGCGTGTGTTGCGTCATCTGCTCGCCGCGTCCGCGCTGTTGCTCACCGGCGTCGCCACGTCCTCCGTGGCCGCCGCCGACGACTCGCCCGCGCGGTGGAATCCGTCAGCCGCCGACTCCTACGTCAACTACGTCGCACCGAGGGACCCGCTGCCGCCCGACGGCCCGCCGGGCGCGTCCCCCGAGGTCCGTGAGCGCGCGCTCGCGGCCGACCGACGGGCCCGGCAGTACGACCGCAAGTTCGCCGCCGGCAACCCCGCCCCCGCGCGCCGGCTCGCCCGGGCCGAGGCGACCGCGGCCCGAACCGGGGTCAGCCCACGCGCCCAGGCCGGGGCCGGCACCCGCGACGCCCGGCTGTTGACCATCCTGGTCGAGTTCAACGACCACGCCGACGACGACTTCTCCGGTTTCAGCCGACCGACGAGCGTCGCGGACCCGACCTGCGTGACCGAGCCGCCGGGCACGGTCAAGAACGGCCCCCGGCACAACCTGCTCCCCGACCCGGCCGTCGCCGGCCGGGACAACAACACGCTGTGGGTCCCGGACTTCGACAAGGCCCACTACGACCGCATGCTCTACTCCGAGGAGGGCATCACCGAGCGGGTCCGTCCCGACCTCACCGGCCCGGACGGCCGGCCCGGCGTCAGCCTCGCGGGGCTGACCATGCGCAACATGTACCGGGAGATGTCGCACGGCGCGTACACGATCGGCGGTGAGGCCGCGGGCTGGGTGAGCGTGCCGCACTCCGAGGCCTGGTACGCGGCCGGCCACTGCGGCGCGATCCGCCAGGACAACAGCGGCAGTCCACAGAACCCGCGCGGAGTGCGGCAGTTCGTCACCGACGCGGTCGACGAGTTGGCGAAACAGCAGCCGAACCTCCCCTGGGCCGACTACGACCGGGAGGACCCGGGCGACGCCGACGACGACGGCGACACCCAGGAGCCCGACGGCGTGATCGACCACCTCGTGCTCGTGCACGCGGGCAAGGACAAGTCGGCGGGCGGCGGTGCCGAGGGCACCTACGCGATCTGGGCGCACGCGAGCACCGTGCTGCGCGGACACCCCATCCCGGGCACCGACCTCAAGGTGGCGAACTACATCGTCCAGCCCGAGGACTCCGGAGTGGGCGTGTTCGCCCACGAGTTCGGCCACGACCTGGGCCTGCCCGACCTGTACGACAACTTCAGCGGCGGCGAGACCGACGTCGACTTCTGGGACCTGATGTCCTCCGGTTCGCACGCCGGGCCGCTGTTCCAGACCATGCCCACGCACCTGGGCGCGTGGTCGAAGTACGTGCTGGGCTGGATCGATCCGCCGGTGGTGCCGGTCGGCGGCGGCTCGCGTACCGTCTCGCTCGGCGCCGCCGCCGAGCCCGCGCCCGGCACCCTGGCCGCGGTTCGGGTGGACCTGCCCACCGAACGGGTCCGGATCGGCACCCCGCACAGCGGCGCGAACATGTGGTACTCGGAGCGGGACCAGGAATGGTCCGACGCCCGCCTCGTCCGCGACCTCGCGGTGCCCGCCGGCGGGTCCGCGACCTTCTCGATGTGGAACGACTACACCATCGAACAGGACTGGGACTTCGGCTTCGTCGAGGTGTCCACCGACGACGGCGCGAATTGGACCCAACTCGCCGTGCACGACGACGCGGGCAACCTGGTCAGCACCCCGCCCGGCTATCCCGACCCGAACCGCAACCTCGCCGAGTTGCGCAAGGTCAACGGCCTCACCGGCGACACCGGCGGCTGGCGGCACGACAACGTCGACCTGGCCCCGTACGCGGGGCAGAGCATCAAGCTGCGGCTGGACCTGAACACCGACGCCGCGTTCATGGAGAAGGGTTGGTTCGCCGACGACTTCTCGCTCACCAACGGCGGCGCCACGGTGTGGTCGGACGACGTGGAGAGCGGCGACAACGGCTGGACCGCGATCAAGGGCACCAACACGGTGACCCGCGGGGCCGGCTGGGGCCGGACCTCCGGCGAGGTCGAGCGCGAGCAGTACTACCTGATGGAGTGGCGCGCGCCGGTCGGCTTCGACCAGGGCCTGCGGTACGCGTACACCGCCGAGCACAGCGACGCACGCGGCGTGCGGGTGCGCCGACTGGCCTACGACGTGCCCGGCATGCTGGTGTGGCTGCGCGACGCCGAGTACCAGAACAACGGCGTGAACTTCAATCTGAGCGCGCCGCCCAGCTACGGCGCCAAGGGCCAGACGCTGCTCGTGGACGCGCATCCGGATCCGCGCCGGTGGACCGGCGAGGCCGGCGAGCACTACCTGGTCAAGAGCAACCCCCGGAAGAATTTGGAGAGTCGAGCGCAGTCCGCGGACGCCGCCTTCGGTTTCCTGCCCACCCCGGCGTTCGGGGCGTGTCACGGCAACGGCGCGTGGTGTCAGGACTTCGCGGCCCGCGAACCGGTCCGCGCGTTCGGCGACGACCGCGGCTGGGCGCCGGGGGTCGAGTACGTCGACGGCGCGCCGGTGGACCGCTTCACCAACGGGTCCACCGTGGTGCCCGCGCGCGGCCCGTACAGCACCCGCGTGGTCGACGCGGACGGCGCGCCCGATCCGGCGCACTACGGCGTGCCGTACAAGGGCTCCGTGCTCGGCACCGGCGATCCCGGTCCCGACCTCGCCTACGGCGCCTCGGCCACGCTGGTCGCGCCGCTGTCGAGGGAGCGTCCGGACCGCGGCGCCGCCGTGCGGGTCACGTCGGCCCGCCCGTGATCCGGCCTTAGGCTGGCGGCATGAGCGAGCAGACCGCACCCGCGCCGGACGAGGCACCGGCCTACGAGCAGGCCCGTGACGAGCTGATCGAGGTCGTGCGCCGCCTGGAGACCGGCGGCATCACCCTGGAGGAGTCGTTGGCCCTGTGGGAGCGCGGCGAGCGACTCGCCGTGGTGTGCGAGCAGTGGCTCGACGGCGCCCGGGCCCGGCTGGACGCGGCGGTCCGGGCCGAGCGCGCGGGCGTCGAGTCGGACGAGGCGGTCGAGGAGGACTGACCCGCCGGCGCCGCGCGCCGCGCACGGCAGAAGGGGCGCTCCCGAATTCGGGAGCGCCCCTTCCGTTGGAACCGGTACGCGGCTACCCGCACGCGAGGAACACGTGCGCGGCGGCCGCTACTTCTGCGCCGGCAGGATCCAGACCACCGCGCCGGAGTTGCCCGGCAGCGGGAGCACCGGCAGCGCGGTCACGCCGTAGCCCTTGTCGAAGCCCGGGTTGCCCGTGCCCAGTTCGGAACCGTGGAACAGCTTGCCGAAGTTGTCCCGGTCCAGCGAACCGTCCGCCTTGGTGACCTTGGTCGAGTACGGCGCCTTCGCCGGCACCACGGTCGAGCCGTAGCGGTCCTTCGGAAGCACCCGACCCTTGTAGAGCTCGGTGCCCGGTGCCCAGCCCACCGTGTCGGTGAACAGCGTCACCGGCGCCTGCGCCGGGAACGACGTGCAGTACGCGGTACCGGGGATGCAGTCCGTGAACGGCGACGTCTTGACGAACCCGAACGCCGCGTTCGCGGCCTGCGGCCGGGTCGGCAGGTTGGCGAAGACGTTCCGCCGCTCGATGTTCGGCGTGTTCGGGTCGACCTGCGGGAACTGCGCCGCGGCCTCGCCGGTGTAGCGCAGCGGGTCCGGGTGCGAGTCGACGATCAACAGCTCGCCCTTGGGGCCCCACGAGGGCCCGTTGTCGATGTTGAAGTTGACGCCGTTGTTCTGGTACTGGTTGTCGCGCAGCCAGACCAGCATGCCCGGCGCGTTGTACGGCACCCGGTTGGTCTTGCCGTTGACGCCCCCGGTGTACGCGTACTTCAGGCCCTCGTCGAAGCCGGACAGGTTGCGCCACTCGAGCAGGTAGTACTGCTCCCGCTCGAAGGTGCCGCCGGTGCGGCCCCAACCCTCGCCCTTGGTGATCGCGTTGGTGCCCTTGATCGCGGTCCAGCCGTTGTCGCCGCTCTCCACGTCGTCCGACCACACCGTGGCGCCGCCGTTGGTGAGCGAGAAGTCGTCGGCGAACCAACCCTTCTCCATGAACGCGGCGTCGGTGTTCAGGTCCAGCCGCAGCTTGATGCTCTGCCCCGCGTACGGGGCCAGGTCGACGTTGTCGTGCCGCCAACCGCCGCTGTCGCCGGTCAGACCGCTGGTCTTGCGGAATGTGGCCAGGTTCTTGGTCGGGTCCGGGTAGTCCGGCGGCGTGCTGACCAGCTTGCCCGACTCGTCCTTGACCGCGAGCTGCTTCCAGGTGGCACCGTTGTCGGTGGACACCTCGACGAAGCCGAAGTCCCAGTCCTGCTCGATGACGTAGTCGTTCCACATCCAGAACTTCACGTCCGTGCCCGCGGGCACCGCGATGTTCCGCTCGATCCGGATGTCGGACCAAGCCTGGTCCTGACCGGAGTACCACATGTTCTGGCCGCCGTGCGGCGTACCGACCTTGACCTGCTTGTTCGGCAGGTTCACCCGGATGCCCCGCGAGGTGCCCTTGGGCGTCTTGGCGGCCTGGCCCAGGGTGGCGACCTTGGGTCGGTCACCGACCTTGACCAGGTCGGGGGTCAGCCAGCCGAGCGCGTACTTGTCCCAGATGCCCATGTGCGCGGGCTGCGACTGGAACAGCGCACCGGTGTGCGAACCGGCCGACATCAGGTCCCAGAAGTTCAGGTCCGTCTGGCCGGCGCTGAAGTTGTCGTACAGGTCGGGCAGGCCCAGGTCGTGGCCGAACTCGTGGGCGAACACGCCCACTCCGGAGTCCTCGGGCTGCACGATGTAGTTCGCGATCTTGATGTTGCTGCCGGGCACCTGGTGGCCGAAGAGCACGGTGCTCGCGTGCGCCCAGATGGAGTAGGTGCCCTCGGCACCGCCACCGGCCGACTTGTCCTTGCCCGCGTGCACCAGGACCAGGTGGTCCACCACACCGTCGGACTCCTGGGTGTTGCCGTCGTGGTCGGCGTCGCCCGGGTCTTCCTTGTCGTAGTCGGCCCACGGGAACTTCGGCTGCTGCTTGGCCAACTCGTCGACCGCGTCGATGGCGAGCTGCTGTGCGCCGAGCGGGTTGGCCGGGCTGCCGCTGTTGTCCTGCTGCGCGTTGCCGCAGGCGCCCGCGCCGTACCAGGCCTCGGAGTGTGGCGCCTTGACCCACGGCGTCGCCTCGCCGGAAACCGAGTACTTTCCGGCCGACATCTCCTCGTACATGTTGCGCATGGTCTGGCCAGCGAGGCTGATGCCCGGCTTGCCGTCCGGCCCCGTGAGGTCGGTGCGCATGCGCTCGGTGATGCCCTCCTTGGAGTAGAGCATCTTGTTGTAGTGGGCCTGGTCGAAGTTCGGCACCCACTGCGAGTTGTTGTCGTTCGGGTTCAGCGCCGGGTTCGGGATCCGGTTGTGCAGCGGCCCGTTCTTGATCGTGCCGGGAGGCTCGGTCACACAGGTCGGATCCGAAACGCTGGTCGGTCGCTTGAAGCCGGAGAAGTCGTCGTTGGCCTGGTCGTTGAACTCGACCAGGACGGTGAGCAGCTTCGCGGTCTGCTTGGCGTCGACGGGCTTGCCGCTGCGCTCGGCCTTGATCTCGGCCGGGCTCTTGCCGGTACGCCCGGCCTCGGCCTCGAGCTCCTTGATCTGGGCGGCGGCACGGGGGTTGCCGTCGGAGTTCTTGCGGTCGGCCGCGGCGTTCTGTGCCTTCAGCGACGCGGCCTTGGCCGGGTCGCCGGGCAGCGCACTGGTGTCGATGGCCGCGTCGACGGAGTTGACGTAGTGGTCCTCGGGGCCCGGATTCCACACCGCCTTCGTCGTGTCGACGCGCGTAGGCGTGGCCGATGTCGAGGGCGCGGTCGTGGCCGCCAGCCCTGTGATCGCCAGCGCGGAAACGGACAACAGCGCCACACGGCGTTTGACCCGCCGGGCGCCGCTCGGGGGCGTCGGGCCCCTCCCGGGTATCGCTGGACTCAACGTGCTCCCCTTTCCGACCGGGGGGCGACCCCCCGGACGCAAAGCGACGTCGCGCGGGATCTGATCAAGCGCACACGACATCGGGACGGCTCGGAAAGCTCGGCGGACACGCGAGGGCAACCATCGGGTCACGACGATGCCGACTCGTGTTCGACCGGGCTTCCGGACCCTAGGGGCGGGAGTAACGCGCGGGGCAGAGGAGGGCGTGGGGTCTTTACAATCTCTTTACAAGCCACTGCACATCCTGTTCACCCGAGCGCCCGAGTCGCCCCGATATGGCCGACGGATTCGCCGGCCATCGGCTCACGGGGCGGCAGTTCGCAGGGATGCGGCGAGAACGGTCAAATCCTCGAAAGTCGCATTGCCGGTGACCATCGTGGTCACGCCGTCGCGAACGCGGACCAGCGAGCGGTACTTGGGTCCGTCGTAGGCCTTCCACTGCTCGCCGACCACGTCCCGGTTGCCGACCGGCTGCCCGCGCTTGCCCTTGTCCCGGACGAGTTCGTCGGTGAAGCCGTTGGTCTGCTCGACGGCGGCGTACTTGTCGTTCGGGTTGATGAAGCCGATGTGCCACGTGGTCTGGTTGCGGTCGTACCCCGAGTAGTTCACCGACGTCGCGCGCCACTGCTCGCTCAGCCCCTGCGGCGCGAGCAGCGGATACGGCGAGACCCGGGCCGCCTGGCGGAAGGACTGCTCGTACTGCACCCGCTTCACCGGATCCCCACCGTTGTGCGGTGCCACCAGGAACAGCGCGCCGACCACGAGGCCGCATGCTCCGAGGGAAAGAACCATGTCCCGGACGGTCTCTCGACCCGACTTTGTCGCCACCGGAACATGGTCGCATTGCGGGCCGGCTCGTTTTGCACGGCCTACCTGCACCGATAACACCGCTCACCGATAACATCGGGGCAATCCCGTTGGAACCAGTCCGGACTCGGGGCCGCGCAATCGCCGTGCCACCCGCACCGATGACGCACGGCTCCCGGGGATCAGGGCACCCCTCGTGGTTACGGACCGGTTCCCCTACAGGAAGGCCCGCCAGATGACGGACCAATCTGTACCCCCGCAGCTCGAGGTCGCGCCGGAAGCCCCGGATCGCAACCTCGCCCTCGAACTCGTCCGGGTCACCGAGGCCGCCGCGATGGCCGCCGGCCGCTGGGTCGGTCGAGGTGACAAGAACGGCGCGGACGGCGCCGCCGTGAAGGCGATGCGCAGCCTGATCCACACCGTGTCGATGAACGGTGTCGTGGTGATCGGCGAGGGCGAGAAGGACGACGCCCCGATGTTGTTCAACGGCGAACGGGTCGGCGACGGCTCCGGGCCCGAGTGCGACGTCGCGGTCGACCCGGTCGACGGCACCACGCTGACCGCCAAGGGCATGAACAACGCGGTCGCGGTGATGGCCGTGTCCGAGCGGGGCAGCATGTACGACCCCTCCGCCGTGTTCTACATGGAGAAGCTGGTCACCGGCCCGGAGGCGGCCGACGTGGTGGACCTGACCGCGCCGATCGCGGAGAACATCCGCCGGGTGGCCAAGGCCAAGCACAGCGCCGTCGAGGACGTCACGGTCTGCATCCTGGACCGGCCCCGCCACGACTCGATGGTCAAGGAGATCCGCGAGGCCGGCGCCCGGATCAAGTTCATCACCGACGGCGACGTGGCCGGCGCGATCATGGCGGCCAAGGACGGCACCGGCGTCGACCTGCTGCTCGGCATCGGCGGTACGCCGGAGGGCATCATCACCGCCGCCGCGATCAAGTGCATGGGCGGCGTGATCCAGGGTCGCCTGTGGCCCAAGGACGAGGCCGAGCGGGCGAAGGCGATCGACGCGGGCCACGACCTGTCGCGCGTGCTGCTGACCGACGACCTGGTCCGCGGCGACAACGTCTTCTTCGTGGCGACCGGCATCACCGACGGCGAACTCCTGCGCGGCGTGCGGTATCGCTCGAGCACGGCGCTCACGTCGTCGCTGGTGATGCGCTCCAAGAGCGGCACGATCCGCCAGATCGACAGCCAGCACCGGCTCGCGAAGCTGCGGGCGTACAGCGCGATCGACTTCGACCACGCGCGTTAAGGCCGTGCGGCCGGGGGTTTGACCCGGCCTGCGGCCGAGGGTGGCCTCAAACGCCGGCCGGGCCGAAAACGGCTCGGCCGGCGTTCGATACGCGACGCGATCGGCGGTCGACATGCGCGACCGGGTCGACGTCGGATGCGCGACTCGGCCGGCGTTCGATCCGACAGGGCTGCCCGTCCCACGAATAGGTGCGGATTTTATACCTGTTTATGGGGATCCTCCTTGAGCATCGATCGAGGAGGCCCCCCGGATGAGCGCGCCGCGCGGTAGGCATGCCGAAACCGCCGAAGGCAACGGCAGCAGCCCGGCGAAGACCGAGGCGGCGCCCCGACTCGGACTGATCCTGATTGGGTTGATGCTCGGGCTGCTGGTGGCCGCGCTCGATCAGACCATCGTGTCGACCGCGCTGCCGACCATCGTCGGTGACCTCGGCGGGCTCAACCACCTGTCGTGGGTGGTCACCGCGTACCTGCTCGCGTCGACGGTGAGTACGCCGCTGTGGGGCAAGCTCGGCGACCTGTTCGGGCGCAAGAAGCTCTACCAGGCGTCGATCGTGATCTTCCTGATCGGCTCGGTGCTGTGCGGCATCGCCCAGGGCATGTTCGAGTTGATCGCGTTCCGCGCGATCCAGGGGCTCGGCGGCGGCGGCCTGATGGTGTTGTCCCAGGCGATCATCGGCGACGTGGTGCCGCCCCGCGAGCGCGGGCGCTACCAGGGCCTGTTCGGCGCGGTCTTCGGGGTCACCTCGGTGGCCGGGCCGCTGCTCGGCGGGTTCTTCGTGGACAACCTCAGTTGGCGCTGGGTGTTCTACATCAACGTGCCGATCGGCCTCATCGCGCTGGCCGTGATCGCCGCCGCGCTGCACACCAAGGAGATGCACACCCGGCCGAGCATCGACTACCTCGGCATCACGCTGCTGGCCGCTGGTACCACCTGCCTGGTCCTGCTCAGCACCTTCGGCGGCACCACCTACCCGTGGGCCTCCGCGCAGATCATCGGACTGGGCGTCGCGGCAGTGCTGTTGCTCGCCGGGTTCGTCGCGGTCGAGCGGCGCGCGCAGGAGCCGGTGCTGCCGCTGAAGCTGTTCCGCAACCGGATCTTCTCGGTGACCGCCGGCATCGGCTTCATCGTCGGCTTCGCGATGATGGGCGGGCTGAGCTTCCTGCCGCTGTTCATGCAGGTCGTCAACGGCGCCACGCCGACCGAGTCGGGCCTGCGGCTGGTGCCGATGATGGGCGGCCTGCTGGTCACCTCGATCGTCAGCGGGCAACTGATCAGCCGGACCGGCAGATACAAGATCTACCCGATCCTGGGCACCGCCGTGATGGCGGTCGGCATGTTCCTGATGTCGCGGATGGACGAGTTCACCACCACCGCCGCGTCCTCGCTCTACATGCTGGTCTTCGGCGTCGGACTGGGCCTGGTCATGCAGGTCATCGTGCTCGCCGTACAGAACTCGGTGCCCTACTCGGACCTGGGCGTGGCCACCGCCGGCGCGACCTTCTTCCGCTCCATCGGCGGCTCGTTCGGCGCGGCGATCTTCGGCACGATCTTCAACAACCGACTCACGGTGCACCTGCGCGAGGCCGCCGCACGCGGCGAGGGCATGCCCGCGGGAACCGGCACCGGGTCTGCGTCCGCGATCAACCCGGAAGACCTGAACAAGTTGCCGCCGGCGTCCAAGACCGGCTTCATCCACGCCTACGCCGAGTCGCTCCAGACCGTGTTCCTGGTCGCCTCGGGCATCGTGCTGATCGCGTTCGTGTTGTCCTTCCTGCTCGAGGAGGTCCCGCTGCGCGAGGCCACCCGCGAGGCCGAGCCCACGCCGCCGATGTCGTCCACCGCGCGCAGTTCGGTGGAGGAGATCGAGCGCGCGATGGCACAGATGGTGCACCGGGAGAACGGCTGGTCGCGCTACGAACGCATGATCCAGCGCTCGGGCGTCGAGTTGTCGGTACCGTGCGCGTACGGGCTCGTGCAGCTCGACCTCCTGGGGCCGATCTCGATCCCCGACCTCGCCCACCGGCTGCACGAGGCCCAGGACCGGGTCCGTCGATACGCCGACGAGCTGACCTTCGCCGGCTACATCGAGCGGCTGGGCGAGGGCACGATGACACTGACCGCCAAGGGCCACGAGGCGCTGGAGGCGCTGGTCGAGGCCCGTCGGCAAATGCTCACCGAGGTGATGGCGGACTGGTCACCGGAACAGTCCGAGGAACTGACCGCGCTGTTGCGCAAATTGGCGCGGCTGACCACCGACACCCCGCACGATCACATCGTCGGCGAGGCCGACCGACACACGGCCCGAGCCCGACCGACGTCCGGGCCGACGGCGGATCAGTGATAGGCGCGGCGTCGACGCACGGCGCCGCGCTCGTTGGGGGTCAGGCCGCCTCGGACACCGACCGGGTTGGTCTCGGCCAGCGCGCTCGCGCGGCATTCGAGCAGGACGGAGCAGCGCGCGCAGACGCGCTTGGCGTCCTCCTCGCGGGCGAGACGGGCGACGACGGGTTCACCGGGATATCCGAGAAACAACTGCCGATCCGCGGTCGCGCACGCGCCGGCCACCGGGGGCGTCCAGGTCGCGCTGCGGGCTCCGCGAAGTATGTCGATCCGTTCCGTCACGCTGCTCTCCTCGGGTCGGGTGTGTCAGTCGCCTACCCGGGGCGAACCGCCCCATGCGCGCCGGCGCGACAACGCGACGACAAGTAACCACATGGAAACCTCGAGGACATCCACGGAACGACGCGCTCCGCGGCAGGTGTTCCCGGACCACGCACCGACCTCGCCGACGGCCCGCCCGCCGCGATCCCGGGCAGCGATAATCGCCGCATGATCTTCGGCATCCTGGGACCCGTTGAGGTTCGACTCCCCGACGGGAGCCCGATCGCCGCCGGCGGACCGGGAGCGCGGGCGCTGCTCGCGCTGTTGCTCCTGGACGCGGGGCACATCGTGCCCACCGAACGACTGATCGACGGGCTCTACGGCGAGGACCCGCCGGCGGGTGCCGCGAACGCGTTGCAGTCGCACGTCTCCCGCTTGCGGCGCGGGCTGCGGGCCCATGGCGGCGACGGCGAACTCGTCGAGTTCCACGCGATGGGCTATCGCGTCGCGGTGGACCCGGAAGCGGTGGACGCGCATCGTTTCGAACGACTGGCGCGCGGCGGGCGGGCGGCGCCGGCGGCGGGTGAGCACGCGTCCGCCACCGCGCTGCTGGGCGAGGCGATCGGGCTGTGGCGGGGGCCGGCGCCGGCGGACGTGCCGTTCGCCGGGGCGCGGGCCACCCGCCTGGAGGAGTTGCGGGTGGCCGCGACCGAGGATCACATCGAGGCCCAGATCGCGATCGGCGCACTGCGCGGGGTGATCCCGGAGTTGCGCGTGCTGGTCGAGGCGCATCCGCTGCGGGAGCGTCCGCGCGGGCTGCTGATGCGCGCGCTGCACGGCACCGGCCGCCAGGCCGAGGCGCTGGAGGTGTACGAGGACCTGCGTCGGGTGCTCGCGGACGAACTCGGCGCCGACCCCTCCCCCGAGCCGGCCGCCGTCCACGTCGCCGTGCTGCGCGGCGAGATCCCGGGCCTGCGCGGCCCCGGCGCGCCGAGCGCACCCCCACCGGCCCCGGAACCGGCCCTGCCCGGACCGGTGTTCACCCCGCCGCCGGGCCGGCTGACCGGCTTCGTCGGCCGCGAGGCGGAACTCGCCCGGCTGACCGGGTCGGGAACCGCGGCGCGGCTGCTCACCCTGACCGGGCCCGGCGGCGCGGGCAAGACCCGACTGGCGATCGAGGCCGCCGCCCGCACCGCGGACGAGGTGTGCTTCGTGGACCTGACCCGCGCCGCCGACGACGCGGCGCTGGTGCACGTGGTGGCGAGCGCGCTGGGCATCCGCGAGGCCGGCGGCGTGACCGCGTCGGCCGCCGAGGTCGATCCCGGCGCGCGGATCGTCTCGGTACTCGCCGGCCACCGGCTGCTGCTGATCCTGGACAACTGCGAGCACGTGGTGGGCGCCGCGGCCGAACTCGCCCATCTGGTGCTCGACGAGTGTCCCGGCGTACGGATCCTGGCCACCGGGCGGGAACCGCTGGGCATCACCGGCGAGGTGTTGTGCCCGGTACCGGAATTGGCGCTGCCCGACCCGGACGCCGATCTGGACGCGCTGCGCGCCGCCCCGGCGATCGAACTGTTCGCCGCCCGGGCCGCCGCCGTACGGCCCAATTTCGCGGTCACCGCGGAGACCGCGCCCGAGGTCGCGCGGATCTGCACCGCGCTGGACGGTCTGCCGCTCGCCATCGAACTCGCCGCGGCCCGCCTGCGCACCCTCCCGCTGACCGAGATCGCCGCGCGCCTGGACGACCGGTTCCGGCTGCTCTCGCGCGGCAGCCGTACGGCCGCGCCCAGGCATCGCACGCTGCACGCGGTGGTCGAGTGGAGCCGGGACCTGCTCGACCCGGACGAGCGCGCGTTGGCCCGCCGGTTCACCGTGTTCACCGGCGGCGCCACCCTGGCCGCCGTCGCCGCGGTGCGGCGGGTCCGAGGACGAGGCCGACGACCTGCTGGCCGGACTCACCGAGAAGTCGTTGATCACCCTCGCGGACGGGGACGGCGGCCGATTCCGGATGTTGGAGACGATCCGCGCGTTCGGCGCGGCGCGGCTGGCCGAAGCGGGCGAGGAGGAGCGGATCCGGCGTGCGCACGCGGACTACTTCATGGCTCTGGCCGGCGAGGCGGACGCGGGTCTGCGCGGACCGGGTCAGCTCGCGCTGTGGCCGAGGCCGCCGGCAGCCCGAGCACCGTGCGCTGACCGAGCGGCACCGGCCGCCGGCAGCCCGCCGGTTCGCGCCCGACGGTCCGGCTCGCTGCCACGGTCGGCGACGCGTCCGTCACCGGGTGAGCGCGCTCACGCGTTCGTCACCGGTGAGCGCGCCGAGGATCGGCCCGGGGACGCTCGTCCCCGGGCCGATCGGCTCACGCGCGCTTGTTGATCTGGAAGGTCGGCGTGGTGACGTCGGCGAAGAAGTCCTGGCCCTTGTCGTCGACCACGATGAAGGCCGGGAAGTCCTCGACCTCGATCTTCCAGACCGCCTCCATGCCCAGCTCCGGGTACTCCAGCACCTCGACCTTCTTGATGCAGTCCTGCGCCAGCCGCGCCGCCGGGCCACCGATCGAGCCGAGGTAGAAGCCGCCGTGCGTCTTGCACGCGTCGGTGACCTGCTTGCTGCGGTTGCCCTTGGCCAGCATCACGAACGAGCCGCCCGCCGCCTGGAACTGCTCGACGTAGGAGTCCATCCGGCCCGCCGTGGTCGGGCCGAACGAGCCCGACGCGTAGCCCTCGGGGGTCTTGGCCGGGCCCGCGTAGTACACCGCGTGGTCACGCAGATACTGCGGCATCGGCTGACCCGCGTCCAGCAGTTCCTTGATCTTCGCGTGCGCGATGTCGCGCGCGACGACGACCGGGCCGGTCAGCGACAGCCGGGTCTTGACCGGGTACTTGGACAGCTCCGCGCGGATCTCGCTCATCGGCCGGTTGAGGTCGATCTGCACGACGGTGTCGTCCAGGTCCTCGTGCGTGGTGTCCGGAAGGTACTTGGCCGGGTCGGTCTCCAGCTCCTCCAGGAACACGCCCTCGGCGGTGATCTTGGCCAGCGCCTGGCGGTCGGCCGAGCAGGACACCGCGATCGCCACCGGGCAGGACGCGCCGTGCCGGGGCAGCCGGATCACCCGCACGTCGTGGCAGAAGTACTTGCCGCCGAACTGCGCGCCGATGCCCATCTGCTGGGTCAGCTTCAACACCTCGGCCTCGAACTCGACGTCGCGGAAGCCGTGGCCCAGCGCCGAGCCCTGGCCGGGCAGCGTGTCGAGGTAGCGGGTGGAGGCGTACTTCGCGGTCTTGAGCGCGTGCTCGGCGCTGGTGCCGCCGACCACGATCGCCAGGTGGTACGGCGGGCAGGCCGCGGTGCCCAGCGAGCGGATCTTCTCGTCCAGGAAGCGCAGCATGCTCTGCGGGTTCAGGACGGCCTTGGTCTCCTGGTACAGGTACGACTTGTTGGCGCTGCCACCGCCCTTGGCCATGAACAGGAACTTGTACGCCTCGCCGGGCGTCGCGTACAGCTCGATCTGGGCGGGCAGGTTGTTGCCGGTGTTCTTCTCGTCCCACATGGTCAGCGGGGCCATCTGCGAGTAGCGCAGGTTCAGCTCGGTGTACGCGTTGGAGATGCCGCGGGACAGGTGCTCCTCGTCCCGCCCGTCGGTGAGCACGTGCTGGCCGCGCTTGCCCATCACGATCGCGGTGCCGGTGTCCTGACACATCGGCAGCACGCCGCCGGCCGCGATGTTGGCGTTCTTGAGCAGGTCGAGCGCGACGAAGCGGTCGTTGGCCGACGCCTCGGGGTCCTCCAGGATCCGCGCGACCTGGGCCAGGTGCCCGGGCCGCAGCAGGTGCGAGATGTCCCGCATCGCGGTCCGGGCGAGCAGCGTCATCGCCTCGGGGTCGACATTGAGGAACCGACGCCCACCCGCCTCGAACGTGGACACGCCATCGGCGGTCAGCAGCCGGTACGGCGTGGTGTCCTCCCCCAGCGGCAGCAGATCCGTGTAGGCGCTGAAGGTGTTCTCAGGGGCGGGCATCGTGATCCTCACTCATGCGGTGCTCATCCGGTACGGGGCCTCGTCCAGGGTAGAGCGGCCCCGAACCGGTCACGGCTTCGAGGTCGCCGGCAGCGGGATTTGCGCGGCGAGCTCCCGGACCGGGCCGGTTTCGGGTTCGGTGCCGCCGCCGCGTTCGGCGCGCATGCCCAGGACCACGCCCACGCCGACCAGCAGCGCGCCGCCGAACTGTGCCCAGGTGGGCGCGCCGGTGCCCAGGGCCAGGCCCGACAGCGCCGCCGTCACCGGCACCAGGCCCATGAACAGCCCGGCCCGCTCCGGTTCGATCCGGGCCAGAGCCGAGTACCACAGCAGGAACGCGCCGGCGGTGAGCGGCAACGCGAGGTAGAGCAGCGCGGCGAACTCGGTCCCCGACGGCATCCGGATCAGCTCGGTGCCGTCGGTGAACATCCCGACCACGAGCATCTGCGGAATCGCCATCGCGGTGGCGTAGGCGGCGATCCGCCAGGCCCCCAGCCGGGGCAGCAGCGGCACCGCGATCAGCGTGAAGCCCATCTCGCAGAGCGCCACCCCGCACGCGAAGACCAGGCCCGCCGCAGTCCCGCCGCCGAAGCCCTGCACCACCGCCGCCCCCGCGACCACCACGATCGAGGCGACCAGTACCGACCGACTCGGCCGCCGCCCACCCGACAGCGGCGCGGCCAGTACCAGCAGCAGCGGTGTGGCGCCCAGGATGCTGCCCACCGTGGCCGGATCCGCCCGGTCCAGCGCGGCGAACAGGAACAGGTTGAACAGGGTCTGCCCGCACAACGAGAGCAGTCCCAGCCGGATCAGCTCACGACGGGTCGGGCGCAACAACGGGATCCGGCGCAGCCGCAGCACCGCGAACAGCACGAGCGCGGCCACCGCGTAGCGGAGCATCTGACCGCCGGTCACGGGATAGTCCGACAACACGGCGGAGACCCCGGCGGCGGCCCCGATCAACCCCTGCGCGGACGCCGCGCAGACCAGGCCGATCGAGCGGGGTGACATCGCGGATGACTTCATGTGACGTAACGTTAGGAAGCGGGTGGCTTCCCCGGCAGAGCCACTTCCGGGCCGAGAAACCGGACCAATTCCGGATCGCCGGCGGACCACCCGGAGCCGGCCCCGACGTTCTCCCCTCCCCGGGCGTGCGTCGAGACCGCCGAACCGACTCGATCCGGCGAACCCCGAGCGGCAGGTATCCCCAGTGCGCGAACTCCTCGTCCACCTCGACCGATCGGCCGGCCGGCTCGGCGCCCAGGTGCAGTCGGGCCTGCGCACGGCGATCCGCTCGGGTCGACTTCCGGCCGGCTTCCGGATGCCGTCCACCCGCGCGCTGGCGGAGAGCCTGGGCGTCTCCCGGGGCATGGTGGTCGACGCGTACGAGCAACTGGTCGCCGAGGGCTATCTGACCTCGCGGCACGGATCGGGCACCCGGGTCACCGCGGCGTGCGCGGCGCCGCAACCGGCGGACGCGGGGGACGCGCGCCCGGCGGTCCCGATCACCCACGATCTCAAGCCCGGCGTCCCGGACCTGTCCGCGTTCCCGCGCGCGGCGTGGTCGGCCGCGACGCGGCACGTGCTGCACACCGCCCCGCACACCGCGTTCGACTACCCCGGCCCGTCCGGCGCGAGCGAGTTGCGCGCCGCGTTGGCCGACTACCTGGGTCGGGTACGCGCCGCACAGGCCCGGCCCGAGCACATCGTGGTGGTCAACGGCGTGGCCCAGGGGCTGTCCCTGGTCTCCCAGGCGCTGCGCCGACTCGGCCGGGACGTGCTCGCGGTGGAGGACCCCTCCAGCGACCGCCAGCGCGGCATCTTCACCACCCACGGCCTGACCGTCGCCTACGCGCGCACCGACGCCGAGGGCATCGACGTCGAGGCGCTGGCCCGCACCGGCGCCCGCGCGGTGCTGGTCACCCCGGCCCACCAGTACCCCACCGGCGTGGTGTTGTCGCCCCGCCGCCGCGCGGCCCTGGTCGCGTGGGCACGCACGCACGACGGGCTGATCGTGGAGGACGACTACGACGCCGAGTTCCGCTACGACCGCGACCCGGTCGGTTGCCTCCAGGGGCTGGCCCCGGACCGGGTGGTGCATCTGGGCTCGACCAGCAAGGCGCTCGCGCCGGGCATGCGGCTGGGTTGGGCGGTGCTGCCGGCCCCGCTGATCGAGTGGATCCACGACCTCAAGACCAACGCCGACCTCGGCTCGGCCACGCTGCCCCAGTTGACCCTGGTCCGGATGCTGGCCACCGGTGCCTACGAGCGCCACCTGCGGTCGATGCGCGCGCACTACCGGATCCGGCGCGACGCGGTCGCCGAGGCCGTCGCCGAGCACCTGCCGGCCGCGCGCGTGCACGGCATCTCCGCCGGCATCCACCTGTGCGTCGAACTCCCGCCCGGATCGGACGAGTCGGCCACCGTGCGCCGGGCCCGCGAGCACGGTGTGCGGGTGGAACCGATGGCCGATCTGCGCGCGTTCGCGGCCGGCCCGCCCGCCGTGATCATCGGTTACGCCGGGCTCTCCCCCGACCGACTGCGCGAAGCGGTCCGGCTGCTCGCCCGCTCCGTACTCCCGGCCGATGCACCCCCGGGCTAGATTTACCTCGTGGACAACAGCCCAGAGCGTCGAGCCCAGCCGCCCACCCCCGAGCTGCGGGCTTCCGACGCCGACCGCGACCGCTACGTGAACGTATTGCGGGACGCGCTCGCGGAAGGCCGCTTGACCGCCGACGAGCACGCCGAGCGGGTGGACGCCGCGCTGGCCGCGAAGACGGTGCGCCAACTCGAACCGCTCATCGCCGATCTCCCGGCACCGGCCCCGGTCGGCTACGAGCCCGCGGCGGCCAACTCGGTGCCGCCGCGCCCGGCCCGGTCGAACATGTTCGCGTTCTGGAGCAGTTCGACCCGCAAGGGCCGCTGGCGCGCGGGGGCGAAGCTGAACGCGGTCGCGGTGATGGGCGGTGTGGACATCGACCTCACCGACGCGGTGTTCGACGAACCCGAGTTGGTGATCAACGTCTTCACGCTCTGGGGTGGCATCGACATCCGGATCCCGGAGGGCGTCACGGTCCGCGACCACGGATTCGGCTTCATGGGCGGCTTCGAGGTGCACGAGCAGTACACCGACGACCCGCGCGCACCGGTCGTGGTGATCAAGGGCCTGGCGATCATGGGCGGCGTGGTGGTCAAGGCGAAGCGCCGCAAGGAGCAGCGCGGGCACGAGATCGACGGCGGACCCCGGCGCGAGATCGACCGCTTCCGCAAGGACGTCGACTGACCCGCGACGTGCCGCGGCCCCCGCCCGCGTTCCGGACGGAGGCCGCGTGCTCGAACGGCGATCCCGCGATCGCTCGGGGCCGCGAGGCCGCGATCAGTAGGCGTCGTACGGAATCACCGTGTACGGCAGCGGAACCGAGGCGCCCGCCGTCCAACGCTGCGCGGCCGAGGTGCCGACCGGCTGCTGGGTGATCGCGCCGTTGCCCGTCGGTGCGGTCGCGACCAGACCGGAGACCCGGCTGACCAGTCGGCCGTCCGCGTCCGCGTCGAATCGCAGGTTGTTCAGGTACGCACCCCGCGCCTCGTCGCAGCGCCAGATGCCCATCCCCGCGCCCGCCGCCGTGACCCCGCGGTTGTCCAGGCAGAACGCCGGGTCCTTGAGGCTGTGCACCTGACCCGTGGCGGGGTTGCGCCACCATTTCTGGTTGGTGTTGCCGGTGCAGTCCCAGGCCAGCACGGCGCGCCCGGCGGTCATCGTGCCGCCGTCCACGTCCAGGCACTTGGCGGTGCCCCCGGCCTTGAGTTCCGCGAAGCGCACCGACTGCGCGGACTCCTTCACCCAGCGCTGCCCCGCCGATCCGTCGCATCCGGCCAGTACGAGCGCGGCGCCCAGGGACGCTTCCGCCGCCGATGCCGCCGCGACGCACAACGACTGGGTGTCCGCGGGCCGCAGCGTGCCCGCGACCTCGACGAAGCGCTGGTTGCCGCCGCCGTTGCAGTTCCACAACACCAGCGCGGTGCCCGAGGTGCGGCCGCCGCCGAGCGGATCGACACACCGGTCCTGGCTGAGCTCGGTGTGCAGCGACTGGTTCGCGGCGTCGTACCAGAAGCCCTGGTTGCGTCCGCCGTGGCAGGGCCACAGCTTCACCGGGGTGTCATTGCGCGACGAGAAACCGTAGGTGTCGGCGCACAATCCGGTGCCCTCGTTACGCAATTGCCGGAAGTCGGCACTGAGTACGCCCGGGTACAGCGTGGTCGCCCCCGTGCTTGCCGAGTCCGCGCAACTCGCCTGGCTCAATCCGGAGTTGTAGAGCTGGGTGAGGCAGGACGCGAAGGCCAGGTGGCCCCGGTCGTTGGGGTGGAAGCTCTGCCGGGTGGTGTTCTCGTCGAAGATGTCCGGCCCGGCGAACCACAGTCCGCGTGCCCAGGTGTTGTCGGTACAGACCTCGTGGCCGTGGAACAGCCGCGAGTTGTCCAGGTAGGTCACGCCGGTGTTCGCCGCGGCCTGCCGCTCGGCCCGCTCGAAGATCGGTACCGCCTCGTTCCGCCCCCACGCGGCGTCGCGCAGGTAGCCCACGCAACCGCCGCGGTACCAACCCGGGAAGTCGGGGTTGTCCTCGACGTCCGGGGCGATCGGCGAGGGATAACCCATCAGCACCAGCTTGTAGTCGCCGCTCTGGTAGCCGGCGTCCGCCATGGTGGTCTTCAGGTCGCGAACGGTCTGCTCGACCTTGGGCCGCATCGCGTCCGCCCGCGCCTGCCAGCCGGGCTGATAGGTGCCGTAGCACTCGCCCTGGAAGAACACCCGCCTGGTCACGCAGTCGGTCATGGTCGGGCCGAACCGGATGTCGTCGTTGGCACCGGCCACCAGCAGGATCAGCCGTACGCGCGTGTTGCGCGCCTTGATCGCCAGGTTGTCCGACTGCACGAGTTCGTCGGCGTACTGCTTGGTGCCGCCGATCCGGATGTTGACCGTGGACGCTCCCGAGCACGCGACGTTGTACGTCACGTCGGCCGGGATCCCGGTCCGGTGGATGGCCGCGTCCGGCGACCGGTGGCACCAGTTGTCCGGACCGTCGGTGCCGGGTTCGTACACGCCGACGCCCTCGCCGGCGATCTCACTGTCGCCGAGCGAGATCAGCGAGGTCTTTCGCTCGGCCAACGGCTTGACCCCGGGGCTCCCGTACAGCGCCTGGGCCTCGGCCTGCCGGATCGCCTCCAGTTGGGGGGACAACGCGGCGGCCACCGGGGCCGCCGGCGCCGCGCCGGCCGATCCGCCCGCCGTCAGGCCGCCGGTGAGACCCATCAGGGTCGCCATCAGCGCCACCGGTAGGACCTTGTCGCACACACGCTCGAATGTGGACATGCACCCTCGCCTTCGTGGCATGGAAGGAACACGCACGAGCCGCCCAAAGGGGACTTGGGCTCTGTGGAGCGAGAGCAAGCTACCGGCGGGTAGAGGGGAAATGAAGGCATGTAGGTGACAAACCCCGCCTTCGCCGGCGGGCCGCCGGCGCGGGTCCGGGCCGGTCGAACCGGTTGCCCTATCGTGGAGGCACGGCGGGGCCGGTCGTTCGCACGCACTTCACAGGTGGTTCCCATCAGCACTCGTACGCCGACGTTGTCGCAGCTCAGGGCCTTCTCCGCGGTCGCCGACTACCTGCACTTCCGCGACGCCGCCGCCGCGGTGGGCACCAGCCAGCCCGCACTCTCGGGCGCGATCGCCGCCCTGGAGGAGGCGCTGGGCACCCAACTGGTGGAGCGCACCACGCGCCGCGTCCTGCTCACGCCGGCCGGCGAGCGGGTCGCGCGGCACACCCGGCGGGTGCTGGACGCGCTCGCCGACCTGGTCGACGAGGCGGAGTCCGCCCGACGCCCGTTCACCGGGCCGCTGCACCTGGGCGTGATCCCCACGGTCGCGCCGTACGTGCTGCCGGCGCTGCTGCGGCTGGTTCGCGAGGAGTATCCGGACCTGCGGTTGTACGTGCACGAGGAGCAGACCGGTTCGCTCCTGGACGGCCTCACCAGCGGCCGGCTCGACCTGCTGCTGCTCGCGCTGCCCTCCGGCATCTCGGGTGTCGAGGAGATCCCGCTCTACGAGGAGGACTTCACCCTGATCGTGCCCGAGGGGCACGAGTTGGCGAACCGCGCGGACGTGCCGCGGGCCGCGCTGCGCGGGCTGGACGTGCTGCTGTTGGACGAGGGCCACTGCCTGCGCGACCAGGCGCTGGACGTGTGCCGCGAGGTGGGAGCGGGCGAGGCGGGCGCGACCCGCGCGGCGAGCCTGCCGACCCTGGTGCAGTTGGTCGCGGGCGGCCTGGGCGTCACCCTGCTGCCGCAGACCGCGATCGACGTGGAGACCCGGCCGGGCTCGCAGCTGGCCGTCTCCCGGTTCGCCGCGCCCGCCCCGTACCGCACCATCGGCCTGGTGATGCGCTCCAGCACGGGACGAGGCGAGGAGTTCGCCGATCTGGCGATCGCCCTGCGGCG
The DNA here is from genome assembly GCF_044765325.1 of Embleya sp. NPDC127516. Lineage (NCBI taxonomy): Bacteria > Bacillati > Actinomycetota > Actinomycetes > Kitasatosporales > Streptomycetaceae > Embleya > Embleya sp. NPDC127516. The sequence goes on along the minus strand of NZ_JBIWJT010000010.1, from coordinate 171,731 downwards.
CGCGGTCGGCGGGTTGCCGGTGCGCGTGGTGGCGGGATAGACGATCAGCGCGCATGTGCTCGCGCCTTCGACTGCCGGCCGTCCGGTGGTGGGGTGGGGCGGCCGGGCAGGAGGAGGCACAGGGGGACGGCGATGGCGGTGAAGGCCACGGACCACCCGAAGGCGACGCCGAAGCCGTCGGCCACTGCGCCCGGGGTGTGCGCGTCGGCGGTGGTGTGCTGGAGGACGACGGCGGCGGTGCCCACCGAGCCGCCGATCTGCTGGGAGACGCGGGTGATGATGCCGGCGTCCGGGATCTCCCGGTGCGCCAGGCCGATGTAGGCGGCGCCGGTGAGTGCGATCGTGGCGGCGCCCAGACCGACGCCGCGGACGAACAGGGCGGCCATGAGCAGGACTTCGCCGGTGTCGGCGGTCGCGGAGGCGAACGGCACGGTGGCCGCGGCGGCGACGGCGAATCCGACGAGGGCGACCCGGCGGGAGCCGAGGCGGTCGGTGTACTTGCCGGCCAGGGTGCGTGAGCAGAGCACGCCGACGCCCTGCGGGATGAGCAGCAGTCCGGCGCCGAGGGCGTCCTGACCGCGGACCTGCTGGAAGTACAGCGGCAGCAGCAGCATCGCCCCGTACAGGGTGATGCCGGCCAGGAAGCCGAGGCCGGCGGCGGAGCCGAGCGCGCGATGGCGGAAGAGCCGCAGGTCGACCAGGGCGCCGGTGGTGGTGCGGGTCAGCGCCCAGGCGGTGAAGCCGCCGATCAGGGCGAGGCCGCCGATCAGCGGGACGAGGATCTCGGCGGCGGCGAAGCCCGCGCTGCCCTCGACCCGGGAGAGGCCGTAGATGACCGCGGCGACGCCGGGCGAGAGCAGGAACAGGCCGATCACGTCGAGCCGGGCCCGGGGGCTGTCGGGGGCGGGTCGGTCCTCGGGCAGGTTGCGCCGGGCGAGCCAGGCGCCGACGGCACAGAACGGGACGTTGACCAGGAACAGCCAGTGCCAGTCGGCCAGATGCAGGATGAGGCCGCCCAGGACCGGGCCGAGGATCGGGCCGAGCGAGGCGGGCAGGGTGACGGCGGCCATCACCCTGCCGATGTTGCGGCCCTTGGCGGCCTGCATGATCAGCGTGATCATGAGCGGCATCATGATGCCGCCGCCGACGCCCTGGACGACGCGGAAGGCGATCAGGGCGGCCGCGTTCCAGGCGAGCGCACACAGGATCGAGCCGAGCAGGAATATGCCCAGCGCCGCGATCCACAGACGTTTGCCGCCCAGGCGGGACTGGGCCCATCCGGCGATCGGCATGGTGGCGAACATGGCCAGCAGGTAGCCGGTGCTCACCCACTGGATCGTGGACAGCGGGGCGTCGAGTTCGCCGGCCAGGTCGTTGAGGGCGACGCTGACGACGGTGGTGTCGAAGACCACGGCGAGGGCGCCCACGATGAGGGTGAACGCCATGCGCCACACGGCGGGGTCTACCCGGTCGGGGTCCGTCGCCGCAGTCACGGGTGCGGCTCCGGCGTCGGCGTCGGCTCTTTGGGGGGTGTGCACGGACAACCGCCTAAGATATAGAGTCCTATCTTACGGCTCCGACGATAGGGCGCCGAGATAAGATAGGCAAGTCTATCTAAGGGAGATGTCGATGGCCGAGCGACGCCGCGGGGCGGCATTGGAGAAGGCTCTTCTCGATGCGGCCTGGGCGGAACTCGCCGACAACGGCTATGCCGGCTTCACCATGGACGCCGTCGTCCGACGTGCGGGCACCAGCCCTCCCGTGCTCTATCGCCGCTGGTCCGACCGTGAGCAACTGGTCCGGGCGGCCATCGTGCACGCCTTGGAGGAGAGCCGCCTCGACGTCCCCGACACGGGAAGCCTGCGGGAGGACGTGCTGACCCTCATGCGGGAGATCAACGCCACCCGCGTCGAATTCGCCACCGTCATGAGCGTGCACCTGGCCGGCTACTACCGGGAGACCGGCACCAGCCCGGGCGACCTCCTCGGGACGGGGCGTCAGGACGCCGTCGACGTGCTCTTCGACCGCGCCGTCGAGCGCGGCGAGATCGAACCGCAACGCCTCACCGAGCGCGTCAAGTCCCTCCCCTTCGACCTGCTGCGCCACGAGATCCTGACCACCTTCGTCCCCGTGCCCGACCACGTCCTCGAAGAGATCGTCGACACGATCTTCCTGCCCCTGGTGCGCTGACCGACATCGCGACGGCGCGGGCCGCGCGCCGGGGCGTGGGCCGGCTCGGCGGGAACGGCTTCGCCCGCCGGGGTTACGGGGTGGGGACGATTCATGTCCGGGCCGGCCACGAGAACAGCCGGTGTCAGCCGCTCACCTGGATCAGCGCATGTGTGCCGCTGGTGCGCCACGCCTGCCCGCTCGCGTCCAAGGCGGTCGACGTGGCGGTGTCGAGGCCGACCACCACGTCCGACTTGAGGGTGCGCAGGGCGGCCGTGGGGCCGGGGAAGTGGGCGACCCGCTCGGCGAACGGCGTGGTGGCCGGCCAGAGCCGGTCGCCCACCAGGCGGCGGTAGTTGAGGTCGCCCTTGAGGATGGTGACGGTGGCCTTCGAAAGGTCCCGGCGCAGGTCGTCGGGCATCGCGTCATACGGGAGGGGCGCGCAGAAGAACGCGTGGGCGCCCACCGCGAGCCGACCGGTGCCCAGCGCCGACCAAAGGCGGGCGCCGATGTCGCGGGCGCGGCCGGGTGCGCACCGGAGGCGGTCCAGCGCGGCCAGGAAGTCGGCCGTGGTCGCGTCGGAGACGAAGTACGGATACGGCTTGAGGTGGAGCACGGCCTCGGCGGCCCGCCCCGTGTGCAACAGGTGGTCGAGCAGCACCAGGTCCGGAATCAACTCGCGGCCGGCGTTGTCCGCGATCAGGTGCACCTCGGCGCCGCCACCGACCGGGAGCAAAGACCACAACCGGCCGCTGTCGTCGGCGACCAGGTGCGACGGGGCGGGGTCGTCGGCCGAGGAGGAGATGCGAAAGCCCAGGTCGGCCCGGTTCCCCCACAACGCGCCGTGCAGGAGCGCGTCGCCCGACTCCGCGCCGAGACCGTCGAGCGCGGCCAACTCCTCGTCCACCACCGCACCGCGCAACTCGTCGCGCTTGAACGGCGCGAAGGGGTCGACCCCGTGCCACGGACCGTCCCGGAAGTAGCCCGTCGCCGCGAGCAAGCGGCGATAGAAGTAGCTCTCCGCCCACAGAAACGGCACGTCGAACCACGAACGGCCCAGGTGGGCGGCATCCCACACGCCACCGTCGTGCGCTTCGGGCCCGAGCGGCGTGATCACCCCGTCGGTGATCTCGTCGAGCAGCGCGTCCAGCGCCCGCCCGCGCTCGGGCGGCCACGGGAACGCCTCCCGCACCCGTGCGATCAGCGCCGGATGCCGCTCCGCGAGCACCGACCGCGCGAACGACCCCGGCTCGCCGCCCGTGATCACCGCTGCCGAAGGAGACGTCACGACACGATGTCCTTGCGCCCGAAGTGCCGGAAGGCCAGCGCCAGGAAGACCACCGCGTACGCGACCGAGACCGCGCTGCCCTTGATCATGCCGTCCCATTGCGGGTCGGTCTGGAGCACGTCGACCCACGCGAACTGCCAGTGCGTGGGCAGATAGTCCCGCCACGAGCCGAGCGCCGTGACCGCGTCCACGATGTTGGAGACCACCACCAGGCCGACCGCGCCGCCCACCGCGCCCAGCGGCGCGTCGGTGACCGTGGACAGCCAGAACGCGATGCCCATCACCACCAGTTGCGCCACCACGCCGTACACGACCACGACCGACATCCGCCCGAGCGCCTCGCCGGTGGGCAGCGAGGCCCCCACCGGCAGGTCCAACGGGCCCCAGCCGAACGCGATCGTGCCCGCGATCATCGCCATCAGCGGCAGCAGCACCAGGGCCAGCACGCTGTAGCCCAGCGCGACCACCAGCTTGACCCGCAGCAGCCGCGCGCGCGGAACGGGTGCCGCCAGCAGATACCGCAGCGAGGACCAACTCGCCTCGCTGGCAACGGTGTCGCCGCAGAACAGGGCCACCGCCACGACCAGCAGGAAGCCGGTCGAGACGAACAGCGTGAACGCGGTGAAGTTGAGCGCGCTCTTGGTCGCCACGTCCACCAGCGTGGGCACCGCGTCCGCCGACGGATCGCCGCCGATCTTGAACGCGGCGACCAGGATCCACGGCAGCGCGAGCAGCAGCCCGATCATGAACAATGTGCGCCGGCGCCGGAATTGACGCACGGTCTCCACCCACACGGGCAGCGTGTGCCGAGGCCGGTAACCGTGCGCGTGCGCCGCGCCCGGGATCGGGTGCGCGCCCTCGTCGGTCGGCAGGTCGGGGAGCGTACGGGTCATCAGGACTCCCCAATGAGCGTCAGGAACGCGTCTTCCAGGCGGCGGCGTGCGGTCACCCGGTCCACCGCGACGCCCGCGCCGACCAGTTCGGCCACCAGGACGGAGGTCTGCGCGCCCGCGAGATGCACGAGCACGCCGCCCTCCTCGGGCTCCACCGAGCCGACGCCCGGCAGATCCTTCAGCGTCGCGATCGCCAGGTCCGGGACGGGGGTCCCGATCACCAGCGTGTTGCCGTTGCCGACGATCTCCTCGACCGGACCGGCGGCGATCAGCCGGCCCCGGTGCATCACCACGACGTGCGTACAGGTCTGTTCGACCTCGGCCAGCAGGTGACTGGAGACCACCACGGTGCGGCCGGTGGCCGCGTAGCCGATCAGCACGTCGCGCATCGCCCGGATCTGCGGCGGGTCGAGCCCGTTGGTGGGTTCGTCCAGCACGAGCAGGTCCGGCAGGCCGAGCATCGCCTGCGCGATGGCCAGCCGTTGCCGCATGCCCTGCGAGTAGGTGCGCACGTTGCGATCCAGCGCCTCGCCCAGCCCGGCGATCTCCAGCGCCTCGTCGAAGTGCGCGTCGGCGTGCGGGCGGCCGGTGGCGCGCCAGTACAGCGACAGGTTCTCCCGCCCGGACAGGTGCGGCAGGAAGCCGGGGCCCTCGACGAACGAGCCGAGCCGGGACAACACCGGCGCCCCGGGGCCGACCACCCGGCCGAAGATCCTTATCTCGCCGTCGTCCGGGAGGATCAGCCCCATCAGCATCCGCAGCGTCGTGGTCTTGCCCGCGCCGTTGGGGCCGAGCAGGCCGAGCACCTGGCCCGCCTCCACCCGGAAGGACAGGTCGTCGACGGCGAGCTTGCCGCCCTTGTACCGCTTGGTCAGCCCGTGGATCCGTAGCGGCACCTCGGCCAGCGCCGGGTCCGGGGCCTTCGCGACGGCCCGCCGCCGCCCGGTGAGCAACAGGACACCCGCGACGAGTACCGCGATCAGCGGCAGGCCCCACGTCCACCACGGGTAGCCGGTCGAGGCCACGTGCAGTTGCGGCACCGACGGCACGGTCAGCGCACCGGCTAGCGCGACCCGGTAGCTCGCGGGCGCGTCCGGCGACGCGAAGCCCAGGTCGGTCGCGGTGAGCACCAGGCGCAACCGGTGCCCCGAGTCGACCTGGTGGTCGATCGCGGGCAGCCGGATCTCCACGTCCCGCCCGGCCGCGGCGCCGGTCACCCGGATCGGCGCCGCGAGCTGGTGCGGCAGCACGGTGCCGCCGCTCGGCGCGACGTCGTAGAGCTTGGCGAACAACACGATGTCGTCGGCGCCCGAGACCCGCACGCGTGCCGTCGGCGAGCCGGTGATCCAGGTGCTCTGGTCGAAGCGATCGCTCTGGAAGAACGCGCTCTGCCCGGGGAGGTCGAACGCGATCCCGCCCAGGTCGCCCGCGCTCGACGCGAGTGCGCCCAGGCTGCCGGCGCCGGCCAGCGCCCCGAGCCCGGGCAGCCCGGACACCGAGGTCGGCGCACCCCCCGGCGGATTGGCCACGGTCTGCTCCGGCCCGGCCAGCGCGACCGCACGCTGCCGGGTGCCGTCCAGGCCCGGATAGCGGTCGGTGTCGGCGATCCGCAGCCGCTGCTCACGGGTGGCGCTGTCCACGCCGCCCGAGCGGGTCACCCGAAACGCCCCGGCGGAGGTCGGCGTACCGGCCTTCGGCGCGGCCTGCGCCGGCTTCAGCCACCGGTCGAACCAACCGGTGATCCGATCGCGCACCATCGCGCTCTGCGGCCGCCCGCCGTCGTGCCCGCCGGCCGTCCACACCATCTCCACCGGCGCGCCGTTGCGCGCGATCGCGGCGGCGTTGCGGTCGGCCTGGTCGAGCGGGAACAGCGAGTCGTTCTGACCCTGGATCAGCAGCGTGGGCACCGCGATCCGGTCCGCCGCGGACGCCGGACTGGCCCGACGCAGCAGGTCGACGGCCTGCGGCGTGGACTTCCCGCCGACGGCGACCTCGCGGTAGATCGCGCACACCCGCTCGGCGAACCGACCGCAGCCGGTGTTCGCGTCTATCGGGGTCAGGCCGCCCAGCGGGCTGGTCCCGGACGAGAAGAACAGCCCGGCCCACATCTTCTTGAACACCCCGCCGGCAGGCCCGCCGCCCGCCGCATTCGGCAACAGCGCGTCGGCGAGGTCGTGCCAGGTGATCTGCGGCGCGATCGCGTCCACCCGCGGGTCGTGGGCCGCGGCCAGCAGCGCGAGGGCACCGCCGTAGGAGGCCCCCGCGACGCCCACACGCGGGTCGCCCGGTCCGTCCAGGCGCACCTCGGGCCGGGCGGCCAGCCAGTCGATCAGCGCCCGTGCGTCGGCCACCTCGTAGTCCGGCTGGTCCAGCATGATCTGCCCGCCCGAGGCGCCGAAGCCGCGTGCCGAGTAGGTCAGCACCACATACCCCGAACGGGCCAACGCCTCCGCTTCCCGGCGCAACTCGGCCTTGCTGCCGCCGAATCCGTGCGCGAGCAGCACGGCGGGCGCGCGCTCGCGCACTCCCGGCGGCAGGAACAGTGTCGTGTCGATGCCGATCCTGGCCGAATCGCCCGGCCCGGCGGCGACGTCCAGGCGCTGCTCACTGCTGCGCACCGGTGTCGCGGGGTCGTCGCCGGCGACGGCGCCGACGCCCACGACCGCGATGATCACCACCACCAGGGCGAGGACACCGGCCAGGACACGGGATCGACGCGTGGTCAACCGCGAACGGGCGACGGCGAAGGGGCGGCCGAGTGCCGTCCGGAGGCTCATGCGCCGACCCTACGTGGTGCGACCTCGCAGGTCGGGCACAAGGCCCCCGCTCGTCGACCGGCCCCGACCCGGCGTGACACACCCCGCCTCCGGGTTCACACGACCGGACGCGTGCGGCGGCTGTGGCCGGGCGCCCGCCGAAGGACGTCCGTACAGTCGACCGAGGAGGTCAATTGTGCGCCTTGCCCTTTTCATCACGTGCTTCAACGACACGCTCTTCCCGGAGACCGGCAAGTCCGTGGTCCGGGTGCTGCGGCGCCTCGGACACGAGGTGGAGTTCCCGTACGGCCAGGTGTGCTGCGGGCAGATGCACTTCAACGCGGGGTATCGCAAGGACGCGGTGCCGCTGGTGCGTTCCTTCGTGGACGCCTTCGAGGGCTACGACGCGGTGATCGTGCCCTCCGGGTCGTGCACCGCGATGGTGCGCGAGTACCACGCGAGCGTGGCCCGCGAGGCGGGCGGCACGCTGCCGGCCGGCGTCACGCGGGTGGCGGCCAAGGTGTACGAGTTCAGCGAGTTCCTGGTCGACGTGCTCGGGGTGACCGATGTGGGCGCCTACTTCCCGCACAGCGTCGCGTACCACCCCACCTGCCACTCGCTGCGCCTGCTGCGGGTGGGCGACCGACCGACCCGGCTGCTGCGCGCGGTGCGCGGCCTGACCCTGGTGGACCTGCCGCGCGCGGACGAGTGTTGCGGGTTCGGCGGCACGTTCGCGGTCAAGAACGCGGAGACCTCGGCGGCGATGGGCGACGACAAGGTGGCCGCGGTGCTGGAATCGGGCGCCCAGGTGTTGTGCGCGGGCGACAACTCGTGCCTGACCCACATCGGCGGACTCGCCTCGCGGCAACACGCGGGCATTCGGGTCCTGCACCTCGCGGACATCCTGGCGCACACCGCGGCGCTGCCGGACGTGCCGCCGTACGGGCCGGCCCTGGGCGCCGATTCCGGGTTCGACGCGGCGCGGGCCCACGGACCGGAGGTGACGCGATGACCGCGCCCGTACGCAGGGAACCCACGTTCGTCGGGATGCCGCCCTTCCCCGAAGCCGCGCGCGCCGAGTTGGCGAACGACGTGCAGCGGGCCAACCTGCGCGAGGCCACGCACAGCATCCGGGCCCGGCGCGACGAGGTGGTCGCCGAACTGCCGGACTGGGAACTGCTCCGGCGCGCCGGCGAGGCGATCAAGGACGACGTACTGGCCCGGCTGCCCGCCCACCTCGAACGTCTGGAGGTGTCGGTCCGCGCGGCGGGCGGCGTCGTGCACTGGGCCCGGGACGCGGCCGAGGCCAACGCGATCGTGGTGGAGATCGTCCGGGCCCAGGGCGTGGACGAGGTGGTCAAGGTCAAGTCGATGGCCACCGAGGAGATCGAGCTCAACAACGCGTTGGCCGAGGCCGGTATCCACGCGTGGGAGACCGACCTGGCCCAGCTCATCGTGCAGCTCGGCGAGGACCTGCCGTCGCACATCCTGGTGCCCGCGATCCACCGCAACCGGGCCGAGATCCGGGAGATCTTCGTCCGCGAGATGGGCAAGGTGGGCCGGCCCGCGCCGGAGCGGCTGAGCGACGAGCCGGGTGCGCTGGCCACCGCCGCGCGCCGGCATCTGCGGGAGAAGTTCCTGCGGGCCGAGGTCGCGGTCTCCGGCGGCAATTTCGCGATCGCCGAGACCGGCACCGTGTGCGTGGTCGAGTCGGAGGGCAACGGGCGGATGTGCCTGACCCTGCCGCAAACGCTGATCACCGTGCTGGGTGTGGAGAAGCTGCTGCCCACGTGGGGCGACCTGGAGGTGTTCCTGCAACTGCTCCCGCGCAGTTCGACCGGTGAGCGGATGAACCCGTACACCTCGATGTGGACCGGGGTGACGCCCGGCGACGGGCCGCAGGAGTTCCACCTGATCCTGCTCGACAACGGCCGCTCGGACGTGCTGGCCGATCCGGTGGGCCGGCAGGCGCTGCGCTGCATCCGGTGCTCGGCCTGCCTGAACGTGTGCCCGGTGTACGAGCGCACCGGGGGACACGCGTACGGGTCGGTGTATCCGGGGCCGATCGGCGCGATCCTGACCCCGCAGCTGCGCGGGATCGCCAGGCACCGGGTGGACGCACAGACCGCGTCGTTGCCGTTCGCGTCCTCGCTGTGCGGCGCGTGCTTCGACGCCTGTCCGGTGCGGATCGACATCCCCGAGGTGCTCGTGCACCTTCGTGCACAGGTTGTGGACGGCGGGCGCGGTCCGCACGACCGGGCCGAGGACGCCGGCATGAAGGCCGTGCGGTGGGCCTTCGAGAAGCCGTGGCGGATCGGCTTCGCGCAACACGTGGCCGGGGTCGGCGCGCGGTTCACCAGGCATGGGGTGATCGGTCGGGTGCCGTTGCCGAAACGGTTCACCGGCCCGCTCGGTGCGTGGTTCGCCGACCGGGACGCGCCGGCGCCGCCGCCCGAGTCGTTCCGGACCTGGCACAAGCGCACCGACGGTGGTCTGGAGGAATGACGGTGGAGCGATACGAGGCGGACCGCGAGGCCCGTACGGTGATCCTGGACCGGTTGCGCACCGCCCTGGACGACCGACCCAAGCCGCCGCCGGTGCGTCGGGCGTACCGGCGCGAGCGTCCGGTGGGCCTGGACGTGGTCGGCCGGTTCGCCGAGCGGGTCGCCGACTACGAGGCCGCCGTGCTGCGCGCGCACGACGCCCACGACCTGCTGCTGGGCACGAGCGAGCTGCTGCGCCGCGCGGGCGTGACCCGGCTGGTGGTGCCCCGTGGGAGGCGGCTGTCCTGGCTGGCCCGGCTCGGCGTCGATCTGGTGGTGGACTCGCCCGAGCTGAGCCGGGACACGCTCGGCGAGATCGACGCGGTGGCCACCGGATGCGCGCTCGCCATCGCCGAGACCGGCACCATCGTCCTGGACGCCGGCCCGGACCAGGGTCGCCGGGTACTCACCCTGCTGCCCGACTACCACCTGTGCGTGGTGCGCGCCGACCAGATCGTGGGCACCGTGCCCGAGGCGATCGCCCGGCTGGATCCGCGCCGGCCGCAGACCTGGATCTCCGGCCCTTCGGCAACCAGCGACATCGAACTCCGCCGGGTGGAGGGTGTGCACGGGCCGCGCACGTTGCACGTCGTGGTGATCGGGTAGCCACCCGTCGGGTCACCTCGTCAGGAACAAGGTCGGGCCGACGAGCCGTTGTGGCCCTGGAAACGCTTTCTAGGAGGCCGCAGCGATGTCCGAGGCAGCACCGACCGCAGGTCCGACCGGCGAATACCGGATCGAGCACGACTCGATGGGCGAGGTACGGGTGCCCGCCGCCGCCAAGTGGCGCGCGCAGACCCAGCGCGCCGTCGAGAACTTCCCGATCTCCGGGCAACGACTGGAGCCCGCGCACGTGGAGGCGCTGGCCCGGATCAAGGGCGCGGCGGCGCGGGTCAACGCCGAACTCGGCGTGCTGGACAAGGACGTCGCGGAGGCCATCGAGCAGGCCGCGGCCGAGGTCGTGAACGGCCGGTGGGCCGAGCAGTTCCCGGTGGACGTGTTCCAGACCGGCTCGGGCACCTCCTCGAACATGAACATGAACGAGGTGCTCGCCACCCTGGCCACCGAGCGCCTGGGTCGGGACGTCCACCCCAACGACCACGTCAACGCGTCCCAGTCGTCCAACGACGTGTTCCCCTCCTCGATCCACATCGCGGCGGCGATAGCGGTCACCCACGCGCTGATTCCCTCGCTCGACCACCTGGCGTCCACGCTGGAGTCGAAGGCGACCGAGTTCGCCGACGTGGTCAAGTCCGGCCGTACACACCTGATGGACGCGACACCGGTGACCCTGGGGCAGGAGTTCGGCGGGTACGCGGCGCAGGTGCGCTACGGCGTCGAGCGGTTGCAGTCGAGCCTGCCGCGGGTGGTCGAACTGCCGTTGGGCGGGACCGCGGTGGGCACCGGCATCAACACCCCGCCGGGGTTCTCGGCGCGGGTGATCGCGGAGATCGCGGCCTCCACCGGACTGGCGTTCACCGAGGCGCGCGACCACTTCGAGGCGCAGGGCGCGCGGGACGCGCTGGTGGAGCTGTCCGGCCAGTTGCGCACCATCGCGGTCGGCCTGAACAAGATCGTCAACGACCTGCGCTGGATGGGCTCGGGGCCGCGCACCGGGCTCGCCGAGATCCGCCTGCCGGATCTGCAGCCGGGCAGCTCGATCATGCCGGGCAAGGTCAATCCGGTGATCCCGGAGGCGGTCGGCCAGGTGGTCGCGCAGGTGATCGGCAACGACGCGGCGGTGGCCTTCGGCGGCGCGGCGGGCAACTTCGAGCTCAACGTGATGTTGCCGGTGATCGCCCGCAACCTGCTCGAGTCGATCCGGCTGCTGGGCAACGTGACCCGGGTGCTGGCCGATCGCACGGTGGCGGGCATCGAGGCCGACGTGGAGCGCATGCGCGAGTACGCCGAGTCGTCGCCGTCGGTGGTCACCCCGCTGAACCGCGTCCTGGGCTACGAGGAGGCGGCGCGGATCGCCAAGCAGTCGCTGGCCGAGCGCAAGACGATCCGGCAGGTGGTGATCGAGCGCGGGCACGTGCGCGAGGGGCGGCTGACCGAGGCCGAACTCGACGCGGCGCTGGACGTGCTCGGGATGACCCGACCGTGACCCCACGCGTCACGCGACGCACACACGGCGACGGGTGTGTGCGCCCACACCCGTGATGTTCTTCGCATGATGACCCACCCGTAACATGACTCACGGTCAGGTGTCACGGGCGCTGGGTAAATCAAGGTCATGTCCAACATCCTGCGCATACACGAGCACTTCGAGGATCCCCGTCACGCGGCCGGCACCTGGTCTCCCGGTGACCAGGTGTTGTGGCGCTATCTGCGCGGCGATCAGGTCCTGGACTGTCGTCCGGTGACCGTCGTCCGCGACGACCCGGACCAGCTCGCCGTCTGGCTGGCCGGCGGCACCTCACGGGTCAAGCCGATGTTGCCGGACGGATCCGATATCCGCACGGCCCCGATCGAACGCAGATTCCGACTCGGCCGGATCCCCTCGATCGTCGAGTGGACCGGGACGGGGGTGCTGATGCTGGCCCGGCCCGGCGAACCGTGGTCGGTCTGGCTGTTCTGGCAGGCCGACTGGCGCTTCTCCGGCTGGTACGTCAACCTCGAACGCCCGCGTACCCGGTGGGCCGGCGGCGTGGACACCGAGGACCACGTGCTGGACGTGTGGGTCACCCCGGACCGGCGCTGGGAGTACAAGGACCAGGACGAACTGGCCGCCTCCCGGGAGGCGGGTCGGCTCACCGACGAGCAGGTCGCGGCGATCGAGGCGGAGGGCCGGGCCGCGGTCGAGGCGATCCGGGCCTGGGGCGCGCCGTTCGACCAGGGATGGGAGAACTGGCGTCCGAACCCGGCCTGGCCGCTGCCGCAACTCCCGGACGACTGGGCGGACAACGTCCGCATCGCCTAGCCGAACCACCACGCTCGGGCCCGACTCCGGTCGGGCCCGCTTTCTTTTTCGGATTCGCGCGGATCCGGCTGCAACCCTTTCGCCCGTCGGCTGCTCTGAACGGGATGACACCAAGGGGGCACAGATGCCGACGGCGGGACAGCGAGATTTCGAGGAGTACGCGCGAGCGCGCCAACATCAGCTCTATCGCACCGCGTACCTGTTGTGCGGCGACGCCGACCGGGCCCAGGACCTGGCCCAGACCACGTTGGCCAAGCTGTTTCGGCACTGGAGGCGGGCGAGCCGCGCGGAGAACCTGGACGCGTACGCCAAGACCGTGCTCAGCCGCACCTTCCTGAGCGAGCAGCGCGGCCGGCGGCGGGAAAGGGCGGCGCACGAACTGGCCTCCGAGACGCACACGGTCGAAGGGCACCCGGATCTGCGGCTGACCCTGCTCGCGGCACTGGCGACGCTGCCGCCCAAGCCACGCGTGATGGTCATCCTGCGCTACTGGGAGGACCTGAGCGTGGAGAACGTCGCCGCACTGTTGCGCTGTAGCACCGGCAACGTCAAGAGCCAGTGCGCCCGTTCGATGGCCAAGCTCCGGGCCGAACTCGGAGACCTCCACCTGTACGCGACGGAAAGCTGAGGAATCGCCATGCCGCGTGAAGACGGTACGGATCGGGAGTTTCGGCTGGTGCTGGATCGAGCCACGGCGGAGTTGCCTCCGCTGCCCGACCTGGTCCCGGGCGCGGTGCGCCGGGGCCGCCGGCTCCGGCTGCGCTCGCGCGCGGTGATGGGCGCGGTGGGCCTGGGTTCGGTCGCCGCGATCGCCGTGCCGACCCTGCTGCTCGCGCCGTGGGCCGGCACCGACACGACCCGGGCGGGCGGCTCGCGGTCCGGCGAGTTGCCGTTGATCCCGGCGAACTGGCCCACGGACCAGCCGCTGGCCGCGCCGACGACGGCGTATCCGACGGTGCACGTCCCGCCGACGGAGAAGGGCAAGGTCAAGGAACCCACCCGGGCCGAGGCCGAACTGCGCTACGCCTTCAAGCAGAAGCTCGCGGACGTGCTCACCGGGTTGTTGCCCGCGGACGCGGGCCGGATGGTGATCCCGGACGACGGCATGAACTCCTACCGGCTGGTCTCGGGCAACAAGACGTACAACATCACCGTCCGGGTGGACTCGCAGATCGACCCGGCCGGGGCCACGGCGCAGGCCGGGCCGGGCGACGGCGCCTGGTTGGCCGGAAACAAGCCGTGCGCCGAGCGGGCGCCGCAGAACCCGCCGCTTCCGTGCGTCGACGGGCGGCTGCCGGACGGAAGCGTGATCTCGGTGGGTCACATCGCGACCACGAAGGGCGGCGAAACCGGTGACAAGGGAGCGGTCGCGGCCCCGTCCACCCCGATCGCGCACTTCGAATATCACGGTGCCCAGGTGATGTTCACGCTGTTCCGGGACGAGCGCACCGACTCGGCGCCCCCGGTGGGCAACGAGCAGGTGCTCCGGGTGGTCACCGATCCCACCTTCCTGGAGGCGGTCGACTTCTGGCGCACCCACCCGATGTGAGACTGATCGGAGCGTGGTTTCCCGGGCGCCGGTGAACAGTTGCGTCCTTCGGCGAATGAGCCGTCGGCGCCCGGGCCCCGCGCCGCACGAGGCACCCTTTCAAACGGGAAGCCGCCAGGAGGGACCATCAGGCCCGATGATCCAAACGGTTTGGGTGAGGTCGGCAGCCACGGTGAGCCCGAACTCGGACTGGTCGGGCGAACCGGCCTCCTGCCACGCGGTGAGCCCATCCTCCACCTGATCCCACAACCGAAGCGGGCCATGCTGATGGACGACGTGGCCGCCGCCGGTTTCCTCGGTCCAAGCCTGCGACCCGGTAGCGACGTCCCAAAGGATCAAACCGTCCGCCGAAGTCATCAACTCTGCGGATGGCGCCGCCAGTTGGGCAACGAACGCTCCGGTCCACCCCTCGATCAGGTCGGGATCGACGCGACAATCGCGGGTCATGCCCTCATACCGATGGAAAACGGGATGGGGCGGCCGCTCGTGTGGGCGCGCGAGCATATAGGAGACCGTGTCGCCGACGAACCGGCCCGAAGCGATGTCGTCGTCGCCGAGGGTGAGCCGCACCAGCCCGGAGGCGGGCAACCATCCGCCGAGGGTGGTCGTGACGCTGCCGGAGTCGGTCACCTGCCACAACCACGGGACCGGGACATGCCGCACCGAACACGTGGCGATGACCGCGTCGTACTCGGCCCCCGCTTCATGGCCAAGAAGCCCGTCACCTACTACGAGGTTCGGTTCATACCCGGCCGCGCGAAGATTTCCGGCAGCCTGCCGAGCGACGCCGGGGTCGTACTCGATCGACGTGACGTTCACGTCCCCGAGCCGATGGCACAGAATCGCAGTGGAATATCCCGTCCCGGTCCCGATCTCCAGCACCCGGTCACCGTCCCGAATGCCCGCCACCTCCAACATCCGCACCACCAACGACGGCAATGTCGACGAGGATGTGGGGCTGCCCGCCACCGGCCCTTCGACGTCGGCGACATGAACCCCATCCACCTGGGTCACCCACGTCTCATCCGAGTAGACGAGCCGCATCCACGCGTCCTCGCCCACCTTCGCCCGCCGAACGGGCTCCCACCGACTCCCACTGGGCCGAAACACGGCACCACCGAGGAAGCTTTCACGCGGAACCGCCTCAACCGCCGCGCGCCACGCCGGATCGACGGACCCGCCCTTCGCGGCGACCTGCTCGGCAAGAGCTTGCCGCGAGGAAACGCAATCACCGATCATCTCGGCCAGGGCTGATCGATTGGCCCTCGTGGGTGACCACGACCCGAAGCTGCTCGACGGGTGGTAATCCTGCCGCGCCGAGACGCTCGATCATGCGCATGTCGAGTTCCGCAGCTACCGAATCCACGTTGCCTCTCGGTCGCACTGGGCGGACGGGGGGTTCGACGAGGGCGGGGTTCGCCGGGGTTCAGTGGTGTCGGAGGGGAACGGGATTGCGCGGGTCGTCCAGCCAGAGTTGTTCGGTGCCGGTCGCGTCGACGGTGAGGCCGAAGCGGTGGAAGTCGGGGCGACCTTGGTCGTCCCACCAGCGCCAGGCGGTTTCGAGTTCGGTCCACAGGCGGCGTGGGCCGGATTGGGCGATTTCGAAGCTGTCGGCGCCGGGAATGTGGTCGGCGGTTGCCCAACTGGTGACGTCCGTGTCGAACAGCCAGAGGCGGTAGGGCTCGTCACCACTGGTTCCGCCGCCGGTGATGTCCAGGAAGACGCCTGGGACCTGCACGCCGATCGCGAACATCGCGATCCAATCGCCGACATCGTCGGGCGAGAGAGTGGTCACCGCGCGTTCGGCGGCTGCGGGCCATGGGTCGGTCAGGTAGCGCGAGCGCGGGGGCTCGATCTTGCGTTCCTGGCGCATCCGCATGAAGGCCGAGGACGAAACGAAGTGGCCCGATGCGGAACCGTCTCGGCCGACGACGAGGCGGGCGATTCCTTCGCCACCGTAGAACGGACCCCATGGCGTCACGACGACTCCGCCGGGTCGTGTCTGTGCTGTCCAGGCAGGCGGGATGTGGCCCACGGACGCGGTGGCGATCACCCGATCGAACGGGGCGAGGTCTGCGCGTCCCACCCGACCATCGCCCACGAGACAACGCGGCTCGAAGCCTGCCGATGCGAGGCGCTTGCGGGCCGAGTGCGCAACGTCCTGATCGACTTCGATGGTGACGACGTTTCGGGCGCCGACGCGGGCGGAGAGCAGCGCTGCATTCCACCCCGTCCCGGTGCCGATTTCGAGGACTCGATCGCCGTCCTCGACGCCCAGCGCGTTGAGCATGGTGAACACCATGGTCGGCATGCTGCTCGAAGACGAAGGGAGCACGCCCGTTCCGAGTCCGTCGTAGGTGCCGTCGTCCCATTGCGTCGTGATCGGTACGTCGCTGTGCACGCTCGCCCACCACGCGTCGGGATCGTCCTGACGAACCAGACGGCCCCCATGCCGCACACCGTTTCCGCTCCCCGGCCAGATCACGTCCGGCACGAAGAGGTGTCGAGGCGCGACTCGGAGGGCCGACGCCCATTCGTCGGCCAGTACGCCGCTCGCGATGAGCTCGGAGGCCAGTCCATCCGGTCCGGCCTCGGGGCTGATCTCGTCCTGCGTCATCTCGTCCTCAGGGCTTCGGTTGCGCCGGTGCCGGATTCTGGCCGTCGCTGGGGTTTCCGTGCTCCCCCGGCCCCTTCCCTCCGTGCTTGTTCCCGCTGTTGCTGTCGTTGTCCTTGTTGCCCTTCTGCGGGTCGCTGCCCATGCGAACACCTCTCGTGATGCAGCGGATACTTTCTGTGAGTGTCGGCTCGGTGAAGCCCATGCCGCAAGAGGTAAAACACAATTCGTGACCCGAAATCGAGTGCACCACTCTTTCGAGTGACGCCGATGCCATGTCAGCAGGCAAGAGCCCTCCGTAACCACGGAGGCCATAGGCATTCGGGACCGCCTACTCCTGGATGACCCTCAGGAGCGAGACCCAAGCGGCGGAAGTGAACAGGTGGGCCGGACCGTTGGCTACCTTCGAGTCACGCACGCCGGCGAAGCGCCCGAAGGATGCAACCTCGACGCAGGAGGACTCCCCACCACCGCTGTAGCTCGACTTCCGCCACTGGCTTCCGAGCATTCCGGAGTCCCCTACGCGCATTTCAGGTCCTTCGCTATTTTTTCGATGAGTTCACGGGACTCGCTCGGCGGCAACGCACCTGCCGTGATCCGCCTGAAGGCCCGGTCGAAGTTCGCAACATCTGCCGGGTCTTCGACGAAGAGCCCGCTCGTACTTGTGTCTTCATAGGCAACGTCCGGCTCGCCCGCCTGAAAGCTGAGCAGGTTGAACGGACCCTCGATGGCAGCGTAGAGACTCGAAACAAGCGGCAGCACCTGGATCTCGAGGTGCTGAAGGTCGGACAACTCAATCAGGTGGCGGAGTTGCTCGATCCGCACACTCGCGTCACCGATGGCATGCCGGAGGGCGGCCTCCCCAATGACGAACCACAGTTCGACGGTTCGGCCCTCGCGCCAGACATTTACCTGCCGCTGCTGACGCACCCGCACCAAGGCGTCCACCTGAGCCGGGTCCGTGACCCGCTCGGAGACCTTGTAGATCGCTCGCGTGTATCCCTCGGTTTGGAGCAGTCCAGGCACAAACTGGGTCTCGAAGACTCGGATCGCGGTGGCCTCTTCCTCCAGGCTCACAAAGGACGCGAACGTCTTCCCCAGCGAGTATTGAACCCACCAACCCCGACGCCGCGACTCACGGGCGGCCTTCACCATCTGTTCGACTTCGTTGGGATCGTCGACACCGTAAAGGTCGAGCATCATGCGCAAGTCGCTGGGCCGCACACCCGAGCGCCCCGTCTCGATGCGACTCACCTTCGAGTCGTCGCACTCCAACCGGGCCGCCACATCAGCCTGATCGAGCCCTGCGGCCAAACGCAGCCGCAACAGCTTGCTTGCCAGTTGCCTTCGCCGCACGGTCGGCGCGTCAGCCATCTCATCCCCCTCGCATGCGAGTTCCAGGCAGCAGTGTGACTGGAGAGACCATCACAGCGCCAAAGTTGTCGAGTTTCTAGTTACGACTTGCAATTTACATTCCTGACAAGTCATGCTCAGGCTGCGTCGCCACTCACGCACGGTCCGCAATCTCGCACTCTGCGCGAGATGGCTCTAGCGACTCGCACCAGGAGTGATGCATGGGTTCATCGCCGTCCAGCCTCTCCCTCACCCTTCTCGACCAAGACGCCCAACCCACGCCCGACGCGGAGTTGATAGCCCGGCTGACCACGCGGATCGATGCCGAGTCGCTGCGGGGGCTCGTGGACGGCGTCGTCGGATTCGTCGGGGGCGACTGCGACACCGCCTTCGAGGTTCGGGTGTGTCTTGCCGAACTGCACAGCAACGCGGTTCGGCATGCCGGTGGGGCGACTCGGGTGCGGGTCTGGCGGCTGTCGACTGCGAATCGACTTCTGGTGGCCGTTGGGGACAAGTGCCCCCGTCCGCCCCGGCGTTGCGCAGATCCGGCCCTGGACGCCGAGGGCGGGCGCGGGCTGGTGCTCGTGGAGGTGCTCGCCTGCGCCAACGGCCATGTGGTGCATGCGGCCGGGAAGGACGTGTGGTTCGCCGTGGCGATCGCGCGCCGCCCATCACGGACGCACCCACGATCCGCGACGGTCACCGGCACACACGGCCGTTGAAAGTCGCCTCGCTGCGCGCGTGACACTCCCCCGCGCACCGAGGTCCTACGCCGCCCCGCCCCACATCACGGGACGGGCGGAGGGGGTGGGGGCGACCTGGACAGCTGACCCCACCCCCGGCGTGCCCAACACAAACAGAGAGGACACGGGTCAACGATGACAGATGATCTCGCAGGTATCGGCCGGCGCGACTCGGGCGGTCGCTCGGCGCTCGAACGGGTGCCGGATCGGCGGATGCGGTTGCCGATTCCCGGACCTGGTCGGGGCGTTTCCGAGCCGGTGGGCGCATCCGCCGCCGTCGTGTGGACGGTCTTCGGCAGCTCGACCGCGCTCGTGCGCCTCGACCGCCCGCTCCGGGCCGCAGTCCCCGACGGGACGGGCGAGGCGACGACCACGCATGCCATGACCCCGACGCAACGGGTCGCGGGATGGTCGACCGGCGAGGAGATTGCAAAGGCCGCCGTGTTCGTCGCGCGCTATCGGGACGCGTGGTGTCGGGACGGCCACACCGGACGCGAGGGCATCCTCACCGCCGTGAACGGGCGAAGCGCCTACCTGCGCGCCAAGAGCGGGGTCGAGTTCACGTGTCGGCTGCCGGCCCTGGTGGTCCTCCGACTCCCACCCCCGCGCCTGTATCGACGGGTGCGTTACGTCGGCAAGGACGATGCGGCCCGCCGCCCGCCAGGGGAGATCACCGAACTGTGGGCGGTCTCCAACGGCACCCTCGCCACCGTGCAACCACCCACCGGTCCCGCCTGGTTCGCCTTGCTCGCCGACCTCGAACGAGACCTGCCCACCGGTCCCGTGGCCGAGTGGGACGACCCGCCGTTCGCCCCCGACGCGCAGGCGAGCGGGCGTACGTGACCACAGGAGCCGCGCCGAACGATCCCGGCGCGGCGATGCCAGGTTCGCCGTAGCGCCGCCGCCCCCATCACCATGCGTAAGCCAGCCCGTCACCCACTCGGCGCACACGACGCAGGCCCGCCAACGCCCGCCCCGTCGATCGCAAGATCATCGCAATGTCCCGATTCGGTGTTCGACCGATCGGCGCGTATGCTCCTCCTCCGCCGCCCACGGTGACCCCCGATCGGCGGTCGAACGTGCGAGCGTGTGCGTTGAGCTGGGCATTTCCCGCCACGCACGCACTGATAGGTGATCACGATCAATGGTTGAGGCATTGCTTATTTCATCTATCAATTTGGCCGTGGCATCGTGATCACCGTACGTCCGACCGGGCTGGTGAACCTGCCAGTCCGGCCCCTTCGCGGAGGAGATCCAGTGCTTACTGTCGGTAACCAGTTCCCCGAGTACGACCTCACCGGCGTCGTGTCGCTGGAGGCGGACAAGGCCTTCGAGCAGATCACCAACAAGTCCTACGACGGCAAGTGGCGTGTCGTGTTCTTCTGGCCGAAGGACTTCACGTTCGTGTGTCCGACCGAGATCGCCGCGTTCGGCCGCCTCAACGAGGACTTCCAGGACCGCGACGCGCAGCTGCTCGGCGTATCCGTGGACTCCGAGTTCGTGCACCTGGCCTGGCGCAAGGACCACCCGGACCTGACCGACCTGCCGTTCCCGATGTTGTCCGACCTCAAGCGCGAGCTGTCCTCGGCCGCCGGCGTGCTCAACGCCGACGGTGTCGCGGACCGCGCGGTCTTCATCATCGACCCGAACAACGAGATCCAGTTCGTCATGGTCACCGCCGGCTCGGTGGGCCGTAACCCCGACGAGGTCCTGCGGGTCCTCGACGCGCTGCAGACCGACGAGCTGTGCCCGTGCAACTGGCAGAAGGGCGGCGAGACCCTCGACGCCGCCAAGCTGATGGACGCCTGATCCATGGGTCTCGACGTCCTGAAGGCCGCTCTGCCCGAATACGCCAAGGACCTCAAGCTCAACCTGGGCTCGGTCGTCGGCAACTCGAAGCTCGCCGAGCAGACGCTGTGGGGCACCGTCCTCGCCTGCGCCATCGCCACGCGTAGCCCGAAGGTGCTCGCCGAACTCGAACCCGAGGCCAAGAGCCGACTGTCCGACGAGGCGTTCACCGCCGCCAAGGCCGCTGCCGCGATCATGGCGATGAACAACGTCTACTACCGCTCGATGCACCTCATCGGCGACCCGGAGTACAGCAACCTCCGTGCCGGGCTGCGGATGAACGTGATGGCCAACCCGGGTGCCCCGAAGGCCGACTTCGAGCTGTGGTCGCTGGCCGTCTCGGCGATCAACGGCTGCGGCCGGTGCCTGGAGTCGCACGAGCAGGTCCTGCGCAAGGAGGGCGTGCCCCGCGAGACGATCCAGGAGGCGATCAAGATCGCCGCCGTGATCCACGCGGTCGGCGTGACGCTGGAGACCGACCAGGGCTGAGCACGCCCTGATCGCCCACCGGCGAACACCCCACGGCACCATGGCACCACAACGCCGGAAAATCACGAGAGCCCGTCCCCATCCGGGGGCGGGCTCTCGTGCGTCCGCGCCCGCGCCGCGCGCTCATCGCCGCGCGCGCGAGCGGGACACCGGACGAGAGCGAATCACCCACCGCGAACGGGTCACCCACAAGGCACCCGTCGCCCACCACAGCCGGGTCAGCCCACGCAGCCGAGTCACCCGCCGAAGCCGAACCGGTCCGGGCCCGGGTCCGGGCCCCGACACCCCATACCGCGCGCTCACGCCGCCCCCATCCCCACCAACGCGACCTCCCGGTACAGCCCCACCGCGTCCCGGACGCCCATCCCGCGATAGATCCGACTCCCGGTCGAGATCGCCGTGCGCAGCACCCGCTGGGTGAACACCGGGTCCAGGTCCGGGTGAAAGTCGCCGGAGCGAATGCCGGCGGACAGCGCCCGGGTCCAGGTTTCCGAGACCTTCGCGCGCTGCGCGGCCAGTCGGCTCGCCGGCAACTCGTCGCCGCGCACCTCGTTTATCGCCAGCACGGTGGACACGCCGTGGCACGCGTGCGCCTCCACGGTCCGCCCGATCAGCCCGGCCAACCGCTCCACCGGGGTCGGCCGCGCGGCCGCGTCCTTGTCGAACGCGGTGCGCAGGTCGCCGAGGAACTCGCCGAGCAGTTCGGCCAGCAACTGCTCCTTGGAACCGATGTGATGCGCGAGGCTGCCGACCGGTACGCCGGCCAGGTCGGCGATCCGACGCACCGTGGTGCCCGCGTACCCGTCCTGTTCGAAGAGCAGGTTCGAGGCGATCCGAATCCGGGTGCGCGCGTCGGTCCGGCGCGGCACCCGGGCCATCCGACGCTCGACCTCGACCCTGGCGTCCTCGACGGGGCCGACCCGACGCAGCGTCGGCGCCGCGTAGCGGGCCGGGCCGAGCAGATTGCAGATCCGCTGCGAGGCGTAGCGCCCGGGCCGCACGATGCCGCGCACGAACACGTCCACCAGACGTCCCGCGGCCGCGTCCGGGTCGTAGCGCCCGCTCGGCCGGTACCACTGCGCCATCCCCCACACCGCCGATTGCAGCATGAGCGACAGCAGTACGGGGTGCAGGTCCCGACGCAGGCTGCCGTCCTCGATGCCCCGGCGCAGCACCCGGCCCCACAGGATGGACGCCTCGGCGGTGCGATCGGAGAGCCAGACGAAGCCCTCGCTGCGGGAGAGTCGCCGCGACTCGCCGACCACCACGATCGCCGCGTCGGGGCTGTTGCCGATCACTTCGAGGCTGTCCCGAAGCAGACCGCGCAGCGTCGCGATCGGCTCGTCGCCGCGCTCGACGGTGGCCCGCTGGCGGCTCATGATGTCGGCGAAGAAGGTGTCGAGCACTTCCAGCAACATCGCTTCCTTGGACGGGAAGTGGTGGTACAGGCTGCCCGAGAGCATGTCGGCGGATTCGGCGATCTGGCGGACCGTGGTGGCCCCGTAGCCCCGCTTGGCGAACAGCGCACAGGCGTGTCTGATGATCTCCGCGCGTCGATCCGCTCGCGGCCTGATGTGACGCTCCGCACCCGCTCGATCGCTCAACACGTGCCAAGCGTAGTACGCCTGGGAATCCCATGCGGAATCTCACGTTCCGGTAGTCCCTCTCCGCCCCACCGGCCTCAACGAACCCACCCGCCGCAAGGGCACGGGGCGATCCGGCGCGGTGCGGAGGAACGCGGATCGGGCGGAGCCGGCGATCGGGAGATTCCCAGGTTCCGGGAGGATCGAGAGCCCCGGTGTCACCCCGATCATATCCTTGACTTAGTCATACACCTGGGGCAGGGTGAGATCAGGCTGGATCAATGCGTCGCCACCCGTGGCCCGGCCCCGAGGACCGGCCACACAGGACTCGCTAGGAGCGACCTCATGGGCAACCCCGTCATCGTCGAAGCCGTGCGCACGCCCATCGGTAAGCGCAACGGCCGGCTCGCCGGTCTGCACCCGGTGCAGCTACTCGCCGCCGCCCAGCGCGGATTGATCGAACGGGCCGGGATCGACGCCGAACTCGTCGACCAGGTGATCGGCGGCTGCGTCACCCAGGCCGGCGAGCAGTCGGGCGACATCGTCAAGCACGCGTGGCTGTACGCCGGACTGCCGACCCGCACCGGCGGCACCACGATCGACTGCCAGTGCGGATCCGCCCAGCAGTCGGTGCACTTGATCGCCGGTTTGATCGCGACCGGCGCCATCGACGCGGGAGTCGCTTGCGGCATCGAGTCGATGAGCCGCAACCCGCTCGGGCACACCGCCAAGCCCGGCCAGAAGTCCAAGCCGGAGGACTGGGCGATCGACCTGCCCGACCAGTTCACCGCCGCCGAGCGGATCGCCCGCAACCGGGGCATCACCCGCGCCGACGTGGACGCGCTCGGCGTACGCTCGCAGGCCAACGCCAAGCGCGCGTGGGAAGAGGGCCGGTTCACGTCGCAGGTGATCACGGTCGAGGCCCCCGTACTGGACGCCGAGGGCAAGCCCACCGGTGAGACCGTCCTGGTCGACCGCGACCAGGGTCTGCGGGACACCACGATCGAGAGCCTGACCAAGCTCAAGCCGGTGTTGCCGGACGGCATCCACACTGCGGGCAACTCGTCGCAGATCTCCGACGGCGCCGCCGCGCTGCTGATCATGGACAAGGACAAGGCCCGCGCGCTGGGCCTGCGTCCGCGCGCGCGGATCGTCGCCCAGGCGATGGTCGGCGCCGACCCGCACTACCACCTGGACGGTCCCAACGACGCGACCGAGCGGCTGTTCGCCCGCTCCGGGATGTCGATGTCCGACATCGACCTGTTCGAGGTCAACGAGGCGTTCGCGTCCGTCGTACTGTCCTGGGCCCAGGTGCAGAAGGCCGACCTGGACAAGGTCAACGTCAACGGCGGCGCGATCGCGCTCGGCCACCCGGTCGGCTCCACCGGCGGTCGACTGTTGACCACCGCGCTTCACGAACTCGAGCGCACCGACAAGCAGTTCGCGCTGGTGACGATGTGCGCGGGCGGCGCCAACGCGTCCGGCACCATCATCGAACGCATCTGAGTCCCGGTCGGCCCCGGACACGATCGAGCCCCGCGCGCCGGACGGCGTGCGGGGCTCGACCCGTGTTCAAGGGCGAGTCGATCGACTCGCGGCCCACTCAGTACCAGTGGTGGCTCTGCCAGAACGTCCACGCCTGGCACGGGCTGCCGTAGCGCTCGTTCATGTAGCTCAGGCCCCACTTGATCTGCGTCGCGGGGTTGGTCCGCCAGTCGGAGCCGGCCGAGGCGTACTTGCTCGCGGGCAGCGCCTGCATCAGGCCGTACGCGCCGGACGACTTGTTCGTCGCGTCGACCCGCCAGCCGCTCTCCTTCGTGACGATGTTGCTGAAGCACGTGTACGCGCTCGCGCTCATCATCGACTTGGCGATCGCCTGGGCATCGGCGGCGGACGCCGACACCTTCTCCACCGCGCCGCGGTTGTCCGAACGCGCCGCGCGCTCCTGGGCGGCCTTGCGGTCGGCCTCCGCCTTGTCGGCCGCGGCCTTGTCCGCCGCCGCCTTCTCGGCCGCGGCCTTCTCCGCGGCGGCCTTCTCGGCGGCGTCGCGCTCGGCCTTGACCCGGGCGGCCTCCTCGGCCTGGACCCGCTGCGCCTCGTCGTAGGCGGCGGTCTGCGCGTCGGCCTGGTGGGTGATACCAGTGCTCAGTTGCTGCGCCTGGGGGGCGGCAGGAACCTCGAGAAGCTTCGTGGTGCTCGCTTCGTCTACCGTCTGGGCGTCGGCGGACGCGGAAACGCCCGTGCCACTGAATCCGACGACGGCGCCAACGGCCGTGACAGCGGTGGCGGACGCCACGGCTATCCCCCGAACCGAGATCCGGCTCACACACGTTCCTTCCGGCAGGCGCGCACCGCGAGCGAAGCGGCGAACGAGTCCAACCCCCGGTCTTCCCACACTCCCGGAGGGAGTGTTTCGGCCCCGGCGCCGAGTGGTTCACTCGGCGCGTGCGTGGGCGGCGTACAGCAGGTCATGTGTTGAGTTGTCGGGCACAGCCGTACGCGGGGGTCTTACAAGTCCAGCAGCCTGCCTCAGCCAAACATTCGGAAGCAATTTCCCGGGGCGTGGCGAACATCACAACTCCCGGAACGGCCAAGCCTTTTCCCTTTTCACCCGAGACCGTTTCCACCCGGAATATGCGGACACGGCGAGACCCCGCCGTCGACGTCTCGAAGCAGTCGAGACGTCGACGGCGGGGTCGGTCGAACCGTTCCCACCAGGGCATCCGTCAGCCCGGCAGGTCCTCCAACATCTCGGTCACCAGGGCCGCGATGGGCGAGCGCTCGGACCGGGTCAGCGTCACGTGCGCGAACAGCGGATGCCCCTTGAGCTTTTCCACCACCGCGACCACCCCGTCGTGCCGACCGACCCGCAGGTTGTCCCGCTGCGCGACATCGTGGGTGAGCACCACCCGCGAATTGCTGCCGATCCGCGAAAGCACGGTCAGCAGCACGTTGCGCTCCAGGGACTGCGCCTCGTCCACGATCACGAACGCGTCGTGCAGCGACCGGCCTCGGATGTGGGTGAGCGGCAGCACCTCCAACATCCCGCGCGCGACCACCTCCTCGATCACGTCGGACGTGGTGACCGCCGACAACGTGTCGAAGACCGCCTGGGCCCAGGGGCTCATCTTCTCGTTCTCGGTGCCGGGCAGGTAGCCGAGCTCCTGGCCGCCGACCGCGTACAGGGGACGGAAGACCATCACCTTGCGGTGCTGATTACGCTCCAGCACCGCCTCCAGGCCCGCGCACATCGCCAGCGCCGACTTGCCGGTGCCCGCCCGGCCGCCCATCGACACGATGCCGATGTCCGGGTCGAGCAGCAGGTCGAGAGCTATCCGCTGCTCGGCGCTGCGTCCGTGCAGGCCGAACACGTCCCGGTCGCCGCGCACCAGGCGGACCTGCTTGTCGGCGGTGACCCGGCCCAGCGCCTTGCCGCGTTCGGACACCAGGACCAGTCCGGTGTGGCAGGGCAGGTCGGCGGCCTGCTCGATGTGGGTGCGATCGTGCTCGAACAGGGCGTCGATGTCGGCCGCGTCCACCTGGAGTTCGGCCATCCCCGTCCAGCCCGACGTGTTCACCAGTTCGGCGCGGTACTCCTCCGCGCTCAGTCCCACCGCGGATGCCTTGACCCGCATCGGCACGTCCTTGGACACCAGCGTCACATCGTGTCCCTCGGCCATGAGGTGCCTGGCCACCGCCAGGATGCGCGAGTCGTTGTCGCCCAGCCGGAATCCGGGTGGGAGCACGGTCGCGTCGATGTGATTGAGCTCCACCCGCAGCGTGCCGCCGGATTCCCCGATCGGTACGGGGGCGTCCAGGCGGCCGTACTGCGTGCGCAGTTCGTCCAGCATCCGCAGCGCGTGACGGGCGAAGTAACCCAGCTCCGGGTGGTGCCGCTTGGCCTCCAACTCGGTGATCACGACGACGGGAAGAACCACCTCGTGCTCGTCGAACTTCAAGAGCGCCGACGGATCGGCAAGGAGCACGCTGGTGTCGAGGACATACGTCCGGTGCTGCGGAGCACGGCGTTGGATCGTGGCCACGGAGTGCCTCGCCCCCTCTCAGGGCACGCGCACCGTGCGCCCTGATCGCTCGGAGTCCGGGCCCCGGCCCGAAGGCCGGGTGCCCGGCCCTCCTGTCGCCGTGAACTGTGGAGCCTGTAGTGCACGGAAGGGCCTCCCGGGCAGGTGACGGGGTGTCACCCACATAGCGCACCGGCCCACATGATGTGTGCCGGCCCGACGGGGTTATTCCCGTCCGAGGGGACTCCAACACAAACCGGATGATCACATGCCGATGGAATCCCGGCTCTGCGCAGGCACGATGACGAGGCGTCAGGCGCCGTAGCGGCGATGCCGGGCGGAGTAGTCGCGCAGCGCCCGGAGGAAGTCGACCTTGCGGAAGTCCGGCCAGAAGGCCTCGCAGAAGTAGAACTCCGAATGCGCGCTCTGCCACAACAGGAAACCGGACAGCCGCTGTTCACCCGAGGTTCGGATGACCAGGTCGGGATCGGGCTGGCCGCGGGTGTAGAGGTGCTCGGCGATGTGCTCGACATCCAGCACCTCGGCCAGTTCCTCGATCGAGGTGCCCTTGCCGGCGTGCTCCACGAGCAGCGAGCGCACGGCGTCCGCGATCTCGTGCCGACCGCCGTACCCGACCGCGACGTTGACGAACACGCCGGTCAGGTCCGCGGTCTCGGTCTCGGAGCGCTTGAGCACCTCGCGCGTGTGTTCGGGCAACAGGTCCAGTGCGCCGACCGGGTGCACCCGCCAGCGCCGCGCGGCGGCCAGATCGGTGACCGCGTTCTCGATGATCACCATCAGATCGGCCAGTTCCTCCGGCGGCCGATTGAGGTTGTCGGTGGACAGCAGCCACAGCGTGACCACCTCGACGCCGACCTCTTCACACCAGGTGAGCAGCTCGTGGATCTTGTCGGCACCCTTGCGGTGTCCCTCGGCCACCTGTTCGCCGTACGCCTTCGCCCAGCGGCGGTTGCCGTCCAGGATGACGCCGACGTGACGCGGTATCACCGTACGGTCGAGCGACGCCTCGATGCGCTTGCCGTATGCGCCGTATGCGAGGTCCCGCAGGCCCATGTCCACCTGCTCCTCCGTCCGTGATCACCCGCGCCGAAAACCCTACTCCCGTCCGACACCCGCTCGACATCACGCGGCGGAGGGCGGGCGTGAAGATGCGGTGAAGGTCGGCTCGCGGACGGCGTGTCGCGCGCTCATCCGAGGGTGGCTTTCCGAACGCCGAGGGCCCGGCGGGAGAGATCCCGCCGGGCCCGGAGCGTACCGGTATTTCGACGTCGAGTCAGCCTCGGTCGTCGAGTCGCGCGACCAGCTTGTTGTACTCGTCCCACAGTCCCTGCGGGGTGTGCGAGCCGAACTTCTCCAGGTGCTCGGGGACCAGCGCGGCCTCCTGCTTCCAGATCTCCCGGTCCACGCTCAGCAGCAGGTCCAGCTCGGCGTCGGTGAGGTCCAGACCCTTCAGGTCCAGCGACTCGCGCGTCGGCAGTACGCCGATCGGGGAGTCCACACCGTCGGCGAGCCCTTCCAGGCGCTCGACGATCCACTTGAGCACGCGGCTGTTCTCACCGAAGCCGGGCCAGACGAACTTGCCGTCGGCGTCCTTGCGGAACCAGTTCACGTAGTAGATCTTCGGCAGCTTGTCCGCCGAGGTGGCCTGGCCGATGTCCAGCCAGTGCGCCATGTAGTCGCCCATGTTGTAGCCGCAGAACGGCAGCATGGCGAACGGGTCGCGGCGCAGCTCGCCGACCGTGCCCTCGGCCGCGGCGGTCTTCTCCGACGCCACGTTCGCGCCGAGGAAGACACCGTGCTGCCAGTCGAAGGACTCGGTCACCAGCGGAACCGCGCTGGCCCGACGACCGCCGAAGAGGATGGCCGAGATCGGCACACCCTTGGGGTCCTCCCACTCGGGCGCGATGGTGGGGCACTGCGACGCGGGGACGGTGAACCGCGCGTTGGGGTGGGCGGCGGGGGTCTCCGACTCGGGAGTCCAGTCGTTGCCCTTCCAGTCGATCAGGTGCGCGGGCTTGTCCTCGGTCATCCCCTCCCACCAGACGTCGTTGTCGTCGGTGAGCGCGACGTTGGTGAAGACCGAGTTGCCCCACATGGTCTTCATCGCGTTGGCGTTGGTGTGCTCGCCGGTGCCCGGCGCGACTCCGAAGAAGCCCGCCTCGGGGTTGATCGCGTACAGCCGGCCGTCCTCGCCGAACCGCATCCACGCGATGTCGTCGCCGACGGTCTCCACCTTCCAGCCCGGAATGGTCGGCTGGAGCATCGCCAGGTTGGTCTTGCCACACGCGGAGGGGAAGGCGGCGGCGATGAACTTCGGCTCGGCGCCCGAGGGAGGCGTGAGCTTCAGGATCAGCATGTGCTCGGCCATCCAGCCCTCGTCGCGCGCCATGACGGAGGCGATCCGGAGCGCGTAGCACTTCTTGCCGAGCAGGGCGTTGCCGCCGTAGCCCGAGCCGTAGGACCAGATCTCCCGGTCCTCGGGGAAGTGCGTGATGTACTTCTCGGTGTTGCACGGCCACGGCACGTCCGCCTCGCCCTCGGCGAGCGGGGCCCCGACGGTGTGCACGGCCTTGACGAACTCTCCGTCGGTGCCCAGGAAGTCCAGCACCGCCTGACCCATCCGGGTCATCGTGCGCATCGAGACCGCGACGTAGGCGGAGTCGGTGATCTCCACGCCGTAGGCGGACAGCGGCGAGCCGACCGGACCCATGCAGAAGGGCACCACGTACATCGTGCGGCCACGCATCGAGCCGGCGAACAGGCCGCCGAGCTTGGTACGCATCTCGGCCGGGGCTATCCAGTTGTTGGTCGGACCCGCGTCCTCCTCCTTCTCGGAGCAGATGTAGGTCCGGTCCTCGACGCGTGCGACATCCCGAGGGTCGGAGGTCGCGTAGTAGCTGTTGGGGCGCTTGTTCTCGTCGAGCTTGCGGAAGGTGCCCTTCTCGACGAGGAGGTCGGCGAGGCGCTGGTACTCCTCTTCCGAACCGTCACACCATTCGATTCGGTCGGGCTGAGTCAGCCGGGCGATCTCGCTCACCCAGTCGAGCAGCTGCCTGTGTTTCGTCGGGACCTCGTTGGCCACGATCGCTCCATTTCGCGCCTGGGACGGCGAGTCCCCGGCGTCGGGGTTGAGGGTTGCGGGGATTTTATCCGGTCATCCGAACGCGGAACCGCCCGGGACAGGTCCCCACCTGGAAGTTGTGCCCCGTACCGGACCGAAAACCCCAAAGACGTGCGGTTTCGCGCCCCTCCGGGACAAGATCTCCCGTGATGCGTCTCACTTCGTACTTACCAGTAACCTACGTGGGCGTAAGTACACTCGGCGACATGAGTGTGGACGCGCACGCCTTGACGGCGCCCTTGACGCCCATCAAACCCAAGCTGCGCGGATGGATCCACGCGGGGACCTTTCCCCTCGCCGTGGCCTCCGGCATCGTCCTGGTCGCCTTGGCCGGGGATACCAAGTCCCGCATAGCGTGTGGTGTGTTCGCGCTGACCGCGGCGATGCTCTTCGGCACGTCCGGGGTCTACCACCGAGGCAACTGGGGACCGCGCGGCGAGGCGGTGCTGCGCCGACTCGATCACGCCAACATCTTCCTGATCATCGCGGGCACCTACACCCCTTTGACCATTCTATTGCTGGGCAAAAGCGATCAAATCCTGCTCTGGGTGGTGTGGATCGGGGCGCTCGCCGGGATCGGTTTCCGGGTCTTCTGGATCGGCGCGCCACGCTGGCTCTACACCCCCATCTATGTCGCGCTGGGCTGGGCGGCGGTGTTCTACCTGCCCGAGTTCATGCGCGAGGGCGGCGTCGCGGTGGTGGTCCTGGTGATCGTCGGCGGCGTGCTCTACAGCCTGGGCGCGGTGGTCTACGGGATCAAGCGACCCAACCCCTCGCCGCAATGGTTCGGCTTCCACGAGGTCTTCCACGCCTTCACGCTGCTCGCCTTCGCGAGCCACTTCGTCGCCGTGGCCCTGGTGGCACTCGACTGATCGTTCCCCACTCATCGGCCCGAAGGCCCACGACTCCGAACGGAGTCGTGGGCCTTCGGGCTTTTCCGGGTTTTCCCCCGAGCTTGGGCTGCTCTTTGCCGAGGAAGTTGACTGTCACTAGATTTTGAGAGCTACTGTCATAAAGCAGATGCACTCAATAGATGGAGACTGTCATGAATGCGACTAAGCATGAGCCGAATCGGGCGAACGAAGCCGACGGGCCGCCCGACCCTCGGCGGTGGTGGGCGCTGGGCGCGCTGGTGGTCGGACTCCTGGTGGTCGGCCTGGACACCACGATCATCAACGTGGCGATGCCGACGATGAGCGAACAACTGGGCGCGAGCACGGGCGACCTGCAGTGGATCGCCGACTCGTACATCGTGGTGTTCGCGGCGCTGATGCTTCCGGCCGGACTGATCGGCGACCGCTACGGCCGGCGCCGCTTCCTGCTCGTGGGGCTCGCGATATTCGGCGTCGGCTCGGTGGTCGGCACGCTGGTCGGCTCGGTCGAGGGGGTGATCGCGGCGCGTGCGCTGATGGGTATCGGCGGAGCGTTCATCATGCCGCTGTCGTTGTCCATCCTGCCCTCGCTCTTCCCGGCCGCCGAGCGCGGCAAGGCGATCTCGGTCTGGGCCGCGAGCACCGCGCTGGGCATCCCGCTCGGCCCGATCCTGGGCGGGCTGCTGCTCGAGCACTTCTGGTGGGGCTCGGTGTTCCTGATCAACATCCCGATGGTCGGACTGGCGCTGTTCGTGTGCGGGTTCCTGCTCCCGGTGTCGCGCTCGGCCGACGCCCCCAAGGTGGACATCGCGGTCACCGTGCTGGTGGTCACGGGGCTGACCACGCTGATCTTCGCGCTGATCGAGGCGCCCGAGTGGGGCTGGGGCGACGCGCGTGTGCTCGCGCTGTTCGGCGCGGCGGTGCTGATCATCGCGAGCCTGGTGGTGCGCGAGACCAGGGCCCCGCGGCCGATGATCGACCTGGGCCTGTTCCGCGACCGCAACTTCCTGTGGGCCACGATCGCCGCCCTGGTGCCGTCCTTCGCGATAGCCGGCGTGTTGTTCCTGGTCCCGCAGCGGTTCCAGGCCGTGGACGGTCACAACGCGTTCGGCACCGGCCTGCGGCTGCTGCCGCTGCTGGCCGGACTGTTCGTGGCCTCGCTGGCGAGTTCCAAGCTCGCGGCGCGGTTCGGCTACAAGGTGGTCATCCCCAGCGGCCTGTTCGTGCTCGGCTGCGGGCTGCTGCTGGGCGCGACCGGCTCGGTGCACGACGGGTACGGGTCGATCGCCTGCTGGCTCACCGTGACCGGCCTGGGCCTGGGCCTGTCGCTGGTGCCCGCGATGGACGCGTGCATGGCCACTCTGGCGCCGGAGCGTACCGGGATGGGATCGGCCCTGGTGCAGACCCTGCGTCAGATGGCGGGTGCGCTCGGGGTGGCGATCCTGGGCAGCGTGCTCGCGTCCGCCTACCTCGACCGGATCGACACCACCGGACGCCCGGGCCCGGTCGCGGACGCCGCGCGCGACTCGATCGGCGGCGCGGCCAAGGTGTCGGCCCACGGCGCGGACCCGGCACTGCTGGACTCGGCCCGCGAGGCGTTCATGCACGGCATGAACCTGAGCCTGCTGATCTGTGGCGTCAGCGCACTGGTGCTCGGCGTCGCGGTGGCGACCTTCCTGCCCCGGCGCATCGTCGACGCACCGGCGCCGGCGGCGAGCCCGGCCGGACCGGGAGAATCGAGGCATGACCGCGAAGGAGTCCTCCATCCGTGACCTGGCCGCCTCGCCCGTAGGACTGCGCGAGCGCAAGAAAATCAAGACCCGCCAGGCGATCCGCCGGGAGGCCTACCGGCTCTTCCGCGACCACGGCTACGACGCGACCACCGTCGACCAGATCGCCGAGGCGGCGGAGATCTCGCCCAGCACCTTCTTCCGCTACTTCCCCAGCAAGGAGGACATCGTGCTCACCGACGAGTACGACCCCCTGATGGTGGAGATCCTGCGGACCGCGCCCGAGGGCATGAGCCTGCTCCGGGTGATGCGCACCGTCATCCTGGACACGCTGCGCGAGATCCTGGAGGAGGACCGCGAGGAACTGGTCACCCGGATGACCCTGATCCTGGAGGTCCCGGCGCTGCGCCGGCGCAACTACGAGCACCAGATGCAGACCTGGGCGATGATCACCGAGGCGTTCGCCGCCGGGACCGGACGTTCGGCCGACGATCTCGAACTACGGGTCGCCGCCGCCGCGATCGGCGCGGCACTGGCGGAGGCGATCGTGGGGTGGACCCGCGACGGCTGCACGGGGGACCTGGTCGCGCTGGCCGACGAGTCCCTGGGCCTGTTGGAGCGGGGGTTGGGGGACAGCCCGTGAGAGCGCGGCGGCGCCCCGTCGGCGCGCCGGTTGCATGCCCGCTACGCGGTCACGGTCGAGCCGTCCGCTACGCGCCCGGGATGCACGTCCGCTACGCGCCCGCCACCCCCACACCACACCACCAACCGGCCCACCCAGCGCCCAGCCCGGCTCCGGCTCCGGCCCCGGCCGCGCAGCGGACGTGCGACCCGCCCCGTAGGGGCCGAGCAACCCGGCTCGGAGAGACCGGCCCGACCCCGAACCCGTAGGGGACGCGCAACCGGCCCCGTAGGAGCCGAGCACCGGTCTGCCCGACCGGTCGCATGCCCGCTACGCGGGCACGGTCGGGCCGTCCGCTACGCGCCCGGGATGCACGTCCGCTACGCGCCCGCCACCCCCACACCACACCACCAAGCGGCCCCGTAGGGACCGAGCAACCCAGCGCGGAGCGACCGGCGGACCCCGGCCGCGCAGCGGACGCGCACCCGGCCCCGTAGGGGCCGAGCCGCCCCGCGTGCCGGGTGGCTCAGGCTCGGGCCACCGCCTTGGCCAGCACCTGTTCGGCCAGTTGCTCCGGGTCGGTCACCGGGGCGTCGCAGGTGAAGTGCCGACACACGTACGCCGCCGGCAGGCCGTCGACCAGCGGCCGGTCGCGCAGCAGCGGTACCGGCGACTCCTCGGCCGGGTCGCCCATCGCGACCACCGCGCCCGGGGCGGTGGACATCAGCGCGGTCAGGTAGAGCGCCCAGGTCGCGTCGTCGTCACGGGGGCCGACCACGGCGATTTCGCGCGGCCCGTCCAACCACGCCTCGGCGACCGCCAGGCCCCAGCCGATCTGTCGCGGCGCCCGGGCGGCCAGCATCCGTACCAGGCCGAGCGCGCGGCCGGCGGCCTCGCGGTGGTCCTCCGAGCCCAGGTGCGCCGCGTAGCCGAGCAGGGCACCGGCCGCACCGGTCCAGCCGGACGGGGTGACCCCGTCGGTGGGGTCCTGCGGTCGGCGGAAGAGTTCCTCGGCGTCGTCGGCGGTGTCGTAGAACGCGCCGTCCTCGTCCACGAAGTGCCCCAGCACCACGTCCACGAGCACGCCGGCGAAGGTCAGCCACGCGTCGTCCGAGGTCACCGCGTACAGCGCGAGGAAGCCCTCGGCGACGTCCGCGTAGTCCTCCAGGACGCCCGCGTTCGGTCCCGGTCGGCCGTCGCGCGACGTGCGCACGAGCCGGTCGCCGAGCTCGTCGTCCTCGTCGCCGCCCAGGTGCACCGCGAGCAGCAGGTCGGCCGCCGCGAGCGCGGCATCGAGCAGGTCGGGGCGGGAGAACAGGGTGCCGGCCTCGGCCAGCGCCGCGATGGCCAGCCCGTTCCACGCGGCCACCACCTTGTCGTCGCGGCCCGGCCGGGCCCGCTCCTCGCGCGCGGCCAGCAACCTGGCCCGCACGTCGGTCAGTCGCTCGACGTCCTCGGGGTCGTCGAGCAGTTGCAGGACGGACATGCCGTGCTCGAAGGTGCCTTCCTCGGTGACCGCGAACACGCGGGCCGCCCACGTGCCGTCCGCCTCGCCCAGCACCTCGACCAGTTGTGCCGGGGTCCAGGCGTAGAACGCGCCCTCGACCGACTTGCCCTCGGCGTCCGGGCTGTCCGCGTCCAGCGCCGAGGCGAACGCGCCCTCGGGGGTCCGCAGTTCGCGGACCAGGAAGTCGGCCGTCTCCAGCGCGATCCGGCGGGCGAACTCGCTTCCGGTGGCCCGCCACAGGTGGGTGTACACCCGGATCAACTGGGCGTTGTCGTAGAGCATCTTCTCGAAGTGCGGCACCACCCACGCCGCGTCCACCGAGTAGCGCGCGAAGCCGCCGCCGAGTTGGTCGTAGATCCCGCCCCGGGCCATCGCCTCGCAGGTCTCCTGGGCGATCTCCAGGGCCGCCTCGGACTCGGTCCGGGCGTGGTGGCGCAGCAGGAACTCCAGCACCATCGACGGCGGGAACTTGGGCGCGTCGCCGAAGCCCCCGTGCACGCGGTCGTACTCGCGCGCGAGCAGGGTCAGCGCGGTGTCCAGGTCCTCGGCGGTGGGCGCGTCGCCTTCCGTGTGCAGGTCGCGCGGGGCGGCCAGGGAGGTGGCGATTTGCAGGCCGGTGCGGCGCACCTCGTCGTTGCGGTCGACCCAGGCCTTGTTGATCTCGTACATCACCTGCCGGAACGAGGGCATGCCCCGGCGCGCCTCGCTCGGGTAGTACGTGCCGCAGTAGAACGGCTCGCCGTCGGGCGTCGCGAAGACGGTCATCGGCCAGCCGCCCTGGCCGTGGTTCATCGCGACGGTGGCCTCCATGTAGACCGCGTCCACGTCCGGGCGTTCCTCGCGGTCCACCTTGATGGCGACGAAGTTCGCGTTGACGATCGCGGCGGTGGCCTCGTCCTCGAAGGACTCGTGGGCCATCACGTGGCACCAGTGGCACGCGCTGTACCCGACGCTGAGCAGGATCGGGACATCACGGCGGCGGGCCTCCGCGAACGCCTCCTCACCCCACGGCCACCAGTCGACGGGGTTGTCGACGTGTTGGAGGAGGTACGGCGATGTGGACCCAGCGAGACGATTCGGCATGGCACCATCCTCGCGCGCCGAACCCCACCGACCCACCAACCGGCCCGCGCCGAGCGCGTCGAGTCCGGCGTCCGCATCGCGCGGCGACTCGCGTCGGCGGGTGCGGAGGGCCTGCGGCCGGCGCACCGCACGGGCCGGTCCTCGTCGCGGCCGGTACAGCCACCCTGCTCCGATATGGAAAGAAGACGGCTACCTCTTCGTGGGCGGCGGGCAGGGGCATCACAAATCAGCACCAGCGCAACGACAAGAACGCGGCCCGCCACGGCTCAGCCATCGATTCACCGACAACGACCCGTCGGCGTCGAAGCGCGCCGTCATGCGGCTAGGAATTCCACAGTCTACCGTTCCCACAATAACTGCTCGTGCGTCAGACTCGTCCAGTTTCGCCTCGCTCACAAAGGGGCCCTCGCCGCCCGACAGTACTGTCGGGCGCAAGCGTGCTCGATGCGGGCGGTCGAATCGTCCGCGCGGAGGAAGAGGACGAACTCGCAGCCCCCGACCATTCCGTTCTCCTTCGCCAGCACCCTCAGGCTGGAGAGCTGGGCCGCGCTCGTCGCCCGCTTGAGAACGATCGGCGTCGGGTGACCAACTATGGAGAACGTCTTGACCATGGGAGCTTGCCGCATTCCGAGCTGCCACGTAAGCCAGCTACTGACGACGACGCCACTGCCGCGGAGGATGTCCTTGTCCACCGTGAGCCGAATCCCGAACACGTTGCCGGCAGGATCGGCGGCCATTGTCGCCGGCCGCGCCGGCTCGCTCTCCTCGATAGGAATGGCCCCGCGCGCGACAAGGTCGATCGACCCGTCTTCCGTCATGCCCACCCTGTCGTCCAGCAGACACTGCTGGAGGCGCCACAGCGTCACAGGGTACCGCTCGCCGACTTTCACGAAAAGGGCTTCCTTGGGCAAAGGCCCCAGCTCAGTTAGCGTGGCAACGAACGCCTCGGCGGCGTTCGGGTACGCAGTACCGTTCAAGTGAGGCCATTCGGCGAGCGCCCACTTCCCCTCCAGTCGGAGCTGCACGAACCTCTCGTCCCGCCTGAGCGCCTCGGCGACAGCGGGCTTCCGCCTGATCCCAGTCGGTTCGAGCAAGTCCTCAGCCCGACAGGGCTCGCCATTCGCCAGCAGATAGAGGTAGGCCGCGTCCCTACCGCGGGCGCGACGACGTAGCCAAGATCCCTCGACGCCAGGCACAAGAGGGCTCTTCGGGTGCCCAAGCAGCTCTAGCAAGGGAACATCGTCCGGTACGCCGGCCGACGCGAAAGTCACCGCTACGTCCTCCCCACGCAGCGGCGCCTCCTGCACGCCAACTCGCAGAAGAACCTCCAGGGCGCTCGGGTTGCGCGTCCACCAGCCATACAGACGACCAGCCCAAGTCAACGGAGGCTCAGCCCCAACAGCTTGGACAAGAAGTCCCACACCGAGGTGTTCGCGTACGCCCAGCGCCGCGGCCACTTCGGATCCGCGTACCGCCGGACTCACGGTGAGCGCCATGAGGTGATCGCGCCAATCGTCGACGAAGACGTCGGCGTAGTCGCAGAGTTGGTCCTGCGCCTTCAGAAGCAACTGGCGAACCCTTTCGCGGCTCATCTCATGCTGCTGCCCGATACTCCAGAGCGTCCTTCCATTCGCACGGTCCTCAACCATGCGACGCGACCGGAATGGGAGAGCACGCCACGCGGCGCCAAGCCAGTCGTCGTCATCCCTCGTCATCGAATAGCCCCCTTCAGCCATCCGTGACATGCGCGCTGATCAGATCGAGCCGGTTCGCGATCCGCTCGTTGGTCGCCTTCTGCTCCGGGGTGATCTTCCGAACGAAGGAGTCCACCGTGCAGATGACCCAGGGCAGCGCATCGCCACCGGCCTGCGCCGCGATGGCCGCCCACGCGAGGTGCTTGAAGTCGCGCATCGGAGCCCAGGCGAAGCGCTGCTCCATCTCCTCGTCGTCCCCGCGGCGAATCGTCACGCAAAGCGGCTTGATGGCGAGGGTCGCGAGGTCGACCATCCAGCCGGGACCGAGAGCCCGGACGACGAGCTCGCTGACCGGGGTAGAGGGCTTGACCACGAGCGGGGCCCACTTGCCCACCCCGTAGGTGGCCCGGACGTATTCCTTCATGGGCCTGTCCTTGAGCCACGGCCGGATGTTCTCCGGCTTCCCGATGAACGGCAGAAGCCTTCCTCCGACCGCCGGGTCGGACGTCCACGCCACGTAGTGACGGGTGCGTTCGGCGTCCGGCAAGTAGATCCAGTTGAGGTCGGCCATCCGCTTATAGAGAAGGCTCACAACTTCTTCTTCGAGGTTCGTGGGGATCGCGTACTTGGTCATTCGATTCCAGTCGTCAGAGGGAACTGAAGGCGGACCTCGTCCGCCTTGGTCTCAAGGTCTGCCGCGTCCTGGATCCAGTGGTCCATCAGGGACCCGACGGTCGCGTCGCTGAACTGGATACGGGAGGCGTGCGGCATTCGTACGCGCAGGTGCTCGCTCTCCTGGGCCTCCTGCGCCTCCAGCGATCGCCGGAGTTCCAGGGTCGCCGCCACCCTGCGGATGTCGGTCACGAAGTCGAGGACCCTCAGGGCGTCCTTGCCAGGACTGAGCCGAAGCCCGCGCCCGAGTTGCTGAACGAAGATCCGCCGGCTGTGCGTGACCCGCAGGAACGCGATGAGGTTGACGTCCGGGACGTCGACACCCTCGTTGAAGACGTCGACACACGTGATCACTGGTACCCGACCGAGCCGGAACTCGTTGAGCAGGATCTGGCGTCGCTGCCGCGGGAGTGCGCTGTGGAGGAAGGACGCGTTGGACCACGCCGAGTCGGACGTGGCGAACAACTGGGCCATGTGCTCCGCGTGTTCGATGGTCTGACAGAAGACGATGGCCCTCGGCTCGACCGTGGTTCGCCACGCCTCGCGGAAGTGCTCGATGATCTCCTCGTCGCGCTGCGGAAGGAACAAGGACTTGTTGAGGTCCTTGATCGACTGGCCGTGCACGCTGGTGTCCCTGACCACGTTCCAGTCGACGTTGTCGACGTACAGCCGGTAGTCGACGGCGGACAGGTAGCCAGCGGCCATGCCTTCCGCGATACCCATCTTGAAACTCGGGTACCCGAAGCGGGAGGTGATGTCAAACTTGTCGCCGCGCCAGGGCGTCGCCGTCACACCGAACTGCCCAGCATCCCCACACAGATCGAGTAATTCCGCAAACCTGCCGGTCTCGGCCACGTGGTGGGTCTCGTCGATCATGATCAGGTCGGGTCGGTAGCCCACGCGTGCGGCACCCAGAACGGATTCGACGGTTCCGACGACAACTCCGTCCAGGCTTTCGGGTCGGCTTTCTCCTGTAAGCAGGCGCGTGGGAACGAACTTGGGGATGTGCCGCCACATCGCCTTCTCGAGCTGTGCGACGAGTTCCTTCATGTGCGCGACGACGAGAATCCTGGCGTCCGGATTGACCCTGAGATGGCGGCTGATGATCTCCCCGCCCACCACCGTCTTACCGAGACCCGTCGCGAGGACGAGCAAGGCGGTGCCGTTCGCGTCGAGGTCTCGGATCACCGCGTCCGCCGCCTCAGTCTGATAGGGGCGCAGCGCGTACTTCGCGGGAACCGTCTCGGGCATCTGGTCCCCGATAGATCCCAAAGTCGCGCCGTGCCAGAGGCTGATTGGTACGCCGACACCGTTGAGCGCTACGCGACGCGCCGCCGCTACGGCGTTGATGTCGGTGTTGGTCACCAGGACGGCCTTGTCCGCGCGGTAGCGCGCATGAGCCCGCTCCAGGTCGTCCACGCCGCTGCGGTCGACCTTCCCGCCCGCCTTCCACTTGCATTGGAAGACCCACTGCTCCCGTCCGCGTACGGCCAGGAGGTCCGCGCCATGGTCGCCCGCTCCGTCGATGACACGCACGTCGTTGAAGCCGAGGTGCCAGAGGGCCCGCTCTACGGCATGGGTGAGACCTACGGGCCCTCCCCTCAACAACTCCTCCGCCGTGAGAAAGACGGCGCTCACTTCTCCTCCGCGAGATCGTCGGCCAGCAGGCGGATGCTCAGCCTGGTGCGCAGCAGCTGATTCGGGAAATTGGCCCCCGCGAAGGTCGCCTGGGTGGCTACGTCGGAGAGGTAGCCGACCGTGCGAGCCAGGCTGAGCCGCCGCGCGGAAGCGGAGGCGACGCCCTCGTAGACGCCCTGGAAGACACGGCTGTCCATGAACGCCGACGGCAGCGACTCGACGAGACGGACGAGGAACAGCGCGGGTACATGAAGCAGGAACTCGCCGCTCGTGCCGAGGTCGGCCGTATGAGTCACCTTGCCATTGGCGATCATGGCGTGCTCGGTCGCGGTGAGTTCGTCCGGCGAGAGGTAGTGATACGCCTTCTCGGCCTCGCCCGTGCGGTCCAGCTCCGACACCATCCGGTGACGGATCTCGGCTAGGAGTTCCTGCGCCTCGGCGCTAATCATCTGGGCGTCCAGAGCGGTGGCGGGCAGCGACTCCGCCCGGATCGCGGCGATCAGTTCGGAGTGGCTCCACTCCGTCTCCGCTCGCACCCTGAGCAGCACCGCGATCTCCGCGAGCAGCAGGTCCGCAGGGTCCGCACCGAACTTCTGGAAAATCGGGTGACCGAGATCGAGGAACGCTACGAGGCTGTTGCCGGCGCGCTGGTCGAGCAGAACCGGCGTGGGATGCAGGTTCTCGTCCGTCAAGCCCCCCACCGTCAGCTGACGCGTCTCGACTTCGACGAAGCCGATGCGCGGGTGGCCGAAGGAGCGACTCAAGGTGGGGTAGGTGGTCGAGTTCTCCATGTAGCGCGTGACGCGTTCCTGTCGGGTCTCCGGACGCTGCTCCGACACTGAAGCGGCGGGAGCGGACGGGTCGCCGTCCTTCGGCGACTGCGCCTCGGCGCCCAGCTTCGATTCGTCCACACCGTCCACTGGAATACTGGTCTTGCCGGTGTCCGCTCCGCTGAAGCCGAGCGCTTCCATCACCGCCGCCTCGTCAGGCCTCCCCGGGGTAGCGGCGGCGGCCTTGGTGTTCTTGCCCCTGCTCTTGGCCGCCTCGTGGTCCTCGACCGCCTGCCACCAGCGCTCATCGCTCTCGTAATCGGGGTTGCCCCGATGAAACTCCTGTCCCCACCGGCGGGTGTCGTCGTGAATCGGCTTACGCCCGTCACCCGGGACCAGATACCGAAGGCCAGCGTCGTTGCGACGAAAACCCTTGAAGAGGAGCGCGAGCGGGCTGGTGTTCTCCCCGTACTCAAGGTTCGCCGCGCGCTGGGGCAGCAGTGGCGCGACTCCCCTCACGATCTCGACCGCCGAGCGCCAGCTGCGGTCGCCGTACTCGAACGCGTCCTTCTGGTACGTGACCGGGACGTGGTCGAGGTGGATCTCTCCGATGATGCGGCCGCCCTGGTGAGCGAGGTCCACCGGATACTCCGGCTCCTCGTTGCCCACCGCGCCGTCCGGGTTGCGCCAGGTGAAGAGCTGCTTGTCCCAGCGAAGGATCTTGCGACCGTTTCGAAGGAAGTCGATCCCGTAGTCGTGCTTGTGCATGTACCGCTGGATGCCGAGCCACCCGTGCACCCGGCGCTCGCGAATGGTGAGCCGATCGCTCCCGCAGTCCTCACACGTGTCCCGATCAGTGAGCTGCCACTGCCCGCAGTCGCCGCAGGCGAGACCGTTCTCCAGCTTCTGATCGATCTTGATGTAGGCGGGGATCCGCTCCTTGTTGTTGTAGAGGACCGAGCGGTCGTCGCCCCAACGGCAATGCCGCACGGGCTTCACCTGGAAACCGCCGACCCACAGCTCGAACGGACGGTTCAGGAACATCCAGGAGTAGACCTGTCCCAAGATGTTGCGCAGGGCCGAGCCGTTCTTGTTCAACCACCGAGCGCGCGTGGGGTGCAGGCGGCTGATGACGATGCGGGTGCCGTGCTCGTTGGGGTCGGTCTTCGGCTCCGTGATGTCCTCCGCCTCGAAGTCGTCTCCGATGCGGTCCAAGTCGATCTCCACGCCGATCCACTCGGTGTCGCCCTGCCGCGTGGTCAAGACGCGCGTGCGCTTCCCGAGCCGGGCCGTGGAGACGTTGAACCCCATTCCGAAGAGGCCGAGTTTGTCGTGCATGTCGTTGCCCGACCAGCCAGCCCGCACGGCCCGCTCAAGGCGGTCGTACGTCATGCCGCGCCCCGTGTCGGTGATCACGAGCTGCCCCTGGGCAGAGTCGGGGAGTTCGACGCTGACGCGATACCCGCCCGCCCAGGGAGTCCCGGACCGATGGATCTCCGTGAAGTCGTCAAAGGCGTTGTCGATCAGCTCCGCGATGCACTGCCACTCGTCGAACTCGATCTCACCCAGCATGCGCAGCACGCGCGCGGAAGGAGTGATCTTCATAGATGGACGGACCCCCTGTCCTGTCGCGTAGGCACGCCGAAGAGAGCCCAGCCCTACCGCGGGCCGTGTTTCGGCGCGCGGCCCGGGGAGAGCCGTACGCGTGAAGAAGAGAGTAGCGGTCACCACTGACATCACGCGCCAAGTTGCTTGCCACTGAGCTCACTTGATGGAACAAGGGCACGGCTCGCTGCGATCAACGGGTCATCACAACTGCAACGCGCGTTCAGGATCAGCAGGGCCGCTGGTGGGCGTCGACGGCTCTTGGGAGACTCACCCTGTGATCCGCGAACCCGCCCGGTTATTCGTAGAGTTCGATGGACACGTCGAACCGCCCTTGGGGCTGCTGGTCGAGGCCGGTCTCGGCGTTGGGGAGGACCTGCTCGCGTTCAGCGACGGAGACGGTCGCATCGTCATCCCCCACGCGTCAGACGCGATCAACGATCTCCTGCAGTCAAGGGATGTTGTGATCGTCCTAAACCGCAAAACCGCGAACGACCGCGGCGACCCGACCCGCCGCGCGCACAGGATCTTCGTGCTCCCAGATTCTGATGGCGCGCCATCCAGCATCCATCAGATACTGATCGGTCTGGGCGTCCCTTGCCCGGTTTCCGTCGATCTTCGTGCGCCAGAAGTCGCTGTTCGTGCGCGCGGGACGACAGTGCTCAGGGCAGCCGTGCCAGAAGCAGCCATCAACGAAGACGGCGACACGAGCCCGGCTGAAGACCAGGTCGGCGGTTCGCCGCACGCCGGGAAGCGGTCGGGCGGACACGCGATAGCGCAAGCCCTCTCGGTGCAGCAGGGAGCGGATCCGCAGTTCCGGCGCCGTGTCTCGGCCCCGGTTCCCGCGCATCACCGATCGTGTGGCGGATGACGACGCCCACGACTCTTCGGGGACGGGACGCTTCCCGGCCATGTTCCGGTCCCTGGCGATCTTCCATGCCTGCTCGAGATTCGCCGCTCGCGTCAGGTGCTCGACCTCACCGACGTACAGAGATGGCGACCGGCCGCCCTCCGACCAGCGAAGATAGGCCCGGATACGGCGAGTGCTGGGCAACACCTTCAACGTGATCGAGCCCAGCGCGTACTCCCCGTCCTTG
Source organism: Embleya sp. NPDC127516 (assembly GCF_044765325.1). Lineage (NCBI taxonomy): Bacteria > Bacillati > Actinomycetota > Actinomycetes > Kitasatosporales > Streptomycetaceae > Embleya > Embleya sp. NPDC127516. The sequence goes on along the minus strand of NZ_JBIWJT010000010.1, from coordinate 128,526 downwards.
CGCTTAACGTAGCGCTCCTCGCGACCACCCGCAGCACGATCCTGCTCGGCGATGATCGCCTTTCTGGTCCGCCCCTGACGGCCTCGCCATGCCCTCTCGGGCGGCGGCTTGTCCTTCCAGCCCTCTTGCCGGGAGGCGGTGACGGGTTTCACGAGCGCTGCTCCGCGTCGTCGAGGGCCTTCGCGACGGCGCTGGTGAAGACCTCGCCCAGTTTCACTGGAACCGCGTTGCCCAGCTGCCGCATGCGCTCACCGCGTGGGCCCGCCATGCTCCATCGATCGCCGAATGTCATGACCCTGGCAGCCTCGCGCACGGTCATGTACCGGTACTCAGGACGCATCAGGCCTGTGTTCTCGTCGCGCACCTGGTTGTCGAGTTGCATGACCGACTCACCGCCGGGCACACCGTGCACCCCGGCCTTGACGGTCTTGGCCGGCCGGTCGAGTTCGTTGGGCGTGTGCCCGTCGTAGATCCTGGCTCCGGGCCACCCGACGTGGTCAGGGAAATCGCCTTGCTCCGTCGTCTTGTCCAGCATGCGCGTGTTGATCGTGGGGAGGCCCAAAACCGCGTCTCGAAGGGTGAGCCACGGCTGGAGCTCTTCATCTCCGCTCTCGAAGGTCAACTGCTCGTTCTCGTAGCGCGACGTCACCAAGTCGATGACCCGCTTCGGAATTCTGGCGCCCGCCTCCCTGTGGCGGCTCCAGTAGGTGCCACCGAGAATCGACCGCGCGAGGGCCGCGTGGGAGTGAGTGCGCGCGACAGCCCGCTCAACCAGCTTGCGGTCCACATGCAGATCAGCGCGGAATGCCAAGAGGATCACTCGATTGCGGATCTGTGGGACCCCATAGTTCGCCGCGTTGACATCGTGCTGAGTCACCTCGTAGGTCTCAGCGGGGTCTGTGTCCCTCGCTCTGAGCCGCTCCCTCAAAACACGATCGTGCTCCTGCCATGTGGCGCCCTCCCGGCGCTTCACGAACGGCAGGGACAGCTCGCGCTTGATGTACCGGAAGTACGGGTTGAAGGACGGTCGTGTAAGACCTCGCACATTCTCGCAGATCACTGCCTTGGGGCGGATCTCTCGCACCGCCCGGAACATCTCGGGGAACATGTTGCGCTCGTCCTCATCGCCCCTGGCGACACCACCGAGGCTGAAGGGCTGACACGGAGGGCCTCCCGCCAGGAGGTCGACTCCACGCTCCTGGAGGAACCTCATGTCCAGCTTGCGGACGTCACCCGTGACCAGGGGTGGGTAGTGCGGCCTCTCCCCAGGGCCAGCAATCCCGGCCACCTCGACCCGTTGCTTGTCGATCACATCCAGCCACTTGGCCAACACCTCGGAGTCGACATCCTCGGGAAAGGCTTCGAAGTGGTTGCCTTCCAGCGTCTGGCACGCCCTCTTCGCGAACTCGTTCAGCAGTAGGTGCCGGAACCCGGTGTTCGTGCTGGCCTGAACCAGACCGCCTCCGCCCGCGAAGAGCTCTACCGACGTCCGTTCCATTATCCACTCCTAGCAGTTCAGCGCGGGTAGAACCATACCGCGGAGTAGCGACACTACTTACCCCTCCGCCAGGAGAAACCCCTGTGATGTCGTCATCTCCACAGCGCTATCACCGACAACGATCACGAGTTGGCAACGGGTGTCATGGTGGCGACAGCAGGGCTCCCGGGAGAGCCGACGCTCCACCGCAGCTTCAGCCTCAGCATCACGAAGGCGCTTGGAAACCATTTAGCGACGGATCCGACCGAGCTGACCAGAGCGCCGCCAAGCGACACAAGCATCGACCAGTTGCCGAAGGGCCGCGGCGTCTATCAGCTCTACCCGCTCGATGAGTTCGTCCATGTAGGGAAGGCCTAGAAGTCTCACCCGTGCAACCTCGACAGCACCTAAACAAGATCTCGGGGAGGCTCGGGATCTCGCCAAGCGAGAACCCGGCGAGACGATTCGGCATGGCACCATCCTCGCGCGCCGAACCCCACCGACTCACCAACCGGCCCGCGTCGAGCGCGTCGAGTCCGGCGTCCGCATGGCGCGGCGACTCGCGTCGGCGGGTGCGGAGGGCCTGCGGCCGGCGCACCGCACGAGCCGGTCCTCGTCACGGCCGGTACAGCCACCCTGCTCCGATACGGGAAGAAGGATCGATGAAGCACGAGTACGAGGCGAAGTTCCTGGCCGTCGACGTCGCCGGCCTCCGGGACAAGCTGATCGGACTGGGTTCGGTCCAGGCGTTTCCCCGGACTCTGCCCACCCGTTGGATCTTCGAGAGCGAAGCACTCGACGGCGGTGCGTGGCTGCGCCTGCAGGACGAGGGCACCCGGTCCACGCTCACCCTCAAGCAGGTGACCGACTCCACCCGGATCGACGGCACGACGGAGATCGAGACCGAGGTCGCGGACCTGCCCGCCATGGCGGAGATCCTTCGCCGGCTCGGCCTCCGGGAGGTTCGCTACCAGGAGAACTACCGCGAGGAGTGGCGTCTGGGCGAGATCGCCTTCGACTTCGACACCTGGCCCGATCTCCCCACCTTCGTGGAGATCGAGGGCCCCGACGAAGCATCCGTCCGCCGGGGCGCGGCGCTGGTGGAACTCGACTACGCCGAGGCCAGGTTCGGCAGCGTGGACGAGATCTACAAGAGCGAGGCGGGGCGCGACATCCTCGCGGAGCCCACTCTCCTTTTCCCGAACGCCGGGTAGCGGAGAGGCCGTCCTTCCTGCCGGACGGGACCTGGTGCTCCGCCGGTCGGTCCGGGCGGCAACGGTCCGCCCGAAATCGACCGGCGGCGGGGTGGTCAGCCCTGGTGAACGCCCGCGATGAACGCGGAACCGGTCGTGTGCCGATTCATCTCGGTGTCCGAGCGGCTCGTCGGGCGAAGTCGGCCGAAGGGGTCAGCGCAGCGGGTCCGTGCAGGAGGCGCAGGCGGTGACCAGGTTGCCGTTTTCGTCGTAGACGGTGATCGAGATCGGGGTGTCGGTCGCGTAGGTCCACAGGTAGGCGACGCCGGGGAGGCCGGTCGGTCGGATCAGGCGCATCTGTCGGGCGCCCGAGGGGTCGCGCAGTTCGCCGCGCACCGCCGGGGCGGGCATGCTTTGGCCGACCAGGATCGCGACCACTAGGCGCTGACCGGTGGGCGCGTACACGCCCGGGTCCAGGGTCGCCGTGTCCAGCCGGCCGGGCGTGGGCAGGAATCGGCACGTCGACGGCTCCTCCTCGGCCGCCCCGCCCAGACACCACGACGAACCCCGCTCCGGACCCGCGTCGCCGAACCACACCGAGCCGCCCAGTCCGACGTCCGTGCGAATTCGCAGTGGCGCGATGTTCTCGATCGGCCCCACGGGTGTGGGCGTCGGCGCCGGTGGCAGGCCGCCCCCGCCGCCGGTCCCCGGCGTGGCCAACCACAACCCGCCGGCCAGCGCGCCGGCCAGCGCGCACGAACCGAGCACGTGCCACAGCCGTCGCCGGTACGCCCGCCGGCGCGCCCGCCGCGCCAGGTTCGCGGGCAGCGGCCGATACGGGAACTCCGGCGGCTCGGGCACCTCCTCCGCGTCCGCCGACCCGGGCGGCGACACCGTCACGCTCATCGGACCGGCTCCGCTCGGACCGGTTCCATCCGAACCGTCTGCGTCCGAGCCGGTTCGACCCGAACCGGCTCCGCCCCGACCGGCTCCGTCCGAACCGTCCCCACGCCCGCTCCCTGCCCGGACCCGCCGCGCGAGAGCGTCCCGTCGGCCAGTACCTCGGCCATCCCGCGCCGCCACGCGCGGGCCACCGTCTCGATCGGCAGCCCCAGCGCCTCCGCCGCGTCGTACTCGTCCAGGCGCGCGTACAACCGCAGCACCACGGTGGCCCGCTCGACCCGGCCGAGCCGGTCCAAGGTGGTGAACGGCTCGCCCGCGTCGGGGTGTTCGCCGCGATACCCGCGTGGTCCCGGACGCCACGGGTCCAGGTAACCGGCCAGCAGCGCCCGCCACGCGATGCGTACCGGATCCTGGTCGGGTAGCCGGCTCCAGTTCACACAGGTGTGCGCCAGCGCGCGCTCGACCCGGCGTTCGGCACGTTGCCGGTCGCCGGTGAGCAGGTCGGCGGCTCGGAGCAGTTGCGCGCCGACGCTGTGGACGAAGACGTCGAACTCGCGAGCGTCGCGCTTGTGCACGGTGCCTCCCGCAGATCCGCCGAGCGGATGTCCGGCCGGCCCGATGCCGTCGCCGCTCACTGTGAGGCTGCCCCGCACCCGTTCGGGTAGTCGCGAGTCGCGACATATCGGTTCTCGACATCACGACGCCGACCGCGTGCCCCACCCGACGCCGACCGCGGCCTCGCCCGCCGACGACCGCGATCCCACCCGCCGGCGACGGCGACCACACCTCCCGCTGCCGGCGCGGCAAGAACCGGGACGGCAATGCGGGGTGGAATCACCCGGTCGAGGCCCGGTGATCCCGGTCCGCGCAATATCCTTCGGAGCACCACATCCGATCGACGAACGAGCGGCGATGACACCGGACCAGGCTCATGACGACCCCACCGGCTCTGCCGACCCGCTCTACGACCGCCTGCAGCACGAGGTGGCGCTGTTCGCGCGTCGTGCCGAGCAGACCCGGCTCGGTGCCGTCGGCGAACTGCGCAACTCGATGGACCGCGCGGCCTATCTGCTGCTCGGCCGGCTCGAAGCCGGTGGGCCGATGGGCGTCAAGGCGCTCGCGCAGGCGATGACGATCGATTCGTCCACGGTGACCCGGCAGGTCACCCCGTTGGTCGAACAGGGCCTGGTGGATCGGGTGCCCAATCCCGACGACGGCCGCGCCGTACTGCTCGAACTCTCCGCCGAGGGCCGGGACCGGCTGCACCAGGTGCGGCACGCCCGGCGGCGCCTGATGGCGGAGATCTGCGAGGGCTGGAGCATGGACGACCGCGAGCGGTTCACCGAACTGCTGACCCTCTTCAACGCCTCGATGGAACGCCGCCAGAGCCGGAACCCGGGCGGCTCCTGACCCGGCTCCCGACCCGGCTCCCGACCCGGGCCCGACCCGGCTCCCGACCCGGCTCCCGACCCGGCTCCCGACCCGGCTCCCGACCCGGCTCCCGACCCGGGCCCGACCCGGGTCCCGAACTCCCGTGACCACCGGGACGGGAGGAGACCCGGCGCATCCGCACGTGCGGTTGGTGCGACACTCGGCGTATGAGCAGTCCTGCCCCGGCCACGGTGACCCTGCACGACATCCGGATCGCGCGAAAGATGCTGGAGAGCGTCGTTCGCGAGACCCCGATGAGGTCGTGTCGGGCGTTGACCGACCGCATCGGCGTGCCCGTGCACCTCAAGTGCGAGAACCTCCAGCGCACCGGATCGTTCAAGATCCGCGGCGCGTACGTGCGGATCGCGGGCCTGTCCGAGTCCGAGCGGGCGCGGGGCGTGGTGGCGGCGAGCGCCGGCAACCACGCGCAGGGCGTCGCACTCGCGGCCCGCACCCTGGGCGTCGCGTCCACGGTGTTCATGCCGGCCGGCGCGCCGCTGCCCAAGGTGGCCGCGACCCGCTCGTACGGCGCCGAGGTGATCCTGGGCGGCGAGAACGTCGAGCACGCGCTGGCCGCCGCGCGGGCCCACGCGGACCGGACCGGCGCGGTGTTCATCCACCCGTTCGACCACCAGGACGTGGTGGCCGGCCAGGGCACCGTCGGCCTGGAGATCCTGGAGCAGTGCCCCGAGGTCAAGACCATCCTGGTGGGCACCGGCGGCGGCGGCCTGCTGGCCGGAATCGCGGTCGCGGTCAAGGCACTTCGCCCCGACGTCAAGGTGATCGGCGTACAGGCGGCGTCCGCCGCCGCGTACCCGCCCTCGCTCGCGGCGGGCGCGCCGGTCTCGCTGCCCTCGTTCGGCACGATGGCCGACGGCATCGCGGTCGGCCGCCCCGGCGAGGTGCCCTTCGCACTGATCCGGGAGCACGCGGACGATATCCGTACGGTCGGTGAGGAATCCCTGTCGCAGGCCCTGCTGCTGTGCATGGAGCGGGCCAAGCTGGTGGTCGAGCCGGCCGGAGCCGCGTCGGTGGCGGCACTGCTGGAGGCCGGCGAGCCGATCGAGGGGCCGGTGGTGGCGGTGTTGTCCGGCGGCAACGTGGACCCGCTGCTGATGCTCCGGGTGCTGCGACACGGTCTGGCCTCGGCCGGCCGCTATCTGTCGTTGCGGGTGCGGATCCCGGACAGCCCCGGCGCGCTGGCCACCCTGTTGGTTCGCCTGGCCGAGACCGACGCCAACATCGCCGCGGTGTCGCACGTGCGCACCGACGCGACGCTGCGGGTCGGCGAGGCGGACGTGGACCTGCAACTGGAGACCAAGGGCCGCAGCCACTGCGCGGCGGTGGTGGAGGCGCTGTACAGCGCGGGATACACCGTCGGCAAGAGCTGAGTCCACGCAGCGTGAAAGCGCCGCCTCGCCGCCGCGAGGTCGCAACGGGCGGCGGGGTGGGGCGAGTCGGCGATGTCGGTGTCGTGTGCTTGGCTGTTGGGCCAAGCCATGTCCGTCCACGGAGGACGCGGCCGAGAGGTATCCGGAGTTCGCCGGCGCACGACCGGGCGATTCCGGTGGGCTGTCATCCGGACACGAAGAGTTACGCTTCCGGAGAAAAGCGGTCGCATGCTCGGTGCGTTGGGCGCATGGTGGAGATCTGAATCGATCGGCCCCCCATGCCCCCATCCGCACGAGGAGTGATCCACCGACATGCAGGAAGCGATCGTCGCCGAAGGTCTGGTAAAGACCTTCGGCTCGGTCCGAGCGCTCGACGGCGTGGACGTGAGTGTGCCCACCGGCACCGTCCTGGGCCTGCTCGGACCGAACGGCGCAGGCAAGACGACATGCGTGCGAGTACTGACCACATTGCTCAAACCCGATTCCGGGCGAGCCGTGGTGGCCGGTCACGATGTGCTCAAGAATCCCAACGCGGTCCGCCGCTCGATCGGCCTGTCCGGCCAGTTCGCGGCCGTGGACGAATATCTGACCGGCCGCGAGAACCTTCGCATGGTCGGCGAGTTGTATCAGCTCAGCGGTCGCGACGCCAAGCATCGGGCCGACGAACTGCTGGCCCAGTTCGACCTGTCCGAGGCGAGTGATCGGCCCGCCAAGACCTATTCGGGCGGCATGCGCCGCCGGCTCGACCTGGCCGCGGCGCTCGTGGTCAGCCCGCCGGTGATGTTCATGGACGAGCCGACCACCGGGCTCGACCCGCGCAACCGCATGGCGCTGTGGCGGGTGATCGAGGAACTCGTCGCGGGCGGCACCACGTTGCTGCTGACCACGCAGTATCTGGAGGAGGCCGACCACCTCGCGAACGACATCGCCGTGGTCGACCACGGCAAGGTGATCGCGCGCGGCACCGCCGACCAGCTCAAGGCCAAGGTCGGCGGCGAACGGGTCGAGGTGGTCGTACACGACGCGGAGCGCATGGCCGACGCGAGCGAGATGCTGACCTCGTTCGGCAAGGGCGAGTTGGGCGTGGTCAAGCTCCAGCGGCGGATCACCGTCCCGGTCACCGGCGGCGCCAAGCTGCTGGCCGAGATCATCCGCGAGCTCGACGCGCGCGGGATCGAGATCGACGACATCGGGCTGCGCCGACCCACCCTGGACGACGTGTTCATCTCGCTCACCGGCCATGCCGCGGAGTCCGAGGCCGGCAACGGCACGGGCGAGAGCGACTCCGACGAGACGACCGAGGACGGCCCGAAGCGCGGCCTCGACAAGGCGGTGAAGCGGTAATGGCCGTACTGACCAAGACCTCCACAGCCGCGCCCGTGGTCCGCGGCGGCGTGGCCCAGTCGCTGCGCGACTCCCTGGTCATCGCCCGCAGGAACCTGATTCGCATGACCAGGATTCCGGAGATGATCCTCTTCGGGGTCATTCAGCCGGTGATGTTCGTGGTGCTGTTCACGTACGTCTTCGGCGGCTCGATGAAGATCGGTGACAGCACCGACTCGGACGTCTACAAGAACTTTCTGATGGCGGGCATCTTCGCGCAGACCGTCACCTTCGCCACCGCGGGATCGGCCGCCGGTATCGCGGACGACATGCAGAAGGGGCTCATCGACCGGTTCCGCTCGCTGCCCATGGCGCGAGGTGCCGTCCTGACCGGCCGCACGGTCGCAGATCTCGCCCAGACGGCCATCACGATGCTCGTCCTCGCGAGCGTTGCCCTGCTCGTGGGTTGGCGCACCGGCTCCGCCGAGCCGACCACCGCCGGGCGGATCATGGCCGGCTTCGGCCTGCTGCTCCTGCTGGGATACGCCTTCACCTGGATCGGAGCGCTGATCGGCCTGTCCGTGCGCACTCCGGAGGCGGCGACCTCGGGCGGAATCATCTGGCTGTTCCCGGTGACGTTCATTTCGAACGCCTTCGTGGACTCCAGCCAGATGACGCCCTGGGTGCGGCACATCGCCGAGTGGAACCCGTTCAGTGCGACGGTGCAGGCGGCCCGAGTGTTGTTCGGCAATCCGGGGGTCGTGCAGTCCGACGCGTGGCCCATGCAGCACCCCGTGTGGGCGTCGCTGATCTGGTCGGCCCTGATCATCGTGCTCTTCCGCGCGCTCGCGGTGCGCAAGTACCTCCGCGCGACCGGCTGACACCTCGCCGCGCAATCCACGAGCAGGTCCCGCACTCCGGTGCCCCGGAAAAGCAAGCGGCCCGGCTCCCGAATACCGGGAGCGCGGGCCGCTCGGGGTCGGTGCTCAGCCCTTGTAGGGCTTGGCCGCCAACACCTCGACGCTGGTGCTCTTGCCGTTGGGCAGCGCGAACGTGGCCTTGTGGCCGACCGTCCTGCCGTTGATCGCCTTGCCCAGCGGCGACTGCGGCGAGTAGACGTCCACGTCGCTCACCGCGTCCTCGCGCGAACCGAGCAGGAAGGTCGTGGGGTCGTCCTTGTCGCCGTTGAAGATCACGGTGACGACCATGCCGGGCTCGACGACGCCGTCGTCCGCGGGGGCCTCGCCCACCTTGGCGTTCTGGAGCAGGCCGATGAGCTGGCGGATCCGCAGCTCCTGCTTGCCCTGTTCCTCCTTGGCCGCGTGGTAGCCCGCGTTCTCCTTGAGGTCGCCTTCCTGGCGGGCCTCTTCGATCTTCACGGCGAGCTCGGAACGGCCGGGACCCGACAGGTGTTCCAGCTCGGCCTTGAGCCGGTCGTACGCCTCCTGGGTGAGCCAGGTGACGCTTTCGCTGGTCTGGGTCACGGGGTGCTCCTCGTAGGTCTGCGACAGGGGTTGCGTACACGGTGCGTACGAATGAGGTACACGCGGTCCGACCGGCCGTCCGGGCGGGCCCGGTCGGCGGAGGGGGTCACATATACCAGCGCCCCCTCACCGTCCGCGGTGTGAACACCTCGGGTCGTGAGGGGACGAAGCTTCGAGAGTAACAATCTCCCGACGTCTCGGGCAGTCACGCACACCCGGGTGACACGGGACACGATCGGCCGACGGCATCGGCACCGCCGCTCAGCCGACGGTGTGACAGTCCTCCAGCTCGGCGGTGTTGGGCCGGCCCATGGTCTGCAGCGTCTCGGTGCGCTCGATGTGCTTGTCGCCCTTGGCGAAACGCAGTTCGCGGCGACCCACCTCGGCGCCGCCCTCGTCGCGCGAACGCAGCACGCAGACGGCTTCCTTGTCGCTGTCCTTACGGATCTCCACCTGGACCTGCACCGAGGAATCCGAGGTGACCTTGAAGCTCGGAATAGACCCGCGTACGCCGGGGTTCGCCACATCGAGGCCGATCCACACCGTCCCGGCCACGAGCACGACCATGAAGACCGCGAACGCGATCCGCAACTTTCGATCGCTTCGGGTGGCGCCCTTGCCGTAACGGGTGACGGGCGTTGCGCTCACCGGGTCTCCTGCGGGACGGGCCCGGGTTTGTGCCCGAGCGAGATCTATCGGCCACTATATGTCCGGTGCAAGAGCGGCCCTCGACAGGTCCCGGCGGTACGACCCGGCGGCTGGGACACGGGGCACGGATGAGGAGCGACGTTCCGGTGAGTGACGATCGGCTGAGGCTGATGGCGGTGCACGCGCACCCCGACGACGAGTCGAGCAAGGGCGCGGCCACCATGGCGCGCTATGTCGCCGAGGGGGCCGAGGTCCTCGTCGCGACCTGTACCGGCGGCGAACGCGGCTCGGTGCTCAACCCCGCTCTCCAGGGCGACCCGGAGATCGAGGCCAACATCCACGAGGTGCGCCGCAAGGAGATGGACGCGGCGCGCGCGATCCTGGGCGTGGAGCAGGCGTGGCTGGGTTGGGAGGACTCGGGGCTGCCCGAGGGCGACCCGCTGCCGCCGCTCCCGGACGGCTGCTTCGCGGTGCTGGACGTGGACAAGGCGGCCGAGCCGCTGGTCCGGCTGATCCGCGAGTTCCGTCCGCACGTGATCACCACGTACGACGAGAACGGCGGCTACCCGCACCCCGACCACATCCAGACGCACAAGATCACCATGGTGGCCTTCGACGCGGCGGGCGACCCGGACGCGTATCCGGAGTCCGGCGAGCCGTGGCAGCCGCTGAAGCTGTACTACAACCAGGGCATCTCGCGCGCGCGGATCGAGGCGCTGCACGAGGGCATGCTCAGCCGCGGCCTGGAGTCGCCGTACGGCGAGTGGCTGGAGCGCTGGGGCGACCGCGACGAGCGCGACATCACCACGCGCATCCCGTGCGCCGACTGGTTCGAGACGCGCGACCGGGCGCTGATCGCGCACGCCACCCAGGTGGACCCGGACGGCTTCTGGTTCCGGGTGCCGCTCTCGGTGCAGCGCGAGGTGTGGCCGACGGAGGACTACGAGCTGGTCCGTTCGCTGGTGGACACGGATCTGCCGGAGGACGACCTGTTCGCGGGCGTACGGGTGGGCGTGCGGCGCTGACCACCCGCGGGTGACCGTACGAGGGCCCGGAGCACGATTCTCCGGGCCCTCGGTGCATACGTCCCGCCGATCGGATGTCACTCTTGTTCACAAGGGGTCCCGATCCAGGAGGTAGTTCGTCATGACACCGCTCGCGCTCCAGCTCGCGGTCGAGGAGAGCAAGGTCACGCCCGGCCTGCTCGGGTTCGTGGTGGTCGCCGCGATCGCGGTCGCCACCTGGCTCCTGCTCAAGTCGATGAACAAGCAGCTCAAGCGGGTGGACTTCGACGAGGACGGCAAGCCGGGCGCCACCGCCGACCGGGCGGCCGAGCCCGAGCGGGACAAGGGCGCGCCCGTCGCCTGACCGACCGAATCACCCGCGATTTTCGCCCCGCGCCTCGTGCCTCGCGTGCGGAGCGCAGGTGTGGTGCGCGGGTGCAGTGGTCACGGATGTGATGGGGACCTGTCCGGGCCCGCGTCTTCGTCCTCGGCGTGGTGCGGGATGAACGGGGGATCGTCCCAGTCGGCCACGGGGCCGGCCGGGAGGTCGCGTTCGAGATCGGCGAGCAGGGCGAACCAGGCCGGGCCGGTGCGTGGTTGCACGGTCGCGAGCGTGCCGTTGGTGACGGCCCACGTCTCCATGATGTCGCCCGGTGGGCGGCGGGCCGGGTCCTCCTTCCCGACGTAGCGAACCCGCCGGTACAGGCGCGGGGGCGGTAGCCGGACGATCACGAGTGTCGGCAGTCGGCAGGTGAACTCGACGCCGTTCATGGCGCGCAGGTAGGCGCTTCGACCGTTGACGGCGGTGAGGGTGCCCTCCCGCCCCGTGCGGCCGTCACGGCACCAGGCGTCCCGGTAGCGCTCGACGAAGTCGGCGGCCTTGTCGATCTCCTCGCCGGTTGACCAACCCGGTACGCGGTGTGCCGTCGTCTCCGGGTGGAGTCTCGGCCGTGCCTCGCGGTAGGGCGGCTCGGCGCGCACCAGGGCGGTCGACGTACCGAAGGCCCGCCAGATGGTGGATGTGTTCGTCGGCTTGGGCCCACTGCGGGCCGCCTCCGGAATGGGAAGCCGCAGCCGCGCGTCCGGCACCCGTTCGAGCGCCGAAATCCAGGCCGGGCCGGGGCGAATGTCGTCGCGATCATCTGTCATCGTGGGGAAGTGTCCTTTCACTTGGGGGCACGAGGGGGGTGGGGCAAGCTGTCCAGGTCCGCCCCACCCCCTACGCCCGTCGGCACTCAACGCGCCTGTCCTTCGGCCGCGTTCGGCGGAATCGCTGCGATGCACCCGATGGGCGCCCGCCACTCCAACGCGGACGGCATCCGCGCGTAGGCGGTGGACCCGATGACGTCCACCAGAACGCCACACACCCCCGATCGGGTGTCGCACACCTGTTTTCCCACCAGCTCGTCCAACAGCCGACGCCCTTCGGGGCTCGGCGCAAATGCATCGAACTTCATGCGCGGTGCCCTTGTGTCATGGCTGCTCCTCACCGAATCGGCAGGTCCGAACGCCCTGAACAGGGCATCGCGCACCGAGATGAGCAATCAATGCGCTACGGACCGTGATATCGAGAATCACGGTCGCACCTACTCCACGCAAGTGCGTGAGGCAAATACATGGCTCATTTCGGATCTTTCACTCGTGTGAGTGACGCTCATGCTCGTCTCCGTGACGCTCGGGCACACTGGTGCGGCGAGGCAGGACGACCAGAGGGGGAGCCGCACGTGGCCACCAGCGGGCCGACCGTACGGAAACGGCAACTCGGGGCGGAGTTGCGGCGCTTGCGCGTCTCGGCCGGACGGTTGATCGAGGATGCCGCCGCGCACCTGGAGTGCTCGCAAGCCAAGATCAGCCGCGTGGAGACGGGTCAGGCACCGATCACCAGTCGCGATGTCAAGGATCTGCTGGCCTGGTACGGCGTCACCGAGGAAGCCCAGGTTGCGGCCGTCCTCCAGATTCACCGGGATGCGCAGCAGCGCGGATGGTGGGAGGCGTACGACGACGTGCTGCCATCCGGCATGAGCACATACGCCGGGCTCGAATCCGACGCCGTCACGCTGGACGTGTACGAACCGATCCTTGTCAATGGGTTGTTCCAGACCGAGGCGTATGCCCGAGCGATGATCAGCACGGAGTACGAGCCGGACGACGTGGAACGACTCGTGCGCTTCCGCCTTGAGCGGCAGAGCGCACTTACTCGTTCCGAGAACCCGATCGCGGTATGGGCAATCCACGAGGAGAGCGCCCTTCGACGACCGCTTGGCGGCGTCGATGTCATGTGTGCACAACTGCGCCAACTGGCTGAGCTATCCACTCTCCCGAACGTGAACATCCAGATTCTTGCCCAGGCCAAGGGTGCTCACGTCGGCTTGAACGGAGGCTTCACCTTGCTCGGGTTCGAGCAACTCACGCCACCTGGGGTCTATCTGGAGACGGCGGGCGGGAACATCTACTTGCAGCGGCCCGCTGACGTTCGGAAGTTCCAGCATGCTCGGGACCAGTTGGTGGGTGCTGCGAATGACCCGGAGGACACCATCAAGATGCTTGAACGCATCGAGAAGGAGATGAATTGAGCACCAGCCCAATGGACCTCACCTGCGCGGAGTGGTTCAAGTCCAGCCACAGCGGATCCAGCGGTTCTTGCGTCGAGGCGGCGATCCTGCTGGCCATCGTCGGGACCCGGGACTCCAAGCTCGACCGGAGCCCCGTACTGACCTTCGGCCATGACCAGTTCCGCGCGTTCATCGCGGGCATTCACCAGGGTTGACCACCCCGCCGCCGGTCGATTTCGGGCGAACGCCGCCGTCCGGACCGGCCGGCGGGGCTCAAGATCCCACCCGGCGGGAACAACGGCCTCTTTACCGCCGGACATTCGAGAAGAGGAGCGTGGGCTCGGCAAGGACGTCGCGCCTGGCCTCGCTCATGTAGATCTCATTCACGCTCTCGAATCTGGGGTAGTCGGCCTCCCGATCCAAACTGCTGAATCCCACCCCCGTCGAGAGGCACCGATGCGTCCCGTGCGATTTGAGCCCTGGTTGGCCGAGCTGCTCAGGCAGTCCGGCGCGGTTACCGATGTTGCGATCCGCCCGAGGCCGGTAAGCAGAAGGCTCCTCGCCCGGGTCCGTACGGAGTCTCGTTCCGGCTGAGGAACGGGGCCACGGTCGCGTTGAGCATCACCGCGGAGTCCGCACAGGGTGACCAGTACGCCCAACCGGAGACCGAGGTTCAGGGTGAGCCACCGGCGCGCATCGAATCGGTGCCTACGATCGACGGGGCCAAGGTCAAGGTTGCCGACATCGAGGAGTGGCTGGCCGCCCTGGTGGTCAACAGCGGAAGTCCCGAGCTCCTGCAAGTGAGCACGCGCTACTCACAGGAAGACCCGCTCGGTGCGATCCCCTACGGCCTCGAACTCCGGTGGCACAGCGGGGCGAAGATCCGCCTGAACTTCCAGGATGCCTACAGCTCTGGCGGTCGCCCGGGAGCGGCCTACCAGTGTCCGGACACCATCTGAATCTCTCCGGGGCGGCGAGCGAGGCGAGGAGTTCGAAGGGCGGGTGCGGTGCCGGCCGCAGTGGAACTCGGCGGCCCGCAGGCCCCGACGCCGGGTGGCCCGACCACGTCGGGCCACCCGGCGTTCGAGAGCACGCGGGCCGCAGGGCGGCCGCAGGGTTCAGCCCAGCGCCCGTTCCAAATCCGCCAGGAGGTCGTCGGCGGATTCGATGCCCACCGACAGGCGGACCAGGTCGCCGGGGACTTCCAGCGGGGAGCCGGCCGCGGAGGCGTGGGTCATCCGGCCCGGGTGCTCGATCAGCGACTCGACGCCGCCCAGCGACTCGCCGAGCGTGAACAGTTCGGTCCGGTTGCACACCCGCACGGCGGCCTCCTCGCCACCGTCCACCCGGAACGACACCATGCCGCCGAACGCCTTCATCTGCTTGACCGCGACATCGTGGCCCGAGTGTCCCGGCAGCCCGGGATAGAGCACCTCGCTCACCCGCGGGTGCCGGGACAGCAGGTCCACCACCCGCTCGGCGTTCGCGCAGTGCCGGTCCATCCGGACCCCGAGGGTCTTCAGCCCGCGCAGCGTCAGCCACACGTCGAACGGCCCGGGCACCGCGCCCATCGCGTTCTGGTGGAAGGCCAACTCCTCGGCCAGGCCCGTGTCCCGGACCACGAGGGCGCCGCCGATGACGTCGGAGTGTCCGCCCATGTACTTCGTGGTCGAGTGCACCACCACGTCGGCGCCCAGCGTCAGCGGCTGCTGGAGGTAGGGCGAGGCGAACGTGTTGTCCACCACGAACAGCGCGCCAGCGTCGTGCGCGACGGCCGCCAGCGCGGCGATGTCGGCCACCCCCAGCAGCGGGTTGCTCGGCGTCTCGCACCAGACGATCTTCGTGATGCCCGGCCGGATCGCGGCGCGCACCGCGTCGAGGTCGCCGGCGTGCGCGGGGGTGTAGTCGATGCCCCAGCGGGAGGCGACCTTCGCGAACAGCCGATACGTGCCGCCGTAGGCGTCGTCCGGGATCACCGCGTGGGCGCCCGGCGCGCACAGGGCGCGCAACAGGCAGTCCTCGGCGGCCAGACCGGACGCGAAGGTCAGGGCCCTGGTGCCGTCCTCCAGGGCCGCGACGCATTCCTCGAGCGCGGTACGGGTCGGGTTGCCGGAGCGGCTGTACTCGTAACCGCCGCGCAGTCCGCCGACACCGTCCTGCTTGTACGTGGACACCTGGTAGATCGGCGGAACCACGGCCCCGGTCAGCGGGTCGGGTTCCTGCCCGGCGTGGATCGCCAGGGTCTCAAAGCCGTGCGATTGGGTCATGACCGAAACGTTAGTCGCCCCGGCGGCCTCCGGCGCACTTCCACCGCACGGGCGCCGGCCCGGACCGAGGCCGTTGTCCGCCCGACCGTGCGGTGGCGGCGAGTTCCCCGGGCCGGGCCGGGCGCCCGATCAGGACCGCAGCAGGCGGTCGAGCATCAGGCGGCCGGCCTGGCCGGCGCGGGTGCGTACTTCGGGAAGCCGTTCGGCGGTGGGGCCGCTGAAGTAGGAGGACATCACGACGGTGTCCTTGCGCAGGGTCAGCACGACGTACGGGTACGGTCCGCCGCCGGCCTTGGGGTACATCAGGCCCTCCTCGGCGAACACCTCGTCCGCCTCCGGGAACGCGGGCTGTCGGGCGCCCGGGGTGTCCTTCGCCTGAGTGCCGTCCGGGTAGGTGCGGGTCGGGCAACGGTCCTTGACCTGGCGCGCGTTCTGCGCCTGCTCACGCGCGCCGCGCACGTCCTTGTGCACGATCACGGTGGTGCTGCCGCTGGAAAGCTGCGCGGGCCGGCCGGGATCCGGCAGTTGCACCTGGCGTACCCACTGGCCGACGATGCTCGGCGCCAGGGGCACGGTCTGCTGCGTGCAGTCGGCGGCGTAGTCGGTCCAGGTCTCGCCGGAGAACTCGTACGTGCTCTGCCGGACGAAGCCGGTCCCCCAGTCCTCCGGGCCGAGCGCGAGCGACGTGGCCAGCGCCTGTGCCTGCTCGGGGGTACGGCTCGGCGGCGCGGTGGTGGCGACCGGGCGGGTGGCGGAAGCGCTCGGGCGCGAGGGGGAACCGCTCGTCCCCGGGCCCTTGACCATCGGGTCGGCGCTGGTGGGCGCCGCCTCGGGAGCCACCGCGAACGGATCGTCACCACCGTCGGCGCAGCCCGCGAGCAACAGGGCGCCGAGTATCGGACCGACCGCGTGAACCGCCACTCTTCTGATGCCGTACATCCCGATGCCCCCCGTGTGCGTGAACCCTCATGGTATTCACCACGCTTGGCGGGGGTCAGCGCAGTTGCACCCGGGTACGCGCGACCATCTTGGCAAGAGCGTCGACGGCCTGGTTCTTGGCCGACTCGAAGGTCTTGTCGCCCCGGTCGACGACGGCCGCGGTGAGCACCATCTGGCCCTGACGGGCCGTCACCCACACGTACTGGAACGGCGCGCCGCCACGTCCGCTGACCCACTGGGCGCGCGCGACGTGTACCTCGTCGATGCCCTCGACGGTCAGGTCGAAGATCTGGATGCCGGTCAGCTTCTCGTCGCCGGCGAGCACCTGGTTCGGGCAGCGCCGCCCGTCGTCGATCCCGATCTTCATGTCGGTCCGGGCCGCCGCCGTGTTGGCGTACACCGTCGCCGAGGAGGTCGCGAGCGTCTTGCTGAGGTTGTCCACGCTCGGTTGGCCGTCCGGGATGTACACGTAGCGCACCATCGTCGCGAGCGCGCCCGGGGTGGTGCCCTGGACCACCTGCTTGCAGTCGGTGCCGGTGACCACCCGGTGCAGCCCGGTGTACTCGTAGTTGCGTTCCTGCGGGACGTAGGTCGGTCCCCAGTCCTTGGGCACCAGTACGACCGCCGCGACCAGCGCCTGCGCCTGCGGGGTGGTGAGCGCGACGTCGGCGCGCGTGGTCGCGGTCGGGCGCGGCGTGATGGACACCGGCGGCGCGGGGGTGACCGGATCCGGCGAGGGAGGGGCCGGCGGCGGGGGCGGATCGGTGTGGTCCCCCTGGCTCGCGCTCGTGGTGGGCGGGTCGCTCTTCAGGCCGAACGAACCCCCCTTGGACGAACCGCCCTGACACCCGACCACGAGCGCGCCGCTCACGATCAGGGCCGCCCCCACAGCCACCACGCGCATCATGGACCGCCCCCGCTTCCGAAACGTTCGCCTCGACAACCATTGAAGCCGGTGGCGACGCCTCGCGTGCGGGAACAGCGCTACTACGAGGGTTACTTCGCCGCCACGGGCAGGCTCGCCACGGTCACCGCACGAGCCCTGGCCGGGGTCTACGCGGGTTTCATGGGAGTTCCGTGTGAGTGCACGCACGAGGCGCCGCCCCACCCCGCGCACGCACTCCCTTCGACCGCTTCGTCCCACTGTGAACATCCACTACGAACACGGTCGGGCGAACGGCTCGGCTTTCGACGGGTGAACCGGATCCACGTTCATAGCATCAGCGCTATAAAGCGAGGAGTAAGCGTATGACCGGCCGCAGTGACTGGCAGGAGATCCGCTCGCGGCGCATGGCGGAAGCCGGCGCCGACGAGGCTTACGAGGCGACTCGGATCGCGTTCGAGCTCGGGCGCAGCGTTCGGGAGATGCGCGAGCGACACGGGCTCACGCAGGCCGTCCTCGCCGACGCCGCCGGGATGACCCAGTCGGCCGTGGCTCGCTTCGAGGCAGGTCGGACCGTGCCGACGATCCAGGTGCTGGAGCGGCTGGCGAGAGCGTTGGATGCCAAGCTGATCGTGCGCCTGGCGCCGCACACGGCGGCTTGAACGAGCGGTGGGGGGACTGCTCCGGGTGAGTCCGTGCCGACTCGTGTCTTGTTCGCGGGCCGGGTGCTGTGCCATATATGTCTAGACCAATTTGCTCTCGGTGGAGAGAGGCGTCGTGGCGCGACGAATGGCATGGATCGGCTTGACCGGGTTGGCCGTTGCGCTCGTGGTGACGGGGTGTTCCGAGGACGGGAAGGACACCTCGGCGCCGGCGGTGCCCGGCGAGGTCACCGCACTCGCGTCGAGTTCGGTATCGGTGCACGTGATGTGGCGCGCGGATCCGGACGTCGCGGTGTTCGAGGTCTATCGCGGGGACGCGAAGGTGCTGGACGTGACCGGCGGGCGGCACATGGTCGACGTCGGCGGACTGACCCCCGGGACCGCGTACTCGTTCTCCGTGCGGGCGCGGGACAGGGCCGGGAACGTGTCGCCGGCGAGCGCGGTCGTGCCGGCCACGACCTTGTCCGTGGCCCAGGGCGAGCGCGTACCGCCGACCGCGCCGCGGAACGTGCGGGGGCAGGCCCGGGGCTCAGGCGGAGCCACGCTGTCCTGGGAGGCCGCCACGGACGACGTGGGGGTGACCGCGTACGACGTGTGGCAGGCCGGTGTGCGGGTGCACAGCGTCGCGGGAGACCTGACCACGGCGGTGGTCAGTGGGCTCCGACCGGGCACCGAGTACAGCTTCACGGTCACCGCGCGCGACGCCGCGGACAACAAGTCGCCGGAGAGCAACGCCGCGGCGGTGCTCACCGAGCAGGGCACCGGCGATAGTCGCGACACCGCGCCGACCGGGCTGCGCGCGGTGCCTCGGGTCGCGGTGGACGGCACGTACGTCGACCTGAGCTGGACGCCGCCGGACGTCGACGGGGCGGTCGCGAGCTACGAGGTGTACCTGGACGGGAAGTTCCTGACCACGGTGATGTGGGGGGTGGCGCCGCCGTCCGGTACGGCGCAGTACAGCCTTCCGCTGGGTGATCAGCCGGTGGCCGGGCGGGTGCTGAAGATCCGGGGCCAGTTGCCCGACGGCAAGTGGGGTGCCTTCTCCGCCGACCTGACCCTCACCGACGCGCCGGCCGGCGGCACGGACCCGTCGGCGCCGTCGGCCGCGTCGACCGGCCCTTGAGCGCTTCGCCCGGGGTGGACACCCAAAGACCCGTCGACGCCGTCGGCCGCGTCGACGCGCACTTGAGCGCTTCGCCGGGAGTGGATACCCGGAAGCCGGTCCCCCGGCGGCCGGGAAGCCGTCAGCGCGACCGCGACGCGCGGGTCGCGCGGGTGGACCTGGTGGAGCCCGTCGGGTTCTCCGGGATGGTCGGCATCGCCGAGCGCGGAGTGCGGGCCGCGCGACCGCTCGGCTTGGCGACCGGGCCGATCTCGCGGGTCAGCCACAAACAGATCACGTTGACGACATAGTTGAGTTCGGCCTTGTCGAGCTGCCGTCCCTGCGGGATGGCGTGCAGTTCCTCGAGGCAGCCTCGGCAGCACGTGCCCGTGGCGTGCTGGGCCACGAAGACCGGGTGGCCCCGGTACGGCGTCTGGCGGCCCTCCTTGCTGGGCCGCGCCGGGCCCAGGCGGCGCGCGACCAGGTCGTACGCGTACCAGCGCACACCGGATTCACCCAGCGTCTGGGCGACCGTACGCTCCCGACCGGGCAGGTGGAACTTGGCGCGGGAGGGGAGCTTGCCGATCGCGTCCAGGCGGGCGTCGAGCGGCTCGGGCCTGGCGCCCTTGGAGGTCTTGGTTGTCATATCGCCTTCAACGGTAACCGGTCCCGGTCGGCCCGCGTACCTTCGGCCCGTCAGCCCAGTTGCTTGTGAAAGATCGTGGTGGAGCGCAGCACGCCCGAGGGGTCGGCGGCGTAAGCCGGGATGGCGCCCGACTCGATCCAGCCGGCGCGCTTGTACAGGCGCTCCGCGCCGCTGCCGGTCGGGGCGTCCAGGGTGAGCAGACTGCGTCCCGCGGCGGCGGCGAACCGCTCCGCGGTGGCCAGGAGTTCGCGGGCCAGCCCGTTGCCCCGGGCACGGCGGTGGACCAGCAGCCCGGCGACCGCGGCGCGATGTCGGCTGTCGGGCATGCCGGCCAGGCGCAGCCGGATGGTCCCGGTGACGCCCTCGTGGTCCGAGGTGACCCACACGATGGTGCGGTTGCTGCGTATCTCGGCCCCCTGGGCCGCCCACCACTCGGCGGCCGCGTCGATCGGCAGCGGGGCGAGGAAGCCGACCCCGGCCCCGTCCTCGACCGCGTCCACGAGCAGCGCGGCCAGACCGGGGGTGTACGTGACGAGATCGATCGCGGAAAGCCGGACGGGCGTTGTCATACAACCATTCTCCCGCGCCCGCTCCACCCCTCGAACCGCCCCGGGATCCGGCCCCGGGCGGGCGAAAGCCGAGGCCGGCGGGAACGGCGAGCGGCGCGGGACCCGTGGTGGGTGTCCCGCGCCGCTCGGTGACGGTGCCTGGGGTCAGGCCAGGGCCGGCTCGCGTTCCCGGGTCGAGGAGGGCGACGTCGGCTCCGCCGGTGTGAACTGGTTCTCCCGGGCTCGCTTGGGGAGGAGGAAGCCCAGGGCGAAGGCGATCACGGTCAGGCCGAAGGCCAGCAGAGTCGTGCGCTTGACCGCGTCGATCGAGGAGCGGGTGTGCGTCTCGGCGCCCGCCTTCGCGACCGGCTCGGCGGAGGCCGGGGTGATCGGGACGGTCGTGCAGCTCGCCGGGAGCCGGTCCGGG
Organism: Embleya sp. NPDC127516; assembly: GCF_044765325.1. NCBI lineage: Bacteria > Bacillati > Actinomycetota > Actinomycetes > Kitasatosporales > Streptomycetaceae > Embleya > Embleya sp. NPDC127516. Next base: position 107,646 of record NZ_JBIWJT010000010.1, on the reverse strand, counting down.
TCGGTCGCGTTCTCCCGGGCGTCCACGCACGCCCGCAGCCCGGCCACGATCGCGTCCTGCGTACTCACCGGCACACCCGCCGCGGTCAGCTCCGTACGCAGCCTCGGTGCCGCGCTCTCGTCGAAGTTGTGCGTGGCCTGGGCCCCGATCACGCCGAAGAACACCGTGCCCAGGATCGCGATGCCCAGCGAGGCACCCAACTGCTGGACGGACTCGAGCACGCCGGAGGCCGAACCGACCTCGTGGTCCTCGACCTCGCCCATGATGATGTCGAAGACCGGCACGAAGATCATCCCCATGCCGAGCCCGAACAGCCCGAGCGGCGCGAGCAGATCGCCGGTGCCGATGTCCGCCCCGGCGTCCGCGAAGACCAGGTACATCCAGGCGATGCCGGCCGCCATCACGGCCAGCCCGATGTGCAGGATGCGCCGGCCCAGCTTGCCCATCACCACGCCGCTGAAGCCGGAGCCGAGGAACGCGCCGAGCGCCCACACGCCCATCGTCAGGCTGGCCCGGGTCGGGCTGTAGCCCAGGCCCAGTTGGAGGAACAGGCCGATCGCCATCGAGATCCCGACGATCGCGCCGAAGAAGACCATCACGAAGCCGACGCCCGAGGCGTACGAGCGACGCCGGAACACGCCCAGCTTGATCAGCGGCACCCTGCCGGCCGCCTCGCGGCGCAACTGGTACACCGCGAACGCGGCAAGCATCGGCAGCGACGCCGCACACTCGACCAACGACCATACCGGCCAACCCAGTTCGCGACCCTGGACGAGCGGGTGCACGAGCATGAAGGTACCGACACCGGCGAGCGCCATGCCCACCACGTCCAGCCGCCCGCCCGCCTCGCTCGGCGCCACGTCGGGCAACATCCGCCACCCCATCAGCAACGCGAACGCGCCCAGCGGAATGTTGATCAGGAAGATCATCCGCCACCCGGTGCCGAACACGTCGCCGTCCACGAGCACGCCCGCGACGATCGGCCCGAGCACCGTGGACAGTCCGATCGCCGGGCCGAACACCGCGAACGCCTTGCCGATCTCGGCCGGCGGGAACAGGTCCCGGATCAGGCCGAACGTCTGCGGGATCATCAGCGCGCCGAGCAGCCCCTGGAGCACCCGCGCGATGATCAGCGTCTCCGGCGACCAGGCGATCGCGCAGGCCACCGAGAGCACCACGAAGCCGACCACGCCGACCATCAGCATGAACTTGCGGCCGTACATGTCGCCGAGCCGCGCGCCGGTGAGCAGGCCCACCGCGAGGGCGAGCGTGTAGCCGGCCGCGATCCACTGCAGGCTCGCGTAGCTCCCGCCCAGATCGCCGCGGATCGCGGGGGCCGCGACGCCCACCACGCTGGAGTCGAGCAGGTTCATCAAGGTGGCGGCCAGCACCGCCAGAAGACCGAGCCAGCGCTGCCGCGGGCCTACCGGGGACTGGGACGTCGGGGTCGCGAGGGTCTTCTCGCCGCTGTTTTCCACAACTCCGAGACTAGATTCGAAACAGGCAATGTTCGTTCCTGATTGATCACCCCGGAGCCGGCAGACTTCGACGCATGCTGGAAACCTCCGCGCGACTCCTGCGCATGCTCTCGCTCATGCAGACGCGGCCCGACTGGACCGGCCCCGAACTCGCCGAACGGCTCGGCGTGAGCGGGCGGACGGTCCGCTACGACATCGAGCGGCTGCGCGGCCTGGGCTATCCGGTGCACGCGCGCCGCGGCGTGGTCGGCGGCTACCGCCTCGGCGCCGGCAAGGCGCTGCCGCCGCTCCTGCTGGACGACGAGGAAGCGGTGAGCATCGTGGTCGGACTGCGGATCGCCGCCGGCAGCGTGGTGGACGGCATGGACGAGGCGATGCTACGCGCCCTCGCCAAGCTCGACCAGGTGTTGCCGTCCCGGCTGCATCGCCGGGTCAAGGCGCTGCAGAAGTACACCGTCCCGGTCCGCCAGACCGGTCCGGCCGTGGACATGGACGTGATGACCGTGTTGGCCGGCGCCTGCCGCGACCACGAGCAACTGCGCTTCCGGTACAGCTCGCACGACGGCAAGGAGACCTCGCGCGTGGTCGAGCCCTATCGGCTCGTGCACCGGATGGGCCGCTGGTACCTGGTGGCGTGGGACGTCAAGCGCGAGGACTGGCGCACCTTCCGGATGGACCGGATCACCCCGCGTCCGCCGCACGGCCCCCGCTTCACCCCGCGCGAACTGCCCGCCGACGGCGACGTGGCGGCCTTCGTGAACCAGGGTGTGCAGAGCGCGCGCGGGCAGTTCCGCGCCCGGGTGCTGGTGCGCGCCCCGATCGGCTCGGTCGCCGAGAAGGTGCCGCCCGCCTTCGGCGCGTTCGCGGTGGTCGACGACGACACCTGCCTGTTCGAGACGAGCGCGTCCAGCATCGAGAACCTGGCCGTCTACATCAGCCTGCTCGACGCCGACTTCGAGATCGAGGACCCGCCGGAACTGGTCGCCTACATCCGCCGGTTGGCCCGACGCTACAGCGGCGCGACCCCGGTCGCCGACGCGGCGGACGCGGCGACGGCCATCGCGGAGGGGACGACCGTGGAGGGAGCGACCACGGAGGGAGCGACCGCGGCGGAGCCGACAGGCCCCGCGGTCACCACCACCGCCGACATCCCCGGCCCCGCACCCGCGCCTGCGCCCGCGCCTGTCGAGGACCCCGAGGACGCCCCCGCCGCTCCCCGCCGATGAACGACAGCGCCCCCGACCCCTTCGGCACGAGGGGATCGGGGGCGCCGGTCGAGCGGGAGCGTCAGACCGAGACCGGTTCGCGCTCCGCCGTCTTCTGGAGCGGGACGTGCGGCGTGGCCGGCTCGTCGGGCGCTTCCAGATCACGCGGGTTGTTGTACTTCTCCAGATCCAGCGTCTTCTCCCGAGCGGAGACCAGGATCGGCACCACGATCTGCCCGGCCACGTTGGTCGCGGTCCGCATCATGTCCAGGATCGGGTCGATCGCCAGCAGCAGCGCGACGCCCGCCAGCGGTAGGTTCACCGTGCTGAGCGTGAGGGTCAGCATGATGATCGCGCCGGTGAGACCGGCGGTGGCCGCCGAGCCGATCACCGAGACGAACGCGATCAGCAGGTATTCCTTGATGCCCAGGTTCACGCCGTAGACCTCGGCGACGAAGATCGCGGCGATCGCCGGGTAGACCGCGGCGCAACCGTCCATCTTCGTGGTGGCGCCGAACGGCACCGCGAACGAGGCGTAGTCCTTCGGGACGCCGAGGCGCTCGGTGACCTTCTGGGTGACCGGCATGGTGCCGACCGACGAGCGCGAGACGAACGCGAGCTGGATGGCCGGCCACGCGCCCTTGAAGTAGTTCAGCGGGTTGACCTTGCCGACCAGCGCGAGCAGCAGCGGGTAGACCACGAACATCACCAGCGCGCAACCGATGTAGATGTCGGCGGTGAAGGTGCCCAGCGGCTTGATCAGGTCCCAGCCGTAGGTGGCGACCGAGGTGCCGATCAGACCGAGCGTGCCCAGCGGGGACAGCTTGATCACCCACCACAGCGCCTTCTGGATGATCTCCAGGACCAGTTCGGCGCCCTTGACCAGCGGTTCGGCCTTGGCGCCGACCGACAGGATCGCCGAGCCGAGCACGACCGCCAGGAAGACGATCTGCAGGACCTTGACCTCGGAGAAGGCGGTGACGATGTTGGTCGGCACGATGCCGGTGATGAAGTCGAGCCAGTCACCGTTGGTCTTCGGCGCCTTGCCCGGGTCGGCCGGCAGCTTGAAGCCGTCGCCGGGGTTGGTGACCAGGCCGATGGTGAGGCCGATCGCGACCGCGATCAGCGACGTGATCAGGAACCACAGCAGCGTGCGCGCGGCCAGCCGCGCGGCGTTGTTGACGTTCCGCAGGTTGACGACGCTGACCAGGATCGCGGTGAACACCAGCGGCGGTACGGCCAGCTTGAGCAGCTGGACGAAGATCGTGCCGATCTGGTCGAGCGTCTGGGTCAGCCACGAGACGTTGTATTCCTTGGCGATGAAGCCGAAGGCCACGCCGAGCACGAGGCCGGCGGCTATCTGGGCCCAGAAGGGAGTTCTCTTCAGGGTCTTGAGTGAATCGACAGCAGACAAGGCAGGGCTCCTGAACGGGCACCGTGGGGGACGGGGGTGGCGGTACGGAGCGGCCGTGAACCTGCGCATCAATAGGCACACGTGTGCCCGCAGGAAGGACTACGAAGAAGCGATACTTCGCGCAGAACGGCCGCGGAGGGCCGGCGTGCGGGCGGTCGGGGCGACGAGCGTGGAGACGTCAGCCCGGCAGGGGCACGGCGGCGGTCAGCCGCGACACAGCGCGGTGGCGCAACGGCCCAGGTCGACGTGCCGACGGGACACGAGCGGGAAACCCACCGCCGCGTCCGTCAACTGCGTGTCGCCTGCACCAATCATGGAAATGAGGATAGCGACACTAAACCGATAAACGCAAAGAATTACGGAACGGACACCGCCGGACACCCACGGACACGGCCGGCCACACCTCGCTTAAGAGGCTTCCTCGACCGGAAGACGTCCCGTGCCGCACGGCCCCCTCGACCAACAGGCGGCCTAGGAGGCTTCCTTGGTCTTGGCGATCCGGGTGATCGGGGCCACCGCCTCGTCCTCGGCGCGGTTGTCCTCGGCGATGCGCTGCTTGGCCCGCTGCATGCGCTCGTACAGGGCCTCGGACATCGCGTCCCGCTCCGCGTTCAGGAACTTGTAGCTGATCACCGCCGAAGCCGCGGCCGCGATGGCGATCGCGATGAAGACGTTCCCCCGACCGTCCAGGTCGAAGAACCCGAACACGACCATGACCACGCCGAACAACGCGGCGAAGATGCCGAGCCGGTAGAGCGAGTAGCGCAGCGCGGGATTCGACATGGTCACCTTCGGTTCCCCTAGCCAGAGCGGTACGAGTGGCGGCGGGCGCGAGCCGGGCCGTCCCCTCCAGTCAAGCATCCCGTATTCGAGACGCCGAGCCGGGCCCCGACTCGGAACCCGACCGGTCCTCTCACGGGCCGAGGCCGTTGATGCCGTCCAGGATCATGTACTCCCAGTAGCCTCCCGGCTCCGCCCACGCGAGCGGATCGACCGACGACAGCAGGTCGACCACGATCGGCTCCCACACGTCGTGGATGCCGATGCCGAACCGCTCGCCCTGCCGGCGCATCCGCCCGATCACCCACATGGTGAAGGCGAGCGTGGACAGATCGGTGTTGAGCGTGTCCATCGCCGGCTCGTCACCGCCGGTGTACCAGCGCCGGACCACCCCGGTACGGCCGTCCACGAGCAGGTCGCCGTCCTCGCTGACGTAGCCCAGGACGACCAGGTGCTCCGCGTCCGCGGGCGGCTCGGGTTCGTCGTCCCAGTCGGCCCGGCGCTCGGCGATCAACTCGGCCAGGGTCACCAGCGGCTTGTCGTCGCTGCGCATGTCCAGGTAGGCCCACGCGTCGATCAACCCGACGTCGAGCAGGAAGCGCCGGGTCGGCTCGTGCGTGATCGCGGCGGGCAACTGCCGCTCGTCGTAGCCGGAGAACTCGTTCTCGTACACCAGGTCCAGCATCGCCGGCGTGATCCGCACGGCCAGGCCCTCGCCCGGCACCGCCGCCCGGCGCAACTGCCACAGCGCGAAGGACGTGTGCCAGAACGAGTGCCTCGGATCCAACTCGGGTTCGGTCTCGCCGAGCAGGTCGATCAGTTCCTCGCCGGTGCGCACCGGCCCGCGACCGGCCCGGATCGCCTCCACCAGGCCCGTGTTGCGCACCAGGGTGGACACGTCCATCGACATCGGCGTCGGATCGCCGAAGCGCTGCTCGACGAACACCCGACCGGTCGTGCCCTCGAGCAGCACCGCGTACGACGGCGTGTGCGGCGAGCCGTACGTGCCGAGCACGATCAGGTGGTCCCGGGTGCCGCCCGGTTCGAACCGGATCAGCGCGGCCTCGCGCGGCAGACCCACCTCGGCCAGGAAGCGCCGGGTGGGCGCGTGCGCGATCTCCGGCAGATCGCGCCGGACCACGTCGCCGAACCACTCCTCGACCTGCGCCCGGGTGAGCGGGATCCGCAGCGCGTCAGCCATCCGGCAGCCCTCCCGAGCCATCGTCGAACACGTTCGGCCACGACGGGCGGTCCGGACCCGGGCCCGAGTCCGGGCGCACCCGCCGGCGCGACGTCAGAGCTTCATCGGCTGCGGCGTGTCGCGGCGGGCCGGGTCGGGGCCCTCGTACTCGCGCAGCGTCTCGTAACGGGTGTTGCGTTCCACCGGACGGAAGCCCGCGTCCCGGATCAGGTCGAGCAGGTCGTCGCGGGTCATCTTGTTCGGCGTGCCGAAGTCGTCCGCGTCGTGGGTGATCTTGTACTCCACGACCGAGCCGTCCAGGTCGTCCGCGCCGTGGTTGAGCGCGAGTTGCGCGGTGGCCAGGCCGTGCATGACCCAGAAGCACTTCACGTGCGGAACGTTGTCGAACATCAGCCGGGAGACCGCGAACACCTTGAGCGCCTCGGCGCCGGTGGCCATGCTGGTCCGGGCCTGGAGCCGGTTGCGGACGATGCCGTCCTTGCTGTCGTGGAAGTCGTGCTGGTAGCGCAGCGGGATGAAGACCTGGAACCCGCCGGTCTCGTCCTGGAGTTCACGCAGTCGGATGACGTGGTCGACCCGGTGCCGCGGCTCCTCGATGTGGCCGTAGAGCATCGTGCTCGGGGTCTTGAGGCCCTTGGAGTGCGCGAGCCGGTGGATCCGCGACCAGTCCTCCCAGTGCGTGTCGTGGTCGACGATGTGCTGCCGGACCTCCCAGTCGAAGATCTCCGCGCCGCCGCCGGTGAGCGACTCCAGGCCCGCGTCCATCAGCTCGTCGAGGATGTCCGACGCGGACAGGCCGGAGATCTTCTCGAACCAGTGGATCTCGGTCGCGGTGAACGCCTTCAGCGCGACGTTCGGCAGCACCTCCTTGAGCGCGCTGAGCGACCTCGGGTAGTAGCGCCACGGGAGGGTCGGGTGCAGGCCGTTGACGATGTGCAGTTCGGTGATGCCGTCCGGCTCCATCTCCTTCGCGAGCCGCACCGCCTCCTCGATCCGCATCGTGTACGCGTCCTTCTCGCCCGGCTTGCGCTGGAACGAGCAGTAGGCGCACGAGGCGTTGCACACGTTCGTCATGTTGAGGTGACGGTTGACGTTGAAGTGGACCTTGTCGCCGTTCTTCACCGTCCGCACGTGGTGCGCGAGCCCGCCGAGCCACGCCAGGTCGTCGCTCGCGTAGAGCGCGATGCCGTCCTCACGGCTCAAGCGCTCCCCGGCGAAAACCTTGTCCTCGATCTCCTTGCGCAGGCCCGCGTCCATGTGTCGGCACTCCCTCTAGATCTTCTCGTCCGCCGCTGCACGGCTGCTACGAGGTTACGCCCGGTATGCCGAGCCCTCGCTCAGGCCATCACCTCGGCGTACAGCGCGGGATCGACGTTGCCACCGCTGACCACGGCGACGTGCTCGCGGCCGGCGGGCAGCGCGTCCTGGCGGAAGAGGTAGGCCGCGGTGGCCACCGCGCCCGAGGGCTCGGCGACCAGGCGCGCGCGCCGACCCAGGAAGCGCATCGCCTCGCGGATCTGCTCCTCGGTCACCGTGACGATGTCGTCCACGTACGCCTGGATGTGCGCGAACGGCAGTACGCCCACCGAGGTGCTGCGCAGGCCGTCGGCGATCGTGCGGTAGGTGTCGGTGCTGGACCACGTGGTGCGCACGCCGGTACGGAGGGACTCGGCCGCGTCGGCGGCCAGTTCGGGCTCGACGCCGATCACCTTGGTACGCGGGCTGGTCAGCTTGACCGCGGCGGCGATGCCGGAGATCAGGCCGCCGCCGCTGACCGGGACCAGCACGGTGTCCGCGGTGGGCAGGTCCTCGATGATCTCCAGGCCGGCGGTGCCCTGGCCGGCGATGATCCGCGCGTCGTCGTAGGGCGGCACGAACGCGTAGCCGTGCTCGGCGGACAACTCGCCGGCCGCGGTGTCCCGCCGCTCGGGGGTGACGATGACCACCTCGGCGCCCAGCGCGCGGGTGGCCTCGATCTTGACGGTCGGCGTGGTGTCCGGCATCACGATCACCGCCCGGGCACCGAACAGGCGGGCCGCGTAGGCCACCGCCTGCGCGTGGTTGCCGCTGGAGTGTGCGACGACCCCGCGCGAGCGCTCGGCCTCGGTCAACCCCGCGATCGCGTTGTACGCGCCGCGGATCTTGAACGCGCCGATCCCCTGGAGACCCTCCGGCTTGAGCCAGAGGGGTCGGTCGGCGTCACCGTGCAGGGACGGCAGCAACGGGGTGCGTACGGCCGTGCCCGCGATCCGCTTCCGTGCGGCCTCGAGGTCTTCGAGAGTCACCAGGTTCGTCATGTCCGCCACACTACGAGCAGGCGTGGGCGCGACCGCCGATCTTTTCCGGGCACGGCCGGCGCGGCCGCTCGGCGGGTCGGGCACGGCCGTGCGGGGCTCGGCACGGCTATTCCGTGGGTTCGGGCAGTTCGGCCGCGCGGTACTCCCACTTGGTCGAGAGCACCACGGTGGTGCGGGTACGGGCCACCCCGCGGGTGCCGGAGAGGCGGCGGACCACGTTCTCCAGGCCCTCCATGTCCGAGACCCGGACCTTGAGCATGAACGAGTCGTCTCCGGCGATGAACCAGCAGTCCTCGATCTCGTCGAGGTCGCGCAGCCGGCGGCTCACGTCGTCGTGGTCGGCCGCGTCGGAGAGCTGGATCCCGATCAGCGCGGTCACGCCCAGGCCGAGCGAGACCGGGTCGACGGAGGCGCGGTAGCCGGTGATCACGCCGGCCTGTTCGAGCCGGTTGATGCGATCGGTGACGCTCGGCCCGGACAGGCCGACGAGTCGACCCAGCTCCGCGTACGACGCCCGCCCGTTGCCGCGCAGCGCCTGGATCAGCTTGCGGTCGACGGCATCCATGTCCGTTTCCTCCAGGTAATCGATGGTGTCCACCGGGGGGCCGTCAGGGGTCTGCGACATGACAGAGGCGCAAACCCGCATGGGGCCTGTAATTCATTGGACGATTCTGATTCTAACCCTTAGAATCAAAGGCATCGGGAGCTACAAGCCTCCGATGACGACTCGTGGGGAGACAAAACCGTGTACACCCTGGAGATGGCCCGCGCACACATGCAGGAACTGCATGCCATCGCGGAACGCTCACGTGCCACCCAGCCGTCCAGCACGCTCAAGCGTGTGAAGCGTCTGGTCGGCCGCCGCAAGTCCGGGCGCTGATCGCCCGGCGGATCCGGCAAGACCGTCAAGGCTCCCGTCACCGCGGGGGCCTTTTTGGTTCTCCGGCCGCCTCACGTCGGGCGCCGCCCAGTTCGCCGTCCCAGCGTCGGTAGAGGGTGTGCGCGACGCCGAGCGAGTCCAGCGCCTTGCCCGCGACGAAGTCGACCAGGCGCCGCACGTCCTGGGCACCCGCGTAGAAGGCCGGGGAGGCCGGCAGGATCACCGCGCCGGCGTCGTCGAGCCGGACCAGATGGCGCAGCGTGGTGCCGGTGAGCGGGGTCTCGCGCGGCACCAGCACGAGCGGGCGACGCTCCTTGAGCGTGACGTCCGCGGCGCGTTGGAGCAGGTCCTTGGACAGGCCGATGGCGATGCCCGCGACCGAGGCCGTGCTGGCCGGCACCACGACCATGCCCTTGGCCGGGTACGACCCGCTCGCGGGTCCCGCGCCCAGGTCGCCGGGCGCCCAGTAGCGGACCCGCGCCAGCGCGTCCGCGTCCAGTTCGGTCCACGCGGCCAGGTCGTCGCGCCAGTGCGCGTCGCGGAACGCGAGCCCGGTCTCGTCGATCAGGGTCAGCCGGGCGGCCCGGCTGACCACCAGGTCCACGTGCTCACCGGCGTCGAGCAGCCCGCGCAACACCGCCGCGGCGTACGGCGTGCCCGAGGCCCCCGAGACGCCGACGATCCACGGACGTCGTCCCGTACTGTCCCGCTCCTGGTCCATGGCTCCTATTGTGGCTTCGTAGCGGCGGCACCAGCCGCAGGGGAGGGGTGTGCATGTCCCGCATATCCGTGTCGGGGGTCCGCGACGCGGCCCTGATCACCGCAGTGCTGATCGGCGCCGTCTGGGTCGTCCAGCTCGTCAACTACACGACCGACGACTCACTGCTCACCCACGGGATCGCCCCCCGGCGGGCGGACGAACTGCCGGACATCCTCAGCGCGCCGTTCCTGCACTTCGGCACCGGACACATCGTCTCCAACACCTTCCCGCTGATGCTGCTCGGCTTCCTGGCCGCGCTGCGCGGGGTCGCCCGTTTCCTCGCCGTACTGCTCACCATCACCCTGATCGGCGGTCTCGGAGTGTGGCTGACCGCGCCGGACCGATCGAACACGGCGGGCGCGAGCATCCTGGTCTTCGGTCTGTTCGGCTATCTGATCGTGCGCGGGTTCGCCGACCGCCGGGTGCTGGACGTGCTGATCGGCTTCGCCGTATTGGGCCTGTACGGCAGCTCGTTCGCGATGGGGGTCACCCCGCTCGCGGAGGGAGTGTCTTGGCAGGGCCACCTGTTCGGCCTGATCGGCGGCGTGTTGGCGGCGCTGGCCTTCCGCCGCCGACGCGATGTGTCGCAGCTCTCGCCCGCGGACCTGCCCGTCGGGTAATGGGGTGGACATCGCTGCCTACCATTCGGGTAGGCACCCTTGCACGCTTCGCCGTGCCATCGATCGTTTCTCGACCGGGAGTTCAACTGTGCGTTCGCTCCGGATATCCGCCGCGGCCCTGACCGTACCGCTGGTCCTGCTCGCCGCCGGCTGTGGCGAGTCGTCCTCGGGAGACCCCTTCAACAGCCTGGGCGGTGGCGGTGACGCCCTGGACCCCAAGGGCCCGTCGAACGAGGGACTGAGCGTCGAGGCGCTCTCCAAGCAGGCCGAGACCGGTTTCGACGACCTGACGAACCTGCGCGTCCAGGGCACCGGGAAGATCTACGACACCCCGCTCGGCCTGGACGTCAAGATCGGCACCCCCGAGCAGGTCGAGGGCAAGATCACCCTCGGGGACAAGCCGGTGGACCTGATCGGGGTCGACAAGACCGTCTACGTGCGGATCGCGCCCGGCACCGTGCAGACCCTCGTGGACCTGGGCAAGCGGGCCGAGGCCGCGTCCGGTGAGGCCCCGTCCGCCGACGACCTGGAACTGGGCGACGAGTTCACCAAGATGTTCGTCGAGGGCGCCAAGCTGGTCGAGGGCAAGTACATCAAGCTCGGCGACGGGAGCGCGGGCAAGCTCGGCCAGGACCTGCTCAAGGGCGGCAAGAAGCCGTCGCTGGACGGGCTGTTCGGCGGGTCGGACGGCTCGCCGTTCGGTGGCTCGGACAGCTCGCCGTTCGGCTCCGACTCGGACTCGGACTCGGACTCCGGCTCGGACTCGGGCGACAAGCCGAAGCTGACCAAGGGTGAGACCACCGAGATCAACGGGACCAAGGTGATCCCGCTGATCTCCAAGGAGGACGGCGCGACCCTCACCATCTACATCGCGGCCAACGGCAAGCCCTTCCCGGTCCGCGTCACCGCCGACGACAAGAGCGACGGCACCAACGAGGTCTCCCTCGACCTCAAGTACTCCAAGCTCTCCGGTGGCATCTCCCCCAAGGCCCCGCCGGCCGGCGAGACGATCGACCTCAACGGCCTCCTGAAGTCCTTCGGCGGCGGCGGCGGTCTGTTCGGCGAGAACAAGGCGGCCTGACCGGGCCGGCGGGCGGCAACGACCCGTTGACCGCCCGGCCTGTCGGCCACCCTCGCTTCGCCATCGGGACGCGGTTCCCGGTGCGTCGGCCCCGACGCCCGTAACGGGAGCCGGGGCCGACGTGTTCCACATGAAACGGCGGCGCGGGTCGGGCGGGTGATCCGCGGCTCGCCGTGGTGGCCGGGAGCGGAGCACGCCGACCGACGCCTGTGGGCGAACCGGCGCTACCGGGCCCCACGCACCAGGCGGCCCGGCCTCGCGCCGGTGTCGACGCCCGCTCGCCTCGTGACCTGGCCCGCGACGATCGTGGCCAGGTAGCCGGTCGCGTTCTGGAGCATGCGGCCGCCGCCGGCCGGGAGGTCGTGGACCATCCGGGGGCGGTGCAGGGTGAGGGCGTCCAGGTCGATCACGTTCAGGTCGGCGCGCTTGCCCTCGGCCAGCACGCCCCGGTCGGACAGGCCGTACAGGGCGGCGGTGTCCATCGTCTGCTTGCGGATCAGGAATTCCAGCGGCAGGCGCTCGCCGCGGGTGCGGTCGCGGGCCCAGTGGGTGAGCAGGAAGGTCGGCTGGGAGGCGTCGCAGATCATCGAGCAGTGCGCGCCGCCGTCGGCCAGGCCGAAGACGCTCGCCGGGTGGGTGAGCATCTCTCGGATCGCCTCGTGGTCACCGTCCGAGTAGTTGAACATCGGGACCATCAGCGTGGTCCGCGCGTCGTCCTCCAGTTGCAGGTCGTACAGCGTGGACAGCGGGTCCTCGCCGCGCGCCCGGGCGATGGCGGTCACCGTGCGGTCCGGCAGCGGCTCGTAGTCCGGGACGGTGTCCATCGGGTACATCCGGTCCAGCATGAACTGCATCGCCAGGTTGACCGAGTCGCCCGGGATGTTCGGGTCGCTGGGCAGGTCGCTCTCGGCCAGGATCGCCGCCTTGACCTCGGGCCGGGCCAACTCGGCCGCGAACGCCGCGTCGTCCAGTTCGCCGGCCACCCGCCGGTCGTCGATCGCCCGGAACGTCGGTCGTTTGCTGAACGCGTTGCGGGTGCCGAACCCGGTCAGCATCCCGAACGGGCGGCCCGCGATCTGCGGATGCAGCCGCGCGCCCGCCTCGTTCGCGGCCTGCGACTCGGCCATCAACTCGCGCCACAGCTCCGGCGCCGCGTTGACCTGGAGCAGCGCGAACGACACCGGCATGCCGATCTCGGCGGCGAGTCGACGCATCCAGGCCACCTCGGAGGCGGGCTTGACGATGTCCTCGCCGGACGAGCCGGTCGGGGCCAACTCGAAGACGGCCCGCCCGCCCGCGGCCATCGCCCGGCCCAGGCCGAAGAGTTCGTCCTCCGTGGCGAAGGTGCCGGGTACCGGCTCGCCGCCCATCGCCTTGTGCGCGACCGTGCGCGAGGTGGAGAAGCCCAGCGCTCCGGCCTCGATCGCCTCCTTGACGATCACCGCCATCGCCTCGATGTCCTCGGCCGTGGCCGGCTCGTTGCGTGCGCCCCGGTCGCCCATCGCGTACGCCCGCACCGCGCCGTGCGCGACCTGGACGCCGATGTCGGCGGCGAACGTGCGCTGCTCGAGTACGTCCAGGTACTCAGGGAAGGTCTCCCAGCCCCACGTCATGCCCTCGGCGAGGGCCGTCCCGGGGATGTCCTCGACGCCCTCCATCAACCGGATCAGCCAGTCCTCGCGGCCCGGGCGAACCGGCGCGAAGCCGACTCCGCAGTTCCCCGAGACCACCGTGGTCACGCCGTGCGACGTGGACGGGTCGAGCACCTCGTCCCAGGTGGCCTGGCCGTCGTAGTGGGTGTGGATGTCCACGAAACCCGGCGTGACCAGGTGACCGGTCGCGTCGATCGTCTCGACCGCGTCGCCGTCCAGGGCCGGATCCGGGCCGTCGTGCCGGCGGACCGCGACGATCAGGCCGTCCCGGACACCGATGTCACCGACGAACCGGTCCGCGCCGGTGCCGTCCACGATCGTGGCGTTGATGATCTTGAGGTCGTACATATGAGCCTCCCCGGTAACGTGGGCAGACCGTACGGCTGCGCATTGTGCGAGTCAATATGCGCACTATGCGAAAAGATCCAGTAGGGTGCCGGCCATGGCCCCACGACCGTCCCCGCAGACCGACCGACTCGTCTCGCTGATCGACGCGATCGCCGAACGGCCGGCGGAGGGACTGACCCTGTCCGAGATCGCCCGGCATCTCGCGGTGACGCCCGCGACCTGCCATCCGATGCTCGCGAGCCTGACCTCGCTGGGCTGGTTGATCCGCCATCCGACCCGCCGCACCTACCGGCTCGGCCCGGCGCTGGTCGCGGTGGGCCGGGCCGCCGCGCGCGGGCTGGGCGTGCTCGACGTGGCGCGGCCGATCATGGCGCGGCTGCGCGACGAGACCGGCCTGTCCTGCTTCGCGATGACGCCCGGCGAACACCACGTGGCGATCGCCGAGGTGGTCCGCGCGCCGGGTCCCGAGTCGCACCGGCTGCGGGTCGGCGCCCAGGCGCCGATCACCCCGCCGCTGGGCATCGGCTACGTACCCTGGGCGGACGAGCAGACGATCCGGCGCTGGCTCGACGAGGCGGACGGCCCGGCCGCGCGCGGGCGGATGTCGCGAGCGATCGACAACGCGCGGCACCGCGGGTTCGCGATCGAACTGGTCACCGACGTGGAGACCCGGCTGGGCGAGACGCTCGGCGAACTGGACGAGCACCTGGAGGGGCTGGACACGCTCGGCGCGGGCGCGTCGGCTGCCCGGCTGCGCACGCTCCTGGAGGAGATCGCGGCCGAGATCGGCGGCTCCGACGGCGGACAGATCGACGAGCTGGAACCGGACCGTGACTACCGGGTGGGCGCGATCAGCGCGCCGGTGCACGACCGGGACGGCGACCTGGTCCTGATCCTGAGCCTGCGCGGCTTCGCCCCCCGGACCGACGGACGGACGCTGGAGAAGACCGGCCGGCTGCTCGCGGACGCGGCGGCCGAGGTGGCCGCCGCGACCTGAGCGGCCTAACGCCGCACCCCGCCGCCGGCCGCACGTCCACCACCGCGGTCCTACGGCCGCATCGCGCACACGCCGCCGCCCAAGACCCGGACACACAAAAGCCGGCCGGGCCGCGATACGCGTCCCGACCGGCCGTGCGGCCGAAGCCCGGCTCAGTCCTTGTCCTTCGCGCGCCCTTCCGGGTTGTCCTGGTCGGGACTGCGCAGGTCGTCCTCGCGGTGCTTGAGGTCCTCTTCCCAGCGCTTGAGCATCTCGTCCTCGTCGCTGCTCGACGACGGGTCGCTCGGCTTGCGGTTGTCCTTGCTCAGGGACGACAGGAACTCCGGGTTGTCGTCCGGAGCGAGCTGCCGGCCCTGGGCCCGGCCGCCGAACCCGAAGCCGCCGGAGCCGCCTGGGGTGTACTCGCGCTTGGGGCGTCCGGCGGCGAACCAGCCGATCGGGCCGAGGAAGACCGGCCAGAAGAACAAGATGATGAAGACCCAGGCGATCTTGGGCAGGCTGCGGACCTTCTGCTCATCGGTGGTCAGACAGTCGATGAACGCGTAGATCCCGACGGCCAGGGGCAGCAGAAACAGCAGAACCCTGATCATGTGGCGGTCTCCCAGGCAGGTACTCGGCGCTTGGTACTCGGATGCGTCTCCTGTCCAGCGTAAACGGTCGGCTCCATGAACACCGGACCCCTCACAGCCCGGTGACCTTGCCCGACGCGTGCAGCTCGTACACGAGCGTGATCCGGCGCCGCTCGCCCGCCGTCAATCGCACGTCGTAGCGGACGATTCCCTGCTCGTCGACCGCGTCCGGCGCCGGTTCCGACAGGTCACCGCGCACCTTGACCTCGACCGCCGACACCTCGGACACCGGCACCCGCTCGCGCAACACCACCGTCCCGGGCGACTCGGCCTCCGGCGCGGCGATGTGCGAGAGGAAGACGGTCACCGTACGGGTGACCACCGTGCGCCCGGTGAGCGAGGCCGTCGTGCGCGATTCGGTCACGTCGCGTACCACCCGGAAGTCGTCCTCGCTGCCGAACGGCAACCGGACCTCCTCGCCCGGCGCGGCGAAGTCGAGTTGCCCGCGGCCGGCGTACCCGCTGCCGCGCACCAGTTCCACCGGGCCCGCGAGCAGCGCGTGACCGGCGTCGTTGGCGAAGCGCACCACCTGGCTCACGTACTGCGACAACTCGGGCGCGCAGGCCGCCTCGGGCTCGCACGCCGCGGTGAACGTGGTCAGCCGGACCCGATGCGGCCGCCCGTCGGAGGGCACCTCCACCGGCGCGGGCGCGGCCAGCACCCGGACCTCGCCGCCGTCGTCCACCCCGGGCAGCTCGGCCGAGCCGCCCGCGACCCGGCCGACCGTGGCGATCTCCTCCTCGCGCAGGTCCACCTCGACCTGCTTCTTCTCCACCTGGGTGCGCTCGCGCAGGGTCAGCCGATCCTCGACCAGGCTCGGCGGCCGCGCTGCCAGGGTCGGACGCGCGGTGGACAGGGACAGCGCGACGCCGGACCAGTCCTCGCCGGTGCGCTGCCAGACCACCGCGTCGCATTCGAGCTCGATCGACCGGCGGTCCGGCGCGAGCGTCGCGCGGTAGGCGGGTCGCCACAACGCGCACGGAACCAGGTGCACCACCCGCAACTCGGCCGACCCGGTGCGCTCGGCCTCGATCACCACCTCGACGGTCGCGGTCAGCTCCGCGGGTTCCTGCTCGGCCACGTCGAGCGCCACCCGCGCCTCGCGCAGCCGGCGTTCCACCGAGGACTGCTCGTCGGCCAGGGCGTGCAGTTCGGCGTGCCGGTCCTCGGCCTCGGCCGAGAGCCGATCCAGCTCGGTGGCCCAGCGCTCGGGCTCGGCCGTACCGAAGCCGGTCTGCTCGGCGATGTTGCGGCGCAGCTCGGTCCGGGCCTGCGCGATCAGCGTGAGCCGGGTGTGCAGCCGGTTCGAGTGCCGGGACAGCGCGACGCGCCGCTCGTCCAGGTCGTGCACGAGCCGGCGCAGCTCGGAGGCGTCCGGGCCGGGGCCGGTCGCGGGCCTGGGCGTGTACACCCGCACCACGCGCGCGTCGATCGCGGTCGCGCTGCCGTCGTCGGCGATCACCTCGACCCGCAGCGACCGGTCCACGGCGAGCGGGGTCACCGGGCCGACCAGCACCCGCTGTACGCCCTCGGCCACCTCGATCCGGCCGGATCGGGTCACCTGCGCCCGGTCCTCCAGACAGGTCACCGCCGTGATCGGCAGCGGTTCCGGCTTGCGTTCGGCCGGCGTGCTCTTTTCCAGCGTCGGCTGAGTCATGGTCAGACCCTCCTGTTGCCGCCGACCACGGCCTTCGCTGCCGGGATCCGGATCTCGTAGCCACCGGTCAGGTTCTTCCGCTCGCCCGGGGCGAGTTCGACATGCCACACCCGCGCGCCCGGGACGTGCCGCCCGTCGCGCAGTTCGGTGTCCTGCACCCAGCGCGGCGCGCCGGCGTGCTCCTCGATCTTGACGTCCTTGTCGTCGGTGACCGGAACACGCTCCAGGATGTCCAGCCGGATCGGCCGGGCGAGGTGGTTGACCGCCTCGATCTCGATCCGGTGGTCGAGCACGGCCGTACCGCCGCGCAGACCCGCCGTCGACTCGCGCATGTGCGCGTTCCGCGACACCTGCACGCTCTCCACGACGCCGACGCCGACCCGTTCGCGCGCGCCGGGTGCGAGCGTCGGCAGCGGCACGGTCATCAGGAACTCGCCGGCCACCGAGACGTCCGCCGGGCCGTGGAGCAGCGCGTGCGCCGACGCGTTGGCGAGCACCACCGTGCCGAACACCGCGTCGTCCAGGGCCGGTACGCAGACGAACTCGGGCTCGAGCGAGACCTCGATCTCGCACACCGGGATGGTGTGCCACACCCCGTCGGCGGCCACCTCGGCGGGCGCCGTGGTGTCGAAGCGATAGTCGTACGACCCGGCCGCGTCGCGCGGCGCGAGCGCGTGCTCGGGCAGCGTCAGCCGGGTCACCTCGTCGGCACGCCGGCGGTACTCCATCGCGGTTCCACCCGAACCGTACGGCGCGGCGCGCAGCCGGCCGCGGGCCTCGGCGTCGTCCGCGCCCCGCAGCTCCAGGGCCGCGTAGTCGAGGAGGTCGCTGCCGGGCTCGGGCTGCGCCGGCGGGGCCGGTTCGGCCTTCGGCGAGATCGGGTCCTCGTCGGCCGCCCCGTCGAAACGGGCGAGTTCGAAGGCGCCGCCGGGCGCGGAGCCTTCGAGCGCCGAGTCCTGGGACGCGGCGCCTCGGGCCCGGCGCGCCCTCGCGGCGGCGGGGCGCGGCGCGGGCGGCGGCGCGCCGAAGCCGCCGGCGACCTGCATCGGCGGTGGCATGGCCGCCCCCGGGGCGGCCGGGGTGATCGGCGCGGGCATCGGCGCCGCCCGATACAGGACCCGGTCCTCGGCGGCGAACTCCTCGGCCGGGGCCGCAGCCGCCCCGGCATACGCCGACCGCGCCGCCGGGCGCTTGGCCACACCCGCGTCGTAGCCCGCGAACAGCTCGGCCAGCCCGGCCGGTGGCTCGCGCCAACCCGCGTGCGCGGGCGCGCTCTGCCGGCGGCCCAGGCGCAGCGACTTGAGCTCGGGCAGGTCGGTGCTCCGGGCCAGGTCGGCGGTGGACAGGCCGAGCCGTACGCCGGTCCAGTCCTCACCGGTGCGCTGCGCGACGCAGGCCCGCATCACCAGCGTGCCGCCGGTCATCGCCTCGTCCAGGCGCAGCTGGTACATCGGCGCCCAGCGCGCGCCGGGCACGTGGTACTCCACGGCCAGCTCGACCGGGCCGGCTTCGCCGGAGTGCTCCAGGGTGACCACCGCGGTGCCGGACGCCTGGGTCCGTTCGGTGCGCTGCGCGCCGGACGCCGCGTTCAGCCGAGCCCGGAACAACTCGGTGTCGCGGACCGCCTCGCGCAGTTCGGCGTCGCAGACGCCGACGCGCTCGTACAGCGCCTGGGCCCGCTCGTCCGTGAACGCGGCCAGCTCCAGCAGCGCGGACACCGGTGCGGGGCGCGGCGGATCACCGCGGCGCACGGATGGCAGTACCGCCTGGAGCCCGGCGATCTCGGCCAGCTCGTCGGCCAGCCGCGCGCTTTTCGCGCGCAGCGCCCGGACCCGGGACTCGGCCGCCTCCAGGTCGAGCAGTACGGCGGGCAGGTCCGTTTCCTCCACCATCTCGACGTCGACCACGGGCCGGATGTCGGTGACCCGCACCCCCGTACCGCCGCCGATCACCCGCGCGCGCAGCCAGTCGCCGTACGCGGTGAGCGGGAATCCGGTCACCCGCACCCGCACCGGACCCGGTGGGCCGGCCGGCAGGTCCACGTCGCAATTCCGCACACACACCGCCCCCACGGCATGGACGACCACCGAACGCAATTCCGAAGCGACCGTGAGCATGTACCCCTCCTGCTCGGCACGAGGGACCAAGGTAGCCCGACCGGCCGGGTGCGCGTGCGGGTCCGGCGAGTCCGTATCGGATACTGGCACGCATGGCATACGGGACCTTGCGCGCTTTCCTGAAGGCACTGGAGAAGCGTGGTGAACTCAAGCGCGTACGCGCGGAGGTCGACCCGCATCTGGAGGTCGGCGAGATCACCGATCGGGTGAACAAGGCCAAGGGTCCGGCGCTGCTGTTCGAGAACGTCAAGGGCAGTTCGATGCCGCTGGCGATGAACGTCTACGGCACCGACGAGCGCATGCTGATGGCGCTCGGGCTGAAGAGCTACGACGAGTTGTCGGAGAAGATCGGCGGCCTGCTCAAGCCGGAACTGCCGCAGGGGTTCACCGGGATCCGCGAGGCGTTCGGCAAGCTCGGCTCGGTCGCGCACATCCCGCCGAAGAAGATCAAGGACGCGCCCTGTCAGCAGGTCGTGCTCAAGGGCGACGACGTCGACCTGGACCGCATCCCGGCGCTTTTCACCTGGCCCGAGGACGGCGGCTCGTTCTACAACCTGGGCCTGACCCACACCAAGGACCCCGACACGGGCGTGCGCAACCTGGGTCTGTACCGGCTCCAGCGGCACGACAAGCGCACCATCGGGATGCATTGGCAGATCCACAAGGACAGCCGCAACCACTACCAGGTGGCCGCCAAGCGCGGTGAGCGGCTGCCGGTGGCGATCGCGTTCGGCTGCCCGCCGGCGGTGACGTACGCGTCCACCGCGCCGCTGCCCGGCGACATCGACGAGTACCTGTTCGCCGGCTTCATCGGCGGTCGGCGGATCGAGATGGTCGACTGCGTGAGCGTGCCGCTCCAGGTCCCGGCCGAGGCCGAGGTGGTCCTCGAAGGCTGGTTGACCCCGGGCGAGATGTTGCCGGAGGGGCCGTTCGGCGACCACACCGGCTTCTACACGCCGCAGGAGCCGTTCCCGGCGCTGACCATCGACTGCGTGACGATGCGGGAGAAGCCGCTGCTGCAGTCGATCGTGGTCGGCCGGCCGCCCACCGAGGACGGGCCGCTGGGCAAGGCCACCGAGCGGTTCTTCCTGCCGCTGCTCAAGATCATCGTGCCGGACATCGTCGACTACGACCTGCCCGAGGCGGGCGGCTTCCACAACTGCGCGATCGTCTCGATCGACAAGAAGTACCCCAAGCACGCGCAGAAGGTGATGAGCGCGATCTGGGGTGCGCACATGATGTCGCTGACCAAGCTGATCGTGGTGGTGGACGCCGACTGCGACGTGCACGACTACCACGAGGTCGCGTGGCGGGCGTTCGGCAACACCGACTACGCGCGCGACCTGTTGTTGACCGAGGGGCCCGTGGACCACCTCGATCACGCGTCGTACCAGCAGTTCTGGGGTGGCAAGGCGGGCATCGACGCGACCCGCAAGCTGCCCGAGGAGGGCTACACGCGCGACGGCGGCTGGCCGGAGATGGTCGTGTCGGATCCCGAGACCGCCGCCAAGGTGACCCGCCGATGGAAGGAATACGGACTGTGACGTCCGCCGCGCTACCCGCACCCGGGGCTCCCTCGGAGGTGGGCCGGGTCAAGGCGTTCCTGCGCCTCGTGTTGATCGAGCACTCGGTCTTCGCGTTGCCGTTCGCCTATATCGCGGCCTTCACCGCGATGTACGAGAGCAACGAACGGCTGCACTACTGGGAACTGTTCCTGGTCACCGTGGCGATGGTCGGCCTGCGCACCTTCGCGATGGCCTGCAATCGGATCATCGACCGCGAGATCGACGCGCGCAATCCGCGCACCGCGTCGCGCGAGTTGGTCACCGGCGCGGTGTCGGTGCGCACCGCGTGGATCGGCGCGCTGGTCGCCCTGTTCTTCTACCTGGTCGCCGCCGCGCTGCTGAACCCGCTGTGCCTGGCGCTCGCGCCGGTCGCGGTGATCCCGATGGTGATCTATCCGTACGGCAAGCGGTTCACCAACGTCCCGCACGCGATCCTGGGCGTCGCGCAGGCGATCGGGCCGGTCGGCGCGTGGCTGGCGATCACCGGCGAGTGGTCGTGGCAGGCGGTCGTACTGGGCCTGGCGGTTGGCACCTGGATCGGCGGCTTCGACCTGATCTTCGGCTGCCAGGACGTCGCGGCCGACCGCGCGCACGGCGTCAAGAGCGTGCCCGCCAAGTGGGGCATCGCCGCCGCGCTGAACGCCTCGAAGGTCACCCACGTGGTGACCACGCTGCTGTTCATCTGGTTCGGCGCGCTCACCGGCGCGGGCTTCTTCTGGTGGCTGGGCCTGCTGATCGTCGGCGCGGCATTCGTATACGAACACTCGCTGCTCAAGCCGGACGACCTGTCCAAGCTCAACCGGGCCTTCTTCACCACGAACGGTTTCATCGGCATCGCGCTGTTCGTGTGCGCGCTGCTGGATCTGGGCGTGCGGGGCCTGCGGCCGTAGGCCGGGACGGCCGCCACCGAAAACGCCCGAGGCGCTCACCCGAGCCCGCCACGGCCCCCACGTCGCCCCTGCATCCGGACTTTTTCCGCCCGAGCGCACGCAAACTTTCGACCGCGCCCACTGCTCCGGCATCGGATGTGCCACCGAATGCCCGGGTACATGGGAGGCGCCATCCGCTCGGGGCAAAAAACAGCCCGGGTCATGCACGGTCTGCCCGCGTATCACCCGTCGGCCGAGCCGGCGTCGGCGGAGCGCGGCGACCGATGATCTCGCCATGCGCCGGCGAAGCTTAGAGGTGCGCGGGAATGAGGTGGGACAGCGCTGGTGCACGAGCTGAGGAGGCGGTTGTGGCGAGTGAGCCGAATCTCGGACTCGCGGGGAAGGAGCCGTTGTTTCCCATGCCACCGGTAACCGAGCAGGCGCTGCGGGTGGCAGTGCTCTCGCTCGATCCGGTCGCGGCTGTTCGCTTCGAGCAGGAATTTCACGGTGTCTGGCAGGAGGCCGTGCAGACCGACAGCACCGTGCCCATGCACACATTCCTTCGACGCTGGGCCGTGTTCGTCGCGTTGCGGCGGATGCCCGCCCGGGCGCGTCGGCTACGCGAACTCGAACAGACGATCGCCGACGCGGACAGCTGGGACAGCGCTGGTGCACGAGCTGAGGAGGCGGTTGTGGCGAGTGAGCCGAATCTCGGACTCGCGGGGAAGGAGCCGTTGTTTCCCATGCCACCGGTAACCGAGCAGGCGCTGCGGGTGGCAGTGCTCTCGCTCGATCCGGTCGCGGCTGTTCGCTTCGAGCAGGAATTTCACGGTGTCTGGCAGGAGGCCGTGCAGACCGACAGCACCGTGCCCATGCACACATTCCTTCGACGCTGGGCCGTGTTCGTCGCGTTGCGGCGGATGCCCGCCCGGGCGCGTCGGCTACGCGAACTCGAACAGACGATCGCCGACGCGGACAGCTTGGCAGCCGCCCGTCCGGCTGCGGCCGAGATGGCCGCGATGTTGGACGAGGCCGCCCGCGAAGCCGCCGCGTGAACGACTGGACCTGAGAATACGAACCCGACGCAGAGCATGTGGTCGGCAGGTCGCCCGAACCCGGAACGGGTCCGGTCCCACACCGCGAGTGGTGTGGGACCGGACCCGTTCCGGTTGGTGACGCGTCAGACGCCCGCGTACGAGTGCAGCCCGTTCACGAAGATGTTGACGCCGTAGTAGTTGAACAGGAAGCAGGCGAAGGCGACCAGGGAGACGATCGCGGCCTTGGTGCCCTTCCAGCCGGCCGTGGCGCGGGCGTGCAGGTAGGCCGCGTAGGCGACCCAGGTGATGAAGGACCAGACCTCCTTGGGGTCCCAGCCCCAGTAGCGGCCCCACGCGTTCTCCGCCCAGATCGCGCCGCAGACGATGGCGAAGGTCCACAGCGGGAAGATGATCGCGTTGACGCGGTAGGCGGTCTTGTCCAGGGACGCCGCGCTCGGCAGCCGGGCCAGCTTCTCGTCGAAGCGGCCGAGCTTGTCGCCGCGGGCGACCTTGCCCTCGTACTTCTGCCGGAACAGGAACAGGATCGAGGCGAGCGCGCCGATGTGGAATGCGCCGAACGAGACGATCGCGGACGCGACGTGGATCCACAGCCAGTACGAGTCGAGTGCCGGGACCAGTTGCTCGGAGTCGGTGTACAGGACCGTCACCGCGACGCCGAGCGTGGTGAGCACCGGCAGCGTGACGAACAGGCCCAGCCAGCGCACCGGGTACTTCCACAGCAGCACCAGGAAGGCCGCGACCACCACCAGCGAGACCGAGGTGGAGAACTCGTACATGTTGCCCCACGGGGCCCGCTCGACCGAGATGCCGCGCGTGAGCACGGAACCGGCGTGCAGCAGGAAGCCGAGCACGGTCAGCGAGACCGCGACCCGGCCGATCCGGTCCGCGCGTTCGTCGCCGCCGGCCACGTTGCCCTGGTCGTCGGCGCCGGCACCGTCGTGCCCGCCCTCGCGCAGCACCACGACCGGCCGCTCGGCCAGCGCGACCCCGCCGGCCGCGCCGGCCTTCGCGGCGGGCTCCAAGACCTCGACCGACAGGTCGGCCGAGCGTTTGGCCACCGCGCCGCTGCTGCCGAAGGTCCATTCCATGCAATAGGCGAAGAACGCCATCAGGTAGACGGCGATCGCCGAATACATCAGCACATTGCTGAATTGGGCGAGGTTCTCGTTGACGCCCACGCTCACTCCTTGACCTTGGTGCCGGGTGAGTTCGCCGGCGCGGCCTCGCGCAACGCGTCCACGAACTCCTGTACCTCATCGCCGAGGCCCCCACCCTCGGTGCGGGCGAGCCCGCCGACCTCGACGACCGTGTGGCCGTCGGGACCCTCCACCGCGCGCACCCACATCCGGCGGCGGCGAACGAACAGTGACAGCACGAGGCCGACGATCGCGGCCACCACGCTGAAGAGCGCGAGCCCCTTGCCGGGCTCGCTGGCGACCTGGAAGTTGGCCCAGGTCTTGACGCCGTCGAAGGTGACGGTGCCTGCGCCGTTGGGCAGTTCCACGGTGTCGCCGACCTTGAGCGCCTGGCGCCACACGTCGGAGCCGTTCATGAACTTCGACATCTTGTCGGCCTTGAGCGCGTAGATGTTCTGCGGAACGCCCGAGTCCATACCCAGGTCGCCCTCGTAACCGCTGATCAGCAGCCGGGGGTTGAGCAGCGAGGGGAACACCGAGATCGGACCGCGCCTGGGGTCGACCAGCAGGTTGCCGTCCTGGTCCACCGGCGCGCTCGGCAGGAACTGCCCGTCGAAGCCCAGTTGTTTGAGGCCGGGGCTGACGTCGGGGACCTTGATCACGCCGGTCGAGGTGCGGTTGCCGTCCTGGGGCAGGAACACGGTGGGGCCCTTGTAGGCGATCTTGCCCTTGGCGTCGCGTACGGTCACCTCCGGCGCGTAGCCGGTGGCGATCATGAACACCTTGGTGTCGCCCACCTCCAGCGGGTGGTTGACCCTGATCTTCCCGGCCTTGTCCTTGCCCTCGTGCCCGTACCAGGACTCGATGTTCGCGGTGAACGACCTGGGCTCGCCGCGCTTGGCGCCGGTCGGCTGGAACTTCTGCTCGACCGACTCGAGCCGGAACCCGAAGGGCTCCAGGTTGTCCGCGTCCACGAGCGCGCCGAACTGGCGGTCGTCGTACTGGGTGAGCACGTTCGCGAAGCTGCCGCCCTCGACCACGATCTTGCCGCCCTTGACGCTGTACAGGCTGCCCAGGGCGAACGCGACCAGGATGCCGAACAGCGCGATGTGGAACAGCAGGTTGCCGCTCTCCCGGGCGTAGCCCTTCTCCGCCGCGATCGAGTCGGAGCTCGGGTTCAGCCGGAAACGGCGCTTCTTGAGCGCGACGCGCGCCGCGGCGAGCACCGTGTCCGGGTCCGCCGAGGTCTCCCAGCGCGCGTGCGCGGGCAGCCGGGTGAAGTTGCTCGGCGCCTGTGGCGGCTTGGCCCGCAACGTCTTGGCGTGCGCCCAGCAGCGCGGCACGATGCAGCCCGCGAGCGAGACGAACAGCAGGATGTAGATCGAGGCGAACCACCACGACGCGAACACGTCGAAGAGCTGGAACTTGTCCATGATCTTCGCGCGGTCGGGATGGTCCCGGAAGTACTGGCTGACCTTGATCGGGCTGACCGGCCGCTGTGGGATCAGCGTCGGCGGCGTGGCCGCGACCGACAGCAGGAACAGCAGGATCAGCGCGACCCGCATCGAGGTCAGTTGCCGCCAGAGCCAGCGCAGCCAGCCGAGCACGCCCAGCTGCGGTTGGCGGATCTCCTCGTCGCCGTCGTCCTGCGCGGGCGCGGTCGACATCCCGGCATCGGCCCTGGCCTCGGGCTTCGCGATTCCTTCGAGGTCGTCGTCGCGTGCGAGGTCGTCGTCGGTTCGGGTCTCCAGGCTCATCAGAATCCGATCGTGTATTGCCCGGCCCAGGACTGCATCTCACGCATCATCTGGTCCCACGCGCCGGTGAGCATCAGTACGCCGAGCAGCACGAGCATGCCGCCGCCCAGGCGCATCACCCAGACGTAGTGCTTCTTGACCCACCCGAACGCACCGAGCGCCTTGCGGAACGCGAGCGCGGTGACCAGGAAGGGCACGCCCAGACCCAGGCAGTAGGCCACGGTGAGCAGCGCGCCGCGATTGGCGCTCGCCTCGCTCACGGACAGGTTCAGCACCGCGGTCAGGGTCGGGCCGATGCACGGCGTCCAGCCGAGCCCGAACACCATGCCCAGCAGCGGCGCGCCGACCAGCCCTATGGCCGGCCGCTTGTGCACCCGGAACTCGCGCTGCATGCCCGGGAGAACGCCCATGAAGGACAGCCCGAGCACGATGGTGACCGCGCCGAAGACCTTGGTGATGGTCGCCTGGTGTGCCAGGAGCGTCTTGCCGAAGTAGCCGAACGCCGCGCCCATGGAGACGAACACGGCGGTGAAGCCGAGCACGAACAGCAGCGTGCCCAGGAAGAGTCGACCGCGCCGGGCATCCTTCAGATCCGCCCCGGAGACCCCGGTGACGTAGCTGACATAGCCGGGGACCAACGGCAACACGCACGGCGAGAAGAACGAGATCAGCCCCGCGAGCAGGGCGATCGGCAGGGCCGCGAACAACGACCCCGTATAGACCGTGTTGTTCATCCCCTCGGCTGCGACGAGCACCTCGATCAGGCCTTCTCGTTCGGCACGGGCTCGTTCAGCACCGGGTCGATCATCGAGCGCAGTTCCTCGATGGTGACCGCCCGCAACACCCGCGCCGCGATCCGACCCTCACGGTCGATGATCAGCGTGCTGGGGATCGCGTTGGGGTTCAGGTTGCCGGTGAACTTGAGGATCTCGCGCGCGTCCGGGTCCCACAGGCTCGGGTAGGTGATGCCCTTGCTGTTGGTGAACGCGATCGCGTTGTCCTGGGTGGCGTCGCGGGTGTTGATCCCCAGGAACTGCACACCCTTGTCCGCGGTCTCGGTGTGGGCCTGCTGGAAGTCGGCCGCCTCGGCCCGGCACGGTGGGCACCACGAGCCCCACACGTTCAGCACCACGACCTTGCCCTTGAACTCGGCAAGGCTGATGTCCTTGCCCTCCAGCGTCTTGCCGGAGACCTTCGGAGCCGCGGTACGGTCGCCCGCCTTGGCCCGCACGATGCCGCTGTTGTCGCTGTCGACATAGCCCTTGCCGTCGCCGCTGCTCTTGCCGCCGGCACTCATCCCGCCGCAGCCGGTGAGTGCGAGCAGGGCCGCGGCGGTGAGCAGCGCGGCACGACGAGGCAGGCGGCGTGTGAGCATGTGAAAAGTTTCGCATGCCTCCGCGCCCGCTCCACGCGGGGTCCGTCGTGCCGCTGACACTGCTTCAGTTCATCCCGATTCGTCCTAAATAAATAGGGCACTATGCCCCGAATCCGCGGTTATTCGTCACGCCCCGAAACCGCGCCTTCGTGTCATCCCCCGAAGTCGCGGCTTCGTGTCACGCCCCGAAGCTCTTGTTCTGCGTCTTGCCCGCGAGCTTCGCCGGCAGCAGATCCCGAGCCGGTTCGCTGTAGCCGACGGAGACGATCTTGTCCCCCTCGTAGGTGAACGTGGTGAGCGACGCGAGCGAGCACTGCCGGTTGCGCGGGTCGTGCCACAACCTCCGCCGCTCGACGAAGGAGCGGGTCACCCAGATCGGCAACTGGTGGCTCACGCACACCGCCTCGTGCCCACGCGCGGCGTCCCGGGCGGCGCCGAGCGCGCCCATCATCCGCACCACCTGCTCGATGTACGGCTCGCCCCACGAGGGCTTGAACGGGTTGGTGAGGTGCTTCCAGTGCGTCGGGTTCTTCAGGGAACCGTCGCCCACTCCGAAGGTCTTGCCCTGGAAGATGTTCTCCGCCTCGATCAGTCGATCGTCGGTGGCGATCTCCAGATTGTGTCGACCGGCGATCGGCGCGGCGGTCTCCTGGGCGCGCTCCAGCGGCGAGGACACCACGTGCGTGATGTCGCGCTCGGCGAGGTGGTCGGCGACCCGCTCGGCCATCTTGTTGCCCAGCTCCGACAGGTGGTAGTCGGGCAGGCGGCCGTACAGGATGCCGTGCGGATTGTGCACCTCGCCGTGGCGCATGAGGTGGACGATCGTCACGTCGCGGTTGGTCTGCGGCTTCTGAGCCATCGTCAGTTCTCCTGGGCACTCGCTGCGGCGCGGGCTGCGGCCGGCAGCGCGTCGAGGATACGGTTCACGGCCGCGTCGTCGTGGGCCGCGGACAGGAACCACGCCTCGAACGCGCTCGGCGGCAGGTACACGCCGGCGTCCAGCATCGCGTGGAAGAACGCGGAGAAGCGGAACGCCTCCTGCGTGCGGGCCTGGTCGTAGTCGTGCACCGGGCGATCGGTGAAGAAGACCGAGAACATGTTCCCGGCCGTGGACACCGTGTGCGCGACGCCCTCCTTGGCCAGGGCGGCCGACACCTCGGTGCGCAGCGCGAGGGAGACCGCGTCCAGGTGCTTGTACACCGCGTCGGTGCAGTACCGCAGAGTGGTGACGCCCGCCGCGGTGGCCACCGGGTTCCCGGACAGCGTGCCGGCCTGGTAGACCGGGCCGAGCGGCGCCAGGTGCGACATCACGTCGGAGCGCCCGCCGAACGCGGCGGCCGGGAAGCCGCCGCCCATCACCTTGCCGAAGGTGAGCAGGTCGGGGACCACGCCCTCGATGCCGAACCAACCCGCCTTGGACACCCGGAAGCCGGTCATCACCTCGTCCGAGACGAACAGCGCGCCGTGCCGCTCGCACAGGGCCTTGACGCCCGCGTTGAAGCCCGGACGCGGGGTGACCACACCCATGTTGCCCGGCGCGGCCTCGGTGATCACGCACGCGATGTCGTCGCCGTGGACGGCGAACGCCGACTCGACGGCGGACAGGTCGTTGTACGGCAACACGATCGTGTCGGCGGCCGAGGCCCCGGTGACCCCGGGCGTGTCCGGCAGCGCGAAGGTGGCCAGGCCGGAGCCGGCGGCGGCCAGCAGCGCGTCCACGTGACCGTGGTAACACCCGGCGAACTTCACCACCTTGGCCCGGCCGGTGAAGCCGCGCGCGAGCCGGATCGCGGACATGGTGGCCTCGGTGCCGGAGCTGACCAGGCGGACCTGTTCGACCGGGGCGACCCGGGAGACGATCTCCTCGGCGAGTTCCACCTCGCCGGCGCCGGGTGTGCCGAAGGAGGTGCCGCGCGCGACCGCCTCGCGGACGGCCTCCTGTACGGCGGGGTGCGCGTGGCCGAGGATCATCGGGCCCCAGGAGCACACCAGGTCCACGTATTCACGGCCGTCCGCGTCGGTCAGGTAGGGGCCTCGGCCCGAGACCATGAAGCGCGGCGTGCCGCCGACCGCGCGGAAGGCGCGCACCGGCGAGTTGACCCCGCCGGGGGTGACGGCCCTCGCACGCGCGAACAGGGCGGCGGAGGCGGGTGCGGGGTTCTCGTTGACAGAGCTCACCCGGTCATGCTCTCAAACAAACCGGGCACATCCGTCGCCCGCGGCTCGCCCGACGGGTGGACCAACCACATGGGCGCCGGGGAGGGTGTGCGCGGATTCGCGTTGGTTCCCGGGGATCCGCCAACCGAAACCGGGGGCGGGGAGCAGTATGATCGGGCGACCCGGACCCGTGCCCACGGGTGAGGCATGTCCGGCGGGGTGCAGCACGAAGATCGGGGTGCGCGCGTGGCGGCGAGAACACGTCGGGGTGGGCGGTCCGGGCGACACCACCGGATAGCCGGCGGTCTCGGACCGGTGCTGGCGACGCTGTTGACGCTGGCCGGGACGGCCGCGTGCGGCGGCGGGGACTCGGACGACGACGGCAGGACCGGGCTGCGCGGCGCGCTGGATCGGGTGCGCGACGACGAATCCACCCGGGGCTGGTTC
Source organism: Embleya sp. NPDC127516 (assembly GCF_044765325.1). Taxonomy (NCBI): domain Bacteria; kingdom Bacillati; phylum Actinomycetota; class Actinomycetes; order Kitasatosporales; family Streptomycetaceae; genus Embleya; species Embleya sp. NPDC127516. Next base: position 78,166 of record NZ_JBIWJT010000010.1, on the reverse strand, counting down.
GAGTACGGCGACACGGCCGCGATCAGCAAGGCCAACGGCGGTGGTGACTTCGCCGGACCCTACGGACCGCTGATCGGCACGGGCTACCCCGACCTGGCCGCGATGCGCGATCAGGTGGCGCCGGCCCTGGGCTTCGACCCGACCAAGGCGCACGAGGCCTGGTCCGCCGGCCGACCGCCGTACCAGGGTGGGGTGTTCGTCGGCGGCTTCGACAAGGGCACCGTGCTCGGCAAGCTCCGGGAACTGGGTGGCAAGCCGGAGCCGGCCGAGCCGAGTGTGCAGCGGCTGCGTCCCGACAACGAATTGAGCCTGGACGACACGCTGGCGCAGAAACTTCCGCTGGGCATCAACCACTTCAACGTGATTCGGGTCACCGACAAGCAGATCGGCTACGGCTCCACCGGGCGCGGCGCCGACCTCGGCCGGGGCGGCACGATGCTGGGCGCCGATCCCGTCGTGCGCGCGCTGGCGAACTGCCTGGGCAAGCCGCTGGCCGCGGTGATCACCGATCGCGTCGCCGGTGGCGAGCGGGCGAACGGGCCCAGGATCGCGGTCGGGGTGAGCGGCAAGGCGGGCGTCCCGGGCACCGACGTGATGTGTGTGGCCACCGGTTCGGAGCCGGCCGCCCGGGCCGAGGCCGATCGACTGCGCACGGTGTTCACCGGCGGCGGCAAAACCGCGCAGGGGGTGCCGTGGAGCACGGTGCTGGCCGACGTGCGAGCCGAGGTGGTCGAGACGAACGTGGTGAAGATCACCGCGCGTTCGGCCGGTTCGGTACGAACGGCGGTATTCGTCAAGGCATTGAACGACCTGTCGCTCGGGCAGACTTTCTCGGGCGGGCCGCCTGGCCGGGAGTCCTGACGCATGCCGGGGCGGGACCGGTTCCGAGTGGTGCACACCTGTTACTCAACCGCGGTACGGAATGCCCGGATGACCTGCGACGATCTTCAACGAGTCCCCTCGATCACCGACCAGACCGAGACAAGCGAGCAGGGAGCGATGGCGTCGGGCGCCACGGGTGTGCGCACGTGTCACGGAGCCGACCTCGGTCGGGAGGTGCACACGTGGGCGTGACATATGAGTACTTCGGCGCACCCGATCGCGCGACCGCGGCGCGGGTGCCTCCGCTGATCGATCCGACCGACACGGTGGAACGTCCCAGCAATTCCTATGTGTCGTTCGTGAAGCCGGAGACGGTCAGCGCGATGGTGCTGTCGCTGCTGGGGGACACCCCACAGGACGCGACGCCACCGCTGGAGCTGGTCGTGCTGCATCCCGCGCACGCGGTGATGCAGCTGCCGCCGATGCTGATGGACGTACTGCGCAACGCGACCGAGGAGGAACTGGGCGCGGCGGCCTTCATCTGGTCGACGTTCCCGGACCGGCGGGTGCCGCGCGACGCCTATCTGCTGTACCGGATGCTGCACGACTGGACCAAGTTCGCCCGCGAACTGCACCACGCCGGGCACCAGTTGTACTGCCTGATGCACTCGTGACGCGGCCGGACCCGGTACACCGGAGTAGACCCCTCCTCGATTAACCCACTTGAGTTATTAACCCAAGCGGTTTAACGTGCGATCCATGACAGGGACGCACGGCGCTTCGGCGTCGGACCGCGGTGCCGGCGCACGCCTTTTGATGATCGAGGCCGCGGAACGGCTGTTCGCCGAGCGCGGCATCAACGGGGTCTCGCTGCGCGAGATCGGCGCCCAGGCCGGGCAACGCAACACCGCCGCCGCGCGCTACCACTTCGGGTCGAAGGAGGCCCTGGTGGACGCGGTCTTCCGGCACCGGATGGAGCCGGTGAACGCGCGGCGCCTGGCGATGCTCGACGAACTCGACCGGGCCGGGCACGGGCACGAAGCCCGGGGTCTGGTCGAGGCGTTCCTGTACCCGCTCGCCGACACCCTCGGCCAGGTGGGGAAACCGAGTTGGTACCTGCGATTCAGCATCCACGCCGCCTTCCTCCAGGGCACCGCGGTGCACGACCTGGCCCGGGAGGAGTGGACGCGCGGCGTCTACACCGTGCGCGAGCGCATGCTCGGCCTGCTCGCCGAGTTCCCCGCGCGCCTGCGGATCGAACGCTGGGTGCTGGTGTCGTCCTATCTCACCCACGCCCTCGCCGACCGCGAGATGGCGCTGCACCACCCCGGCGGGCGCACCCTCACCGACCGGGAGGTCTTCCTGGCGGGCCTGACCGACACCGCCGTCGCCCTGTTGCTGGCCCCGGTCTCCGCCCGGACCGAGGCAGCACTCGAACGATCCACAGAGGTCCCGGCCGACCCGGGGCCTCGCGCCGATCCGGAGGTTCGACCATGACGAGCACCATCGAACAGCCCACCTACGAGGACCCCACCCCCGCCGCGGCCGCCGCGCTCGGCCTGGAAGTCCGGCCGCTGGCCGGGAACATCGGCGCCGAGATCTTCGGCGTCGACCTGACCGAGCCGCTCACCGACGAGGCGGTCGCCGAGATCCGCGCCATCTGGTTGAAGTGGAAGGTGGTGTTCTTCCGCGACCAGCACATAACCCAGGAACAGCACAAGGCGTTCGGCCTGCGCTTCGGCGAACTCGCCCCGGGACACCCGACGTTGCCTGCCGCCTTCCCCGAACACCCGGAGATCCTGCTGCTCGACAACGAGCAACTGGGCAAGGACGCCGGGGGCGGCTTCGTGGAGAGCCGCTGGCACACCGACGTGACCTTCATCCCCAACCCGCCGACCGCCTCGATCCTGCGTGGGGTGATCGTGCCGCCGTACGGCGGCGACACCCAGTGGGCCAACCTGGCCCTGGCCTACGAGCAACTGTCCGACCCGCTCAAGGACTTGATCGACGGACTGCACGCGGTGCACCACAACACGCTGCCGATCAAGCGCGGCGAACTGCCGGGCGCACTCGCCAAGCGCTTCCTCGGCGACGGGCTGCGCGCGGTGCACCCGGTGGTGCGCGTGCACCCGGAGACCGGCGAGAAGGTGCTGTTCGTCAACCCGAACTTCACCAGCCACATCCTGGAACTGACCCGGCAGGAGGGCGCGCACATCCTGGAGATGCTCTACGCGCACATCGCCGACGCCGCGTTCAGCGTGCGCTTCCGCTGGCAGCCGGGCAGCATCGCGTTCTGGGACAACCGGGCAACGGTGCATCTGGTACCCACGGACGTGCCGCCGGGCATGCGCCGCTCGATGCAGCGGGTGACCCTCCAGGGCGCCAACTCGGTCGGCCCGGACGGCGCGGAATCCTACGTCCTGAACACCTGAGCACCCCGAGGGACACCGATCGACCCCGCGCGTCCGGATCCGACGCTCCGCCACCTGACGGGGCGTCGGATCTGCCGGTCGGACATCAGCGAGGGGGCTTGTCGGGTCGGCCGATTCGACGCGATGCTGTTCTCCGGGTGGCGTTTGTGCACCACCCGTTTTGCGCCCTCGCTAGATGCGAGATCGCTGCCGACAGCCTTGGGGGGCGGCCGATGCCGACACGGGACCCGATGTTCCAGGGGCGCAGGCTCCGAGCGTTTCTTCGCCAGACACGCGAGGCGTGCGGGTACATCCAGCGGGACGTGGCGCTGGAAATGGATTGGTCGCTCTCGAAGCTGATCCGGATCGAGACCGGCCAGGTGAACATCTCGACCACCGACCTGAAGGCGCTGCTCCAGCACTACGGCGTGGTCGAGCCCGCCCGGGTCGCCGAGTACATCGACATGGCCAGGGCCTCGAAGCAGCGCAGTTGGTGGTACCAGTACCGCAACCACATCACCAACGAGTTCAAGGTGCTGCTCGGCTACGAGTCCTCGGCCACCGTCATCCGCAACTTCGAACCGCTCCTGGTCCCCGGCCTGTTACAGACCGAGGAATACGCGCGCGAGGTGCTGCGGATCATGTCCCCGCCGGACACCCCCGGCCTGGACGACCTGGTCGCACTGCGGATGGAGCGGCAGGAGCGGCTGATCCGACCGGACGGCCCGGCCATGCACTTCATCGTGGACGAGAGCGTGATGCACCGCACCGTGGGCAACGCGGCGGTGATGCGCAACCAGATCCGGCGGATGCGCGACTTCGGGGAGTGGCCGAACATCACCCTGCGGGTGATCCCGTTCTCCGCCGGCCTGTACTCGCGGGCCCGGATCGCCTACCAGCTCCTGGAGTTCCCGGACATCGAGGACGAGGCGGTGCTGTTCATCGAGAACCCCTCGGGCGACATGATCATCCGCGAGGGCAACCAGGAGGATCCGCCGGCCGTCTCGCCGCTGTCCTATCTGGAAACGTTCTGGGGCATCGAGCAACTGGCCTCGCGCGACCTGGCGCCGGCCCTGCTGGACACCGCCCTCGAACGCTTCGCCCCCGCCGCGGGACACCCGCCCACCGGCGGCGAGTAGACCATGTGCGGACGGCGTAGTGGCAGCAGGCCGGCTGCCTGCACGCGCGCTGCCAGGATGCGAGTTGAATACATCCCAAGAGCCACTTGGCTGATTGCGCGTTCCTGCGCATAATGACAAGAGGTATCCGTTGCTCGATGTCGATGAGCAGCACGGTTTCGCGGCGGCCACCGCGGAGCTTCGAACGAGTTGTTCCGAAGTCGGATTTCATGACTTTTCGGGGCAACTCGTTCTTTTTTGCATCGTCCCTCGCATAGCAGGATCGCCTCACTCTGGCGGAAGCGGACATCCCCATGCACAATCACAGATGAGGGCATAATCGCCGTCCACCCCGCCCCTGCACGGTACCCACCGTCGCCACGAAAGGACGCCTGATTAGGGAAAGGGGGTGAACTCGTGCAGGACGACTTCGAGAGGATGCTTCGCGTGATCTTTCTGCTGGTAGCCGTGGCCGCGGTGACAGCAGGAGCGCTCTATTACACGCTCCGGGCCGCCGGTCTGCTCACTCTCATCGCGTAACGGATACCAACCCACCGGGCCCTGTGCCCATGTCATTCGCGGCCTGCCGTAAGGCAGGCCGCCTCGCATGTCCGGGCCCGACCTACCGAATGCGATGGGCCGAACCCGGTCGGCCTGCGGCGTTCGGAGTTCAGACCGACGAGCGGCCGGCCTCGGCGAGGAAGGTCCCCCAGGACCGGGCCCCGAAGGCCAGGCGAGGCGCGGGCGCCTTCGAGTCCCTGACCTGGACCTCGTCGGCCAACCTTGCCTCGACGCAGTTGCTCGTTGCGCTCGCGCTGCTCTTGCGCCACGCACGTCCCAGCGGATCGAACTCCGCCATGACTTGCCTCCGAATAGGGCCGATGGAAATAGGAAAGCCGCCGGTCGGATGGTTCCGTGCAGGGTCGACACCTCTGCGGGTTGACCGACTTCGAGGGCGCGCGCATAGCTTAGCGCCCGACCTCGGCCGTGCGTGAAATCCGGCCACACCCATCCGTATGAAATCCACCGTCGTCGCATGGCGAATTGCCAGGTGGCGGATTGCACCGTCGCTCACCCGTTCGCAGCATTCCCGACCCGCCCGGTTATGACCGGCGAACGGGAGAGAGCGAAAGCCGTGAATTCGGAACATCAGGGTCCGGATCCGTTCTTTCCCAGTCGATTCCGGAGGCTGTCGACCAATCGGAGGAACGCGTCCGTGGGCGGGACCCGGTCCGGGTCGATGACGGTCACGTGGACCACCGCCACCACCGGACCGCTGCGCACGATGCCCCAGTCCACGTACTGGTCCTGGCTGTTCACCAGGCCCTGGGTGCGCCACACGCTGCCGTCCCGGTCCAGCGCCTTGATGCTGGGCGCGCCGTCCGCCGCCGGGTTGGGCTGGTTGGTCGGACACGCGCCGCCCAGGCCGCCGGTGAGGTCGCTCGCCGCCACCTCGGCGGTGCGCTCGTCCGGGTAGCGGACCAGGACGACCAGGCCGCCGCCCTGCCCGTCGTGCAGGTACAGCCGTTCCCGGGTCTGCACCGCGCCCAGTGCGGAGATGGTCTTGGTGGTGCACGGGCCCAGTTCGTCGGCCATCGCCTGCCGGGTCTCCACCACGCGCCAGTTCTCGTACGCCCCGGCCACCACCGGGAACTCCTGCGCGGTCGGATAGAAGGTGTCGCTCAGTTCCGTCTGTGTCGTGGTCACCGGGCTCGCCACCGGCAGCGACGCGGCGGCCTGCCGGCTCCGGGGTCGGGAGTCGTCGGACCCGGTACTCACCAGCGTCACCCCGCCCGCCAGCACCGCGAGCGAGGCGGCGCCGATCAGGACCCGGTTGCGCAGGCGCCGACGGCGGACCGCCTTGTGGATGCCCGCGACCGGCGGCAGCGGGACCTGCGGGGCGATCCGGACGACGAGTTCACGAAAACGCTCGTCGAGCCGCTCGACGTCGTGGTCGTCGTCGTCCGCGTGCTCAGGGCTGTGCCGCATGTCCGAACTCGCCATTCCCCACTCGATCGGGCCTTACCGACCCGACAGGCCGTTCCGCATTCGACAGGTGTTCAGTTTGACGTATGGGCCGAGCGCGATGGTTCCCGGCCGCTCGGGCGCTCATCCCGCCTTGCGGGTCAGCGTGCCCCGCGACTCGCTGGTCCCCACACTGGCCGGCGCGACATAGGAGAGCGTGGTCGGGCTCTGTTCCTTGAGGATCACCCGGCCGTCCGCGCAGCCCTGGTTGCGGGTCAGGTGACTGGTCAGTTCGACACCGGTGTCCGCGCCGACCGAGAGCAGTTCCAGGTCGGACTCGCAGTCGGCCTGCTCGCCGAACAGGCCGGTCGCGGTGAGCTTGCTGACACCCACCTTCTTGTCGCCCACCTTCCCGCCCGTCAGCGTGAGGGTGACCGTGGACACACTGCCGAGCTGCGATGTCATCGTCCCGGACCAGGTGCCCTCGTAGACGCTCGGCAACGTGCCCGAGCCGGTCGGCGGCGAGGTCGATGTGCCGGGCCCGCCGGCACCTTCCCGGGCGGTGGACGGGTCGTCCTCGTCCCCGGTCCACGGCCGCAGCAGTACCGCCGCCACGACGCCCGCGATCAGCACTGCCGCGAGCGTGATCAGCCACGGCCGACGCCACCAAGGACGCGGTGCGGCGGGCTGCGGAGCCGCTCGCAGCATGTAGGTCTCGGGTGCAGGTCCCGAAGGCGGCGAATCCGCGGCCGCCGAGCCCGGGAACGTGAGGTTCGAGGGCGGCGAATGCGCGGGCGAGGTCTGCGCGGGCTTCGTGGACGCGGCGTCCGACCCCGCGTACGTCCCGGCGTACGTCGCCGAGGCCGCCGTCTCCGTTGGGCGGTCGTCCCCCGTGGGCCCGGTGGCCACGAACGTGCCCGCGTCCGGCGCGCCGTCCTCGTCGAGTTCGAGCAGTTCGATCGCTCGCCGGGACAGCGCGGTGGTCAGGTCCGGCGGCAGCCAGTTGCCGGCCACCAGGTCGCGCGTACCGTCCGGCGCGAGCGCCGCGAGCAGATCCGCCGGGGTCGGCCGGGACGCGGCGTGCTTGGTCATGCACGCGGCGACGATCTCCCGCAGCGCGGCCGGCACCTCGTCCAGGCGCGGCTCCTGCGCGACGATCCGGTACATCAGGGCCTGACCGCTGCCCTCGCCGAACGGTCCCGCGCCGGTCGCGGCGAACACCAGCACCGAGCCGAGCGAGAACACGTCGCTGGGCGGCCCGATGTCGCGCCCGTCGACCTGCTCGGGCGACATGAAGCCCGGCGACCCGACGGTGTGCCCGGTGCGGGTGAGCACCGACGCGTCCATCGCGCGCGAGATGCCGAAGTCGATCACGCGCGGCCCGTCCAGGGACAACAACACGTTCGACGGCTTGATGTCCCGGTGCACCAGGCCCGCCCCGTGCACCGCGACGAGCGCCTCGGCCAGGCCCGAACCGAGGGTGCGCACGGTCTCCTCGGGCAGCGGCCCGCGCCCGGCGACCGCCTCGTACACGCTGGGTCCGGCCACGTAGCCGGTGACCACCCACGGCGTCCCGGCCTCGGTGTCGGCGTCCAGCACCGGCGCGGTCCACGCGCCGCCGACCCGCCGCGCCGCGTCCACCTCGCGGCGGAAACGCTCGCGGAATCCGGGGTCGTCGGCCCATTCGGCACGAACCACCTTGATCGCGACGATCCGCCCACCCCGATTGCGGCCGAGGTAGACCCGACCCATGCCGCCCGCCCCCAGCACGCGGAGCACCCGGTAGCCGCCGATCCGCCGCGGATCCTCGGGCTCCAGCGGTTTCACAGGACATCCCCCTCGTCGGCCGGCAGTTGGCCAGAGAATACGCGGCTGTCCGCATTTGGGGGGTCCCGGACGGCCGGTCCGGGCCGGATCCGAGGTGCTTCCCTCGGGTCCGGGCCCGGACCGGCGGTCGGCTCAGAACTCGACGGGCAGCGCGATCAGACCGCGGATGAAGGAGGACGGGCCGTGCGCGAGGTCGGCGTTCGGGGCCAACCGCAGGTCGGGCAGCCGGCGCAGCAGTTCCTCGAAGGCGACCCGGATCTCCAGGCGGGCCAGCGAGGAGCCGAGGCAGAAGTGCGGGCCGGTGCCGAACGCGATGTGCTGGTTCGGCGTGCGGAAGGCGTCGAAGCGCTCGGGATCGGTGAACACCTCGGCGTCCCGGTTGGCGGCCCCGTACAGCATCATCACGATCGAATCGGCCGGGATCACCGTGCCGTGCAGTTCCACGTCACGTGTCGTGTGCCGGGCCATGTTGACCACGGGAGACACCCAGCGCAGCGATTCCTCGACCGCGGACGGGATCAGCGTGGGGTCCTCGCGCAGCCGGGCGAGCTGGTCGGGGTTGGCCAGCAGTGCGGCGATGCCGCCGGAGATCACGTTGCGGGTGGTCTCGTTGCCGCCCACGAGCAGCAGCAGGGACTCGCCGATCAGCTCGTCGAAGGACAACTTCTCGCCGTCGATCTCGGCGCCGACCAGGATCCCGATCAGGTCGTCGGAGGGGGTCTTGCGGCGGTCCTCGATCACCTGCGTGGTGTAGGCGACGTATTCGGTGAACGCCTCGCCCGCCTTGTGGCTGAGCTCGCCGCCGTCGGAGAGCATCACCATCACGTCGGCCCAGTGCTGGAGCTGGTCGCGGTGCTCGGCGCCGACCCCGAGCAGTTCGCCGATCAGTGTCATCGGCAGTGGCGCGGAGAACTGCCGGACCAGGTCGGCGCCGGGGCCGGCCGCGATCATCGCGTCGATCAGCGAGGTCACGATGTCGCGGACGTGCTCCTCCATCGCGGCGATCTGCCGGGGGGTGAAGCCCTTGGAGACCAACTTGCGGCGGCGGTAGTGGGTCGGGTCGTCGGAGTCGATCATCGACGGCTGCGGGTAGCCGATCGGGCGCGAGCCCTTGGCCGAGGAGAACAGCTCGGGGTTGCGCTCGGCCCAGGCCAGGTCGGCGTGCCGACTCAGGCCCCAGACGCCGGCGCGCTCGCTGTAGTACACCGGCGCGTGTTCGCGCAGCCACGCGTAGTCGGCGAACGGGTCACCGGCGTACCAGTCCCGGTCGAGCAGGTGGATGTCGCGGATCGTGGGAGCCGTCATGGCAAGCCTCCGTGGTGATCACGTGTCGAGCGGAACGAAGAGTCGGACGGCGGTACGCATCAGGTCCTGCACCTCGTCGAGCGCGCGGCCGCGGGCGGTGAGGCTGACCAGACCGGAGAGCAGCACGTGGCCGAGCACCACCTCGATGTCGCGCCGCCGGTCCCCCGCGGCGCCGTCCTCGGGGTCGGCCGGCTCACCGAACGCCAGGCCGGTGATCCGGTGGATGCTCTGGTGGAAGGTCTCCTGCGATTGACCGGCGGACGGATCCGGGGCGGTCGCGGCCCGCACCACGGCCTCGGTCAGCAGCCGGTTCTCCGCGCTCATCTCGACGATCCGGCACAGCAGCGCGGCCAGCCGGCCGGCCGGGTCCGCAGGCAGCGGTCGGTCGGCGAGTTCGTCGGCGAGTTCGCCGATCCACAGCGCGGACACCTCGCTCAGCAGGTGGTTCTTCGAGGTGAAGTAGCGGTACACGGTGGCCCTGGCCACCCCCGCGCGATCCGCGACGTCGTGCATCGTCACGGCCGCATAGCCCCCCTCCAGCGCGAGGTCGCACGCGGCGCGCACCAACCGCTCGCGCCGGGCCTGTTGGTCGCGGGTGAGCGACCTGGTGAGAGTGATCGTCGAGCTGGTGCGGGGTTCGGCCACGGGAGAGCCTGTCCTCTGGGGTCGTGCTTCGGGGGTTGGTACCGCGGGCTTGGTACCGGGCCGGGTGCTCGGGGCGACGCGACCGCGGGCGGTGCGCCGACTCGTTCCGCGGTGATCTTGCCTACGGATGAGACGGAAGTCTAGTCTGACGTCTCGTCAGATCTAGTGAGAACGTGTTTCAGTATTTGCCTCGACCGCACGCCATTGGCCCCGACGAACGCTGGAGCTGCCGTGACAGCCAGACAAGGACCGCTCGCGGGCATCCGGGTGGTGGAGTTCGTCGGCCTGGGGCCGGGTCCCTTCTGCGGGATGCTGCTCGCCGATCTGGGCGCCGAGGTGCTGCGCGTGGATCGCGCGGACGAGGCCCGCAAGGGCTACGCGAAGCCGCCGCGCAATCCGATGAACCGCGGCAAGCACTCGATCGCGATCGACCTCAAGCACCCGGACGGGGTCGGGTTCGCGCTGCGGCTGCTCGCCGACGCCGACGCGCTGATCGAGCCGTTTCGGCCCGGCGTGATGGAACGCCTGGGCCTGGGCCCGGACGTGGTCGCCGAGCGCAACCCGCGGCTGGTGTACGGCCGGCTCACCGGCTGGGGACAGACCGGGCCGCTGGCCCCGGCCGCCGGACACGACATCGACTACATCGCGCTGGCCGGGATGCTGGAGCCGATCGGCCGGGCCGGGCAGCCGCCGAGCATTCCGCTCAACCTGATCGGCGACTTCGGCGGCGGTGGCCTGCTGCTCGCCTTCGGCCTGGTCGCCGCGCTGCTGGAGGCGGGCCGTTCGGGGCGGGGCCAGGTGGTGGACGCCGCGATGATCGACGGCGCCGCGACGCTGGGCGCGACCTGGTTCACCATGGGCGCCGCCGGGATGCTCGGCCCGCGCGGGACCAACATGCTCGACGGCGGCGCACCGTTCTACGACGTGTACGAGACGCGGGACGGACGGTACGTCGCGGTCGGCGCGATCGAACCCAGGTTCTGGGCCGAGCTGATCCACCGACTCGGCCTGGCCGAGGACCCGGTGTTCGCCGACTTCGCCACACAGCACGACCCGGCGCACTGGCCGGCGATGAAGGCCCGCCTCGCCGAGGTGTTCGCGGGCCGCACCCGGGACGCGTGGTGCACGCTGCTGGAGGGCACCGAGACCTGCTTCGCCCCGGTGCTCTCCCCCGCCGAGGCTCCCGCGCATCGCCACCACGTCGAGCGCGGCACCTTCCTGCACGCCGACGGCCTGCCCGAGCCGGCGCCCGCGCCGCGCTTCTCCCGCACCCCCGCCGCCGAGCCGGCCCGGCCGGTGCACCCGGGCCCGGCCGCGACGGGCGGCGACACCGACGCCGCGCTGGCCGCATGGGGTGTCGCCGCGGCCGACGTCGAGCGCCTGCGCGAGGCCGGCGCGGTCGTCTGACGCCGCATCACCACCAGTACGGGCAACAGGTATCAGTTCAGGTATCAGGCAGGGGACCGCATGGAACTTCACGAAGCGCTGTACACCACGCGCGCGATGCGCAGGGTCGCACCGGATCCGATTCCGCACGAGGTGCAGGCCCGCCTGCTGGACGCGGCGGTACGCGCGCCCAGCGGTGGAAACGCCCAGAACTGGCGTTTCCTGCTGGTGGACGACCCGGGCGTCAAGGGCCGGATCGGGCCGCTGTACCGGGAGGCGATGGACTCCCTGTGGAAGACGATCTACGCACCGCGCGTGGCCGCCGCCGAGGCGGATCCGGACAGCGCGGAGAGCCGGTCCTTCGTCCGCACGCGGCGTTCGTCGCAGTGGCTCGCGGACAACTTCGAGCGGATCCCGCTGTTCATGTTCGGCTTCGTCCGACAGGACCCCACCGGCGGCTCGATCTTCCCGGCGGTGTGGAGCGCGATGCTGGCCGCGCGCGCCGAGGGCGTGGGCAGCGCGCTGACCGCGGTGCTCGGGATCACGCACCGGGACGCGGTGCTGGAGGTGCTCGGGGTGCCGGCCGACCAGGGCTGGCACATGGCCTGCTGCGTGTCGTTCGGCTATCCCACCGGCAAGTGGGGTGTCGCGGCCAGGACTTCCCCCGACGAGGTGGCCTATCGCAACGGCTGGGGCGAGCCGATCGGGTTCGAGGTACCGGCACCACTGTGGCCGGCCGACGGTGCGGCGTACGTGCCCACCACGTTCGAAGGAGATGCCCGGTGACACGTGCCGACCTACCACTGCGGGACACGGTGGCGCTGGTGACCGGAGGTGGGAGCGGGATCGGGCTGGGCTGCGCGCGGCGGTTCGCCGCCGACGGCGCGCACGTACTGATCGCGGGCCGCAGCGAGGATCGACTGCGGGCCGCGGTGGCCGAGCTGGACAAGGACGCGGCCGCCGGCGTGCGGGTCGCGTACGCGGTGACCGATGTGACCGACGAGGGCCAGGTCGAGGCGGCGGTGGCGACCGCGGCCGAACTCGGGTCGCTGCGCGCCGTGGTCGCCTCGGCGGGCGGCAACTCCACCATGGGTCCGCTGACTTCGATCGACACCGGCAAGTGGCGCGAGACGGTCGAGCTGAACCTGACCGGCACGATGCTCGTGCTCAAGCACACCGCCCGGTTGATGGCGGCGGCCGGCGGCGGTTCGTTCGTGGCGATCTCCTCGATCGCCTCCTCGACCACGCACCGCTGGTTCGGCGCGTACGGCGTGAGCAAGGCCGGCATCGACCACCTGGTCCGGCTCGCGGCCGACGAACTGGGCGCGAGCGGCGTCCGGGTGAACAGCATCCTGCCCGGCCTGGTGGCCACCGAGATGGTCGACGCGGTCACCCGGGGCGGCCCGGTGCTGGAGGACTACCTGGCCTGCACCCCGCTGGGTCGGGTCGGACAGGCCGACGACATCGCCTCGCTCGCGGCCTTCCTGGTCGGCCCCGAGTCGACCTGGATCACCGGCCAGAACATCAACGTGGACGGCGGCCACCACCTGCGTCGGGGTCCGGACTTCCGGGCCTTCCTGGAGCCGGTCTTCGGCGCGGACGGTCTGCGCGGCATCGTTGCGGAAGGGAACTGACAATGACCCAGCGGGTGTTCAACCTGGCGGACCTGTTCGAGGTCGTGGTGGACGCGTGTCCGGACCGGCTCGCGCTGGTCGCGGGCGAGGTCAGGCTGACCTACCGCGAGTTGGACGAACGGGCCAACCGTGTCGCGCACGCGTTCGCCTCGGCAGGGCTGGCGGTCGGCGACCACATCGGCATCTACTCGCGCAACCGGGCCGAGTGGTTGGAGGCGATGATCGGTGCGTTCAAGGCGCGGATGGTGCCGATCAACATCAACTACCGCTATGTGGAGGAGGAACTGCGCTACATCGTCGACAACGCGGACCTGGCCGCACTGGTCGTCGAGCGCGGCTATCTGCCCAATGTCGCGGCGGTGCGGGCGGACGCGCCGGCGCTCGCGCACGTGTTCGTGCTCGCGGACGAGTTCGACGAGAAGCTCGACGACACCGTGGACTACGAAGCGGCGCTCGCCGCCGAGAGCGGTGCCCGCGACTTCGAGCAGCGCTCTCCCGACGACCGGTACATGGTCTACACCGGCGGCACCACCGGCTTCCCCAAGGGTGTCGAGTGGCGCTCGCACGACATCTTCTGCTCGGCGATGGGCGGCGGCAACTTCGGTGGCGAGCCCATCACCGACCCCGAGCTGCTCGCCGACAAGGCCCAGGGCGCTCCGCTCGTGCAGATGTTGACCACACCCCTGATGCACGGCAACGGCCAGTGGGTCACCTGGATCACCCTGCTCAGCGCGGGCACCGCGGTGTTGTGGACCGGCCTGCGCTACGACCCGGCCGAGATCCTGCGCGCCGTCGAACGCGAGGGCTGCGTCACGATGATGCTGGTCGGCGACGCGATGGCGCGCCCGATCGCGGACGCGCTGGAGAGCGGCGGCCACAAGGTCGAGACGCTCAAGGTGATCGGCTCCGGCGGCGCGCTGCTGTCCCCGTCGGTCAAGGCCCAGCTCACCCGGCTGATCCCCGGCCTGTACATCGCCGACAGCTTCGGCGCCTCGGAGTTCGGCGCGGGCAGTTCGCAGACCCCGGGCGGCCGATTCCCGCTCAAGCCCCAGACCGCGGTACTCGGCGAGGACCTGCGCCCGGTCGGCGTGGGCGAGAGCGGCCGGATCGCCCGGACCGGGTACATCCCGATCGGCTACTACAAGGACCCGGTCAAGACCGCGGACACCTTCCACGTCGACCCCGACGGCGTGCGCTGGGTTATCCCCGGCGACTTCGCCCGGGTCGAGGACGACGGCGACGTGACGCTGCTCGGACGCGGCTCGGTGTGCATCAACACCGGCGGCGAGAAGGTCTTCCCCGAGGAGGTCGAGGGCGTGCTCAAGGCGCATCCGGCGGTCTACGACACCGTCGTGGTCGGCGTCCCGGACGCCCGCTTCGGCGAACGGGTGGCCGCGGTCGTGTCGCTGCGCCCGGGTCACACGCTGACCACGGAGGACCTGGCCGAGCACGCCCGCGGCCGGCTGGCCCGGTACAAGATCCCGCGCGACCTGGTCACGGTCGCCGAGGTGCCGCGCACGCCGGCCGGGAAACCGGACTATCGGTGGGCGAAGGCGACGGCCGTGGCGGCGCTGTCGGGCTGAGGTGGTCGGGGCGGCCGGGGCGCGACGGCTTCCGGGCGCGGCGGAGTCGCGGGCGCGGCAAGGGCGCACGCGTGGGCGCCGGCGAGGGGGCGCGGGCACGGCGAGGCGGTTGTGCCGCGGGCGGGATCCCGCGGCCCGACCCGCTTCACCTATCGTGGCCCCATGACCGTCCCCCACCAGCGCCCCGGACTGCTCGCGACCGGAATCCGCTGGAACGAGGGTCGACCACACCTGGTGCTGACCGACCCGGCCGACGAGCAGACGCTGCACCCGCTCGCCCCCGGGACCACCGCCGGTTGGCGACTCTCCGGTCCGCGCACGTGTGTCGGCATCCGGCGCAAGACCGGTCGCCGCGTCGTGTGTCCCACCCTCGCGCCGCTGCCGCCCACGGCCGCCCGATCGCAGTGCGACGCGTGCGCGCTCGCCGATCCGGGTCGAAAGCTCGCGCGCGACCAGGCGATGGACGACCCGCGCCCGTTCTCGCTCTACCTCGCGTGGTTCGGCCCCGGCCTGGTCAAGGTCGGCCTCACCGCCACCGAACGCCGCGCGGCCCGGCTCGCCGACCAGGGCGCGCCGATGTTCACCTGGCTCGCGCACGGCCCGCTGGTGCCGATCCGCAGCACCGAGCGCAAGTGCTCGGCCACCGGCACGGTCCGCGAACGTATACCGCACCGGGCCAAGGCGGCGGCCTGGTGGCGCACCCGCACCCCCGGTCCGCCGGCCGAACTCGCCGAGGCGCACGCGCGGTTGACCCCGCTGCTGCCGGACACCCTGACCCCGGCCGGGTGCGACATCCAGGACCTGACCAGGTTCTACGGCCTGACCGACCCGCCGCCGCCGACCCGGGACCAGGTCGCCGCGCTCAGCCAGGACGCGGTGCTGCACGGCGAGTTCACCTGCGTCGCGGGTCACGACGCGCTGGTCACCACGGACACCGGCCCACTGTTCGTGGACCTGCGCCTGCTCACCGGCTGGCGGCTCACCCCGGATCGCGGTCGCACCTCGGGCGTCACGGTCAAGCCGCTGGACACCGGGATGGCGCCGGACGGGTCGGTACAGGAAGGGCTGTTCTAGGGCCCTGCCGAAGGTCGTTCGCCAGGGCACTGCCGAACGACGTTCGCCCGGCCGCGGTCCCGGAGGCCGGGGCGGGGCAACGCCTCAGACCCGCGACACGGCGGGGCACGCGCCCGGATCGGTGTCGGCGTCGATCGGCTTGCTGCGGTCGTACGGGTCGATCGTCGCCGGGGCG
Organism: Embleya sp. NPDC127516; assembly: GCF_044765325.1. NCBI lineage: Bacteria > Bacillati > Actinomycetota > Actinomycetes > Kitasatosporales > Streptomycetaceae > Embleya > Embleya sp. NPDC127516. The sequence goes on along the minus strand of NZ_JBIWJT010000010.1, from coordinate 62,221 downwards.
TGGCTCGGACCCCGGAGGTCGTCTTCGAACTCCGGGCGCACGAAGCCGTCCAGGCGGGTGCACGAGCTGTTCGCGATGTCGGCGTCGACGTTCCCCAAGGCGACCCGGCCGCGTACGGTGGCCTGATACGGAGCCCGGTAGACCTTCGTCTCCATCATCCGGCGGACCACCGAGCGGGTGACACTCGCGCCCGAACCGCTGCCCGCCTTGGCCACCGGGTAGACGAACGAGAAGTCGGCGTGCACCGTCAGGGTGCCCTCGCGATCGGTGTCGTAGGTCATGACGCCGTTCACCTTGACCACCCGGCCGACCAGCTCGACATCCTTGGGATCGAATCTGGTCAACCACGACCGCGCGTTGTCGCCGTCCGATCGATTCGCGATCACCGCGTTCTCGATCCGCGCGGCGGCCCCGTCAGTCGGATCCAGCAGGCCGAGAAAGGTGGTCGGTCGGCCGCCCGCGAGCACCTCGCGGTCCAGATTGCCCGCGATCAGCAGCCGACGGGTCACCTCCAGCGCCTCGGTGACCTCGGCCGCCGAGTACCCCGGTACGGACTTGACCTCCGGCAGGGTCAACCCCGCCTCGTTGTCGGCGTAGTTCACCGCCGGCGAGCCCGCGAACGGGTTCGTCCTGGTCGGCCGATTCGGGTCCGCGTTCCGCCGATCCGCCGCCGTCGACGGCACGGAGGTGGCGATGCCGGTGACCGGCGGTTGCACCATCGGGTCGTCCGCGGTGGCCGTGTTGGATCCGCTGAACCAGCCGTACACCCGGTCCGGGGCGGCGGCGAAGGCCACCACGGCGAGCACCGCGGCGAGCACCAGGATCGTGCGGAGCGGGCGCCGCCCACCGCGCCGTTCGGGCCCGTCGGCCCGCCAGGGCACATGCTCCGGCGGCTCCTCCGCCCACTTGCGAGCGAGCATCCGCGCTCGCGCGGACCCCTCGACCCGGGTCGCGCCCTTGACGAAATTCTCGTCGAAGACATACCCCTCGAACGGGTCGTTCGCGGCGGCCCCACCCGACGCGTCACCCGACTGACCATCCGTCCGGTCGCGGCCGTCGCCTGCGTCCCGGTCCCCCCTGTGTTCCGACACGCGAGCAAGATATCGATGCCAACCGACACGTCCGATCAAGGGTCGCGCAAATCACGTTTCCCTTCGAAAACAACGGTCTCGCGCTACGGCATCGCCGTCGCCCACACGGTCTTCGCCGAGCGGGCCGCGCACCCGGACCGGAACCGGCGCGTGTCCGTGGGCGTGACCGCGGACGCGGCTGCGGGCGCGGGCGTGAGCGTGGCCAAGGACGCCGCCGCCGCGTCGTCCGGGTGGGGCCGGGTCCGTAGCAGTCGCCGGGTCTGGGCGACCGTGATGCGAGGTGTCACGCGCTTGCCGTTCGGTTCGGTGCGTTCATGCGATCAGGCCCGGCGGGGGTCCACCCGGCGGAAGACGTCCACCAGTGCGCGGGACACCGTGGACTCGGGATCGGCGAGGTCCAGGATCACGTCGAAGTGGTTGCGGTCGGGAATCACCACGGGCTCGGCGCCGGGCGTGATCCGCTCCCGGAAGTCGCGGGTCTGCGTGTGGAAGCCGGCCGCCTCGCCCTCGGCCGCGATCACCGTGACCGGCAGATCGGTACGCAGCGGGAGCAGCGCGGGGCTGAGCGCCTCGGCGCGCGACTCGTCCAGGTGCAGCCAACCGTTGGCCGCCGTGGCCAACAGCGGGCGCAGGTCGTACAGGCCGCTGAAGAGCACGGCGCCCTTGATCGCGTCGGCGGGCAGGTCGTACCCGGCCTGCCACCCCTCGACCAGCGTGGTCGCGGCCAGGTGCCCACCCGCCGAGCTGCCCGCCACGACCAGCCGGGCCGGGTCCAGGCCGTACTCGCCACCGTGGTGGTGGATCCAGGCGACGGCGGCGCGCACCTGGCGGACGATCTCCTCCAGCGTCGCCTCCGGGGCGAGCGTGTAGTCGACGACGACGGTCGCGATCCCTTGCGCGTCCAGCATCCGCGCCATGAACGCCGAGTCCAGGCGGGACAGTGCCCGCCAGTAGCCGCCGTGCACGAACAGCAGGACCGGTCGCGGCGCACCGCCGGCGGCGGCGCCCCACACGTCCAACACCTCGGCGCTCTCCGGGTCGTAGCGCACCCCGGCGGTGCCGATGAGTCCGTCCACCGCCAGATCCGACTCGGCCCGGTACCGCGCCATCAACCGCGCGAACCCCTCGACCCCGACCGTCCCTCGGGCGTCGTAGGCATGATCGAGATCCGGATCGATCTCCCGGACCACTTCACCGGAGGTGGACTGCTCGCTCGGGTCGTACACCACGTCTCCTTCGCCGCCGACACTCCCGTCCGACCCTAGAACGTCCCCGCTTCGGCCCGCCGCGGCCCCCTCCCACCTGCCGCCGAGCACCCGGCCGCCGCCGATGGATCAGACCTGGTAGCGGTTCGGGGCGAAGGCCCGGGGGTTGTCGCGGATCCAGGCCGAGGTGCGGCGCAGGCCCTCGGCCAGGTCGACGCGGGGCTTCCAGCCGGCGAGTTCGCGGGCCTTGGTGTTGTCCGAGAGCAGCCGTTCGACCTCGCTGCCGGTCGGGCGCAGGCGCGTGGGGTCGACCACGACCTCGGCGTCCCGGCCGGAGGCGAGGATCAGCGCCCGGGCGAGTTCACCGATCGAGACCTCGGTGCCGGTGCCCAGGTTGATCACCTCGCCCAGGGTGGCGTCGGCCAGCGCCACCGCCAGGAACCCCTCGGCGGTGTCGCTCGCGTAGGTGAAGTCCCGGGTCGGGGTGAGCGAGCCGAGCCGCACCTCGCGGCTGCCCGCGTGCAGTTGGGCCAGGATCGTCGGGATCACCGCGCGGGCCGACTGACGCGGACCGTAGGTGTTGAACGGCCGCACCACCGACACCGGCAGCTCGAACGCGTGCCGGTAGGACAGCGCCATCATGTCCGCGCCGATCTTCGACGCGGAGTACGGCGACTGCGGCTGGAGCGGGTGGGTCTCGGCGATCGGCGCGACCAGCGCGGTGCCGTACACCTCGCTCGTGGAGGTGTGCACGAGCCGGGCGCCCTGCCGCACACAGGCCGCGGCGACGTTCTGCGTGCCGACCACGTTGGTCTGCACGTACGCCTCGGGTGCCTGGTAGCTGTACGGGATGCCGATCAGCGCGGCCAGGTGGAACACCGTGTCGCAGCCCGCGACGGCGTCCAGCACGCGATGCGCGTCGCGGACGTCGCCCGCGAGCATCTCCACCCGCCCGTCGGCCAGGTGGCCGGCGAGGTGGCCGCGTTCGGCGTACGGCTTGTAGTGCACGAACGCGCGCACCCGGGCCCCGCGTTCGACCAGCAGGTCGACGAGCGTGCTGCCGATGAAGCCCTCGGCGCCGGTGACCAGCACGGTGCGGCCGGTCCAGTCGGTCGGGGCCGGGGTCGGGGTGTTCGGGTCGAGGCTGGTGGTCATGCGATCCTCCGGGATTCGTCGGTGCGGTGCGGGGCCGGCGCCGCGGGCCGGCCGATCGTGCGCAGCACCGCGGCGGCCAGTCGGTCGGCGGCGTGCGCGTGGGTTTCCGACCCGCTCGCGCGGGCCATCGCGGCCAACCGCAACGGATCGGCGAGCAGCGGTTCGAGTACGGCGGCCAGGTGCTCGCCGGTGCACGCGGCGTCCGGCACGAGCAACCCGGCGCCGGCGTCGCACAACACGCGGGCGTTGTGCGTCTGGTGGTCGTGCGGCGCGTACGGGTAGGGCACGAGCACGGCGGGCACGCCGATCGTGGCCAGTTCCGCGACGGTGGCCGAGCCCGCTCGGCAGACCACCAGGTCGGCGGCGGCGTACGCGAGGTCCATCCGGTCCAGGTAGGCGACCGCCTCGGCCACCGGGCTGCCCGCCACCGCGGCCCGGACCACCTCGAACGCGGCCGGGCCGGTCTTGATCAGCAGTCGCACGTCGGCGCGCTCGCGCCAGCGCTCGGCCAGCGCGACCGCGGCCTCGGTCAGTCGTGCGGCGCCCAGGCTGCCACCGTTGAACAGGACCAGGCGGGCACCGCGCGGCACCCCGAGCCGGGCCCGCGCCTCGGGGCGCAGCGCGGGCCGGTCCAGCCCGGCCAACTCTCCGATCAACGGCATGCCGACCGTCTCGGCGGCCAGGCCCGCGGGCAGGTGCTCGCGGGTGCGGTCGAAGGCGAGCGCGACGTTCGGGGTCAGCCGGGCCGCGAACCGGTTGGCCCGACCCGGTACCGCGTTGGACTCGTGCACCACGCTCGGCAGACCCGCGAGCCGTGCGCCGACGATCGCCGGCGCGCTGGGATAGCCGCCCATCCCCACGGCGACCTGCGCGCCCTGGGCACGCAGGATCTCCCGGCAGCGCAGCCCGGAGCGCAGCAGCGCCGCGGGCAGCAGGTAGCGGCGCAGCCCCAGCGCCGCGTCGAAGGGAATCATGTCCACGGTGTGCAGCCGGTAGCCCGCCGCCGGGATCAATCGGGTCTCCAGACCGCGATCGGTGCCCACGAACGAGATCACCGCTCTCGGATCGGCGCGCCGCAAAGCGTCCGCGAGCGCCAGCCCGGGGTAGATGTGGCCGCCGGTGCCGCCGGCCCCGATCAGCACCGAGAGCGGCCGGTCGCCGGGGCCTTCGTCGAGGTGTTCCGCATGTCCTGAGCGCATGACACCGAAGCCTCACGGCCCGGGATAAGAGAGTTCTAAGCGTCCCTTTTGAGAGCCTTGGCCCCATGGGCAACGGACCGAGGGTGCTGGTCGTGGACGACGACCCGGAAGTACGCGCCGCCGTCGAGGACGGCCTCGCGATCGAGGGGTACCACGTACGCGGCGCCGCCGACGGCCCGGCGGCACTGAGCGAGGTGGCCGGGTGGCAACCGGACGCGATCGTGCTCGACATCCTGATGCCGGTCCTGGACGGCCTCGCGGTGTGCCGCCGCCTGCGCGCCCTCGGCGACCGCACCCCGATCCTGGTGCTGACCGCGCGCGACTCGGTCAGCGACCGGGTGGACGGGCTGGACGCGGGCGCGGACGACTACCTGGTCAAGCCGTTCGCGCTGGACGAGTTGACCGCCCGCCTGCGCGCGCTGCTGCGCCGGGCCGCCCCCGAACCGGCCGAGGAGCGCGCCTACACCTACGGCGACCTGACCGTGGACCCGCTCACCCGCACCGGCAACCGGGGCGGCCGGCCGCTGGAGTTCTCCCGAACCGAGTTCGCCCTGCTCGAACTGCTGCTCCGGCACCGGGGCCAGGTGTTGCCCCGCGAGGTGATCATGGACCGGGTGTGGGGCGCGGACTTCGGTCCCGACTCCAACTCGCTCGCGGTGTACATCGGCTACCTGCGCCGCAAGCTCGACGCGGGCGGCGAACCGCGCCTGGTGCACACCGTGCACGGGGTGGGCTACCGGCTGGACCGCGACTCGGACCGCGGGTGAGGGCGCACGCGCGGTGGCGCAGGCGTCGGCCGCTGCGCACCCGTCTCACCCTCGCCTGCACCGGCGCGGTGGCCCTGGTCGCGCTCGGGGTGTGCGCGGCGGCGTACACGATCATCCGCTACGAGCTGGTCCATCAGCTCGAGCTGAACCTGACCCAGCAGGCCACGCAGGTTCGACTCCAGCACCGCGCCGACCCGCCGGGAGTGCTCCAGGGCGAATGCGCCTACCTGGCCGCCCCGCCGTGCGCCCAGATCGTGCCGGCCGATCCCGGGGCCGACCCGTCCGCGCCGTATCTGCTGCCGGTGGGGTCCGCCACGCGCGAGGTGGCGGCGCGCGAACGCCGGGCGTTCTACACCAAGGTCACCGTCGGCGGCCGGCCGGCCCGGATGCTGACCACCCAGGGTGGTCCGGGCACGGCGATCCAGGTGGCGCTGCGCTCGGACGGGGTGGACAAGGGCGTCCGGCAGGCGGGCGAGTTGATGGCGGCGGTCGCGGCGGCGGGCGTGCTGCTCGCGGCCGGGCTGGGCTACGCGGTGGCCCGCACCGGCCTGGCCCCGGTGGCCCGGCTGACCGCTACCGCGAAGCGGATCGCGGCGACCCGGGACGCGAGCCTGCGCATCGATGTGCCGTCGGGCCGACGAGAGGACGAACTCACCAGCCTGGCGGGGAGTTTCAACGCGATGCTCGGCGAGTTGGAGCAGTCGGTGACCGCGCAGCGCCGGCTGGTCGCGGACGCCTCGCACGAGCTGCGCACCCCACTGACCGCGCTCCGCACGAACGCGGAACTACTGGGCCGGGCCGACCGGCTGACGACGGATCAGCGCGAACGCGCGAGCGCCGGGCTGCAGCGCCAACTGCGCGAGGTGACCGGCCTGGTGAACGACCTGATCGAACTGGCCCGGGACGAGGAGCCGCAGCCGCTGGTCGAGCAGGTCCGGCCGAGCACGCTGGTCGGCCACTGCGTGCGGGCGGCCCGGCGCCATTGGCCGGCGGTGGCCTTCGAGTTCGTCGACCTCGCGGGCGAACGCACGGTGCCGGGCGTACCCGCCCGGCTGGCCCGACTGGTGTCGAACCTGCTCGACAACGCGGCCAAGTTCAGCCCGGCCGGCGGCCCGGTCGAGGTGGTGCTCGGCACCGACCTCGAACTCACCGTGCGCGACCACGGTCCCGGCATCGCGCCCGAGGACCTGCCGTACGTGTTCGACCGCTTCTATCGAGCCTCCGCCGCGCGAGCGCTGCCCGGTTCGGGGCTCGGCTTGGCGATGGCCCGGCAGATCGCCAGGGCACACGGCGCCACGCTCACGGCCGAGTCCTCGCCCGGCGGCGGCGCGCTGTTCCGACTGCGGTTCGCCGCCGCGCCTTCCGCCGGCGCGACCCCGCAGCCCCCGGTGCCCCCGGTGCCCCCGCCATCGACCGGCGGACCGGCGGGGCGATCGGGCTGACCGGGCCGACCGACGCGCGCGGTTCGGGCGGGCGGTCCGGGTCGGGCGGCTCGGGTCAGCCCCGGTCGGGAATCAGGTGCCGCGAACCGTCGATGCCCACGCCCTCGCGCCGCAGCGCTCGGGTGCGGTGCTCGCGCGGGCTCAGCCCCCGGACCCGCTTGAACGCCGTGCTGAGCGCGAACGCGTCGCCGTAGCCCACCTTCTCGGCGACCCCGCCGACCGTCGCCGTCGGCTCGCACAACAGGTCCGCGGCCAGCGCGAGGCGCCAGCCGGTGAGGAAGGTCATCGGCGGCTCGCCGATCAGCTCGACGAACCGGCGCGCCAACGAGGCCCTGGACACTCCCGCCTCGGCGGCCAGCGACGCGACCGTCCACGGTTGCTCGGGGTTGTTGTAGATCAGGCTCAGCACGTGCCCGATCACCGGATCGCGGTAACCGCGGTACCAGCCCGGCGCGTCCGCGCCCGAGCGGGCGAACCACGTGCGCAGCATGGAGATCAGCAACAGGTCCAACAGCCGGTCCAGGACCGCGTCCTGACCCGGCCCGTCCTTGACGATCTCGTCGGCGAGCAGCGGGATCACCGGGGAGTCCGTCTCGTCCGCTCGGATCACCGCGAGCGTGGGCAACGATTCGAGCAGCGAACGGCTGACCTCGCCGGCCATCTGATAGGTCCCGGTCAGCATGATCGTCTCGGCGTCCGCGCTGTTTCCCCACGAACGCACGCCCAGGGCCATCTCCTTGGCCAGGTCCCGCCCGTCCGGGGTCGAGCAGCGCTGGCCCGGATGGATGATGATCTGCGGCTGCGAACCCGGCTCGTCGGAGATCCGGTAGTGGTCGGGGCCGCGCACGATGGCCACGTCGCCGGCGCTCAGCCGTACCGCGTCCCCCCGGTCCAGCGCGATCCACGCGTGCCCGCGCACCATCGCCACGATGGTCAGCGGCGCCTCGTCGTGGATCCGCATGGACCACGGCGGACTCAGCATCGAACGCAGCAGGAAGGCGCCTTGCGCCCGAGGTCCGTTGAGCAGACTCGCGAGAGCGTCCATGCCGAAATCTTAGACGATCAAACATGTAATTGGGCGCTTCAGCGATGTTCACTCTCATCGCCAGGGCATTGAATAAAGCCATGACGACGAACGAGCAGCACACCGCGAACACCACCGACACCACCACGCTGGTCCTGGGCGGGACCGGCAGGACCGGCCGCCGGATCGCCGGGAAGCTCACCGCGCTCGGCCGCTCGGTCCGGCTCGGCTCCCGCTCGGCGCCCATCCCCTTCGACTGGGAGGACCGCACCACCTGGGCCCCGGCCCTGCGCGACATCGACAGCGTGTACGTCTCCTTCCAGCCCGACATCGCCGCCCCGGGCGGCGCGGACACGGTCGGCGCGTTCGCCGAGCTCGCGGTCGAGAGCGGCGTCCGGCACCTGGTCCTGCTGTCCGGTCGGGGCGAGCCCGAGGCGCAGGACGCCGAGGCCCGGGTGCGCGCCTCCGGCGCCCACTGGACCGTCGTGCGAGCGAGTTTCTTCGCGCAGAACTTCGACGAGGGCGAGTTCTTCGGCCCGATCATGAGCGGTGACGTGGCGCTGCCGGTCGGCGACGTGGGCGAGCCGTTCATCGACGTGGACGACATCGCCGACGTCGCGGTGGCCGCGCTCACCGAGGACGGGCACACCGGCCAGGTGTACGAGGTGACCGGCCCCAGGCTGCTGACCTTCGCCGACGCGGTCGCCGAGATCGCCCGCGCGTCCGGCCGGGAAATCACGTTCACGCAGGTCCCGTTGGAGGCATACTCGGCGGTCCTGGTCGAGCACCAGGTACCGGCGGAGGTCATCGACCTGCTGTCCTTCCTGTTCGGCGAGGTTCTCGACGGGCGCAACGCACACGTCTCCGACGGTGTGCGGCGGGCGCTCGGCCGGGCACCCCGCGACTTCTCCGACTACGCACGTGACGCCGCCGCCCGCGGTGTCTGGAAGGTGTGACCATGAGCGGCCCCCTGTTCATCCTGACGCTCGTCGCGGCCCTGGGCTGCGCGAGCATGGGCGGAGTCTTCTTCGGCTTCTCCTCCTTCGTCATGGCGGGCCTCGGCCGGCTCCCGGCGGCTCAGGGGGCCGCGGCCATGCGATCGATCAACGTCACGGCCGTGACCGCCCCCTTCATGGCCGGCCTGTTCGGCACCGCACTGCTGTGCGTGGGCCTGGGCATCGCGGCGATCGTCTCGTGGGGCGAGGCGTACGCGGTTTATCTGCTCGTCGGCGCCGCGCTCTACCTGGTCGGCGCGATCGTGCTCACCGCCGGGTACCACGTGCCCCGCAACAACGCGCTCGCCGCCGTCGAGCCGAACTCCGCGGCGGAGGAGCGGCTGTGGGCCGGCTACCTCGCCGACTGGACGCGGGCGAACCACCTGCGCGCACTCTCCGGCATCGCGGCGGCCGCCTTCCTCGTCATCGCCCTCACCCGCTGACCCCGGCTCCGAAAACACCGAACACCACAGCACCACAGCACCACAGCACCACAGCACCACAGCACCACAGCACCGGCGACACGATCACCAACCAGTCGACAACGGGGACCCCGGCATGATTCGGCAGCTCACTCCACCCGAAACCACTCCCGCGACCCGCACCGCCGCCATCCTCCTCGGCGCAACCCTGGTCACCACGGGCCTGGTCGCCGGTGTCTACTTCTGCTTCGCCGTCGCGATCATGCCGGGCCTGGGCCGGGTCGACGCCCGCACCTTCGTCGACGTCCTCCAGCAGGTCAACAAGCGGATCGAGAACCCGGTCTTCTTCGCCTGCTTCTTCGGCGCCCCGATCCTCGGCGTGATCACGATCGTCCGAGCCCGCAAGCTCGGCCTCACCGCGGCGAACCGCTGGATCATCGCCGGCGTCGTCCTCGCCTTCGTCGGCATGCTGATCACCATCGGCGGCAACATCCCGCTGAACAACAAGATCAAGGACGCCGGCGACCCGGCCCGGATCGCCGATCCCGAAAAGCTCCGCGACGACGTCGAGAACGCCTGGATCGCCTGGAACATAGCCCGCACCCTCGCCGCCACCGCCGCCCTGGCCGCCCTCACCCGAGCCGTCCACCTCCTCGCCCGGACCACCCGCACCCCCTGACCGACCGACAGCCCCTCCCCCGGAACACCGAAGTCCCGCCCCCGGCGAGCAGTTGCTCGCGGAGGCGGGACTTCGGCCGTTTCCGTCGCCGGGCGGTCAGCCCTTCACGCAGACCACCTGGCGCAGCTCGGCGACCACCTCGACCAGGTCCTGCTGCTGACGCATGACCTGCTCGATCTTCTTGTACGCACCGGGGATCTCGTCCACGACGCCCGAGTCCTTGCGGCACTCGACGCCCTCGGTCTGCTTGGCCAAGTCCTCGACCGTGAACCGCTTCTTGGCGGCGTTCCGACTCATCTTGCGGCCGGCTCCGTGCGACGCGGAGTTGTACGCGGCCTCGTTGCCCAGGCCCCGGACGATGTAGGACCGCGTCCCCATCGAGCCCGGGATGATGCCCAGGTCGCCGGCGCCGGCCCGGATCGCGCCCTTGCGGGTCACGAGCAGGTCCACACCGTCGTAGGTCTCCTCCGAGACGTAGTTGTGGTGGCAGCTGATCGGCTCCTCGAAGCCCACCCGGGCCTTACGGAACTCGCGCCGGATCACTTCCTGGAACAGCGCCATCATGATCGCCCGGTTCTTCGCCGCGTACTCCTGCGCCCAGTACAGGTCGGAGCGGTACGCCGCCATCTGCGGGGTGTCGCTGACGAACACCGCGAGGTCGCGGTCGACGATGCCCTGGTTGTGCGGCAGCGACCGAGCCACCGACATGTGGTGGTCCGCCAGCTCCTTGCCGATGTTGCGCGAGCCCGAGTGCAGCATGAGCCATACCGAATCGGACATATCTACACAAAGTTCCACAAAATGATTGCCGCCCCCGAGCGAGCCCATCTGCCGCGCCGCCCGGTCCCGGCGGAACTTCACCGCGTCCGCGACGTCGTCGAAGCGCGCCCAGAAGTCGGCCCAGCCCGCCGAGCCGAGCCCGTACAGCGTGCTCGGGTCGACCGCCTCGCCGTGCATGCCCATCCCGACCGGGATCGCCTGCTCGATCTTCGAGCGCACCCGGGACAGGTCGTCGGGCAGGTCGGCCGCGGTGAGCGAGGTCTTCACCGCGCTCATCCCACAGCCGATGTCCACGCCCACCGCCGCCGGGCAGACGGCGTCGCGCATGGCGATCACCGAGCCGACCGTGGCGCCGCGGCCGTAGTGCACGTCGGGCATCACGGCGAGGCCGTGCAGCCACGGGAGCGTGGTGATGTTGCGGAGCTGCTGCATGGCCTGGCCCTCGACCGCGGCCGGGTCGGTCCACATGCGAATCGGTACCCGGGCACCCGGGACCTCGGTGTACGACATATCTGGATCATTCTCCTGAATGGGTATGGCTGAACATGAGCGCGGCGGCTCGAAGTCTTGGTGGGCTGCCCCGGCGCACTCCGGGGAGTGAGTCCGGGTGCGGCACGGGGCAGCCGGTGGCGGGCGCCGCAGGGTTGGCGACTGCGGGACCCGCGGAGCGGGAGCGAAGCAGGGGTTACACGCGGCGGGCCGAGGCGCCTTGGACGGGGCATCGGCCGTTGTCACGGAACCGCACCGGCTCGCTCCTCTCCCTACGAGGACAGGACACACGGAGGACCTGTCGTGGCTCGACCTCCATCAAGCCACGGCAACGGCCCACCCCGCAAAGGATTTTCCGGCCGGGGCGGAGGCGATGTACGCGCGCGCCCCGCGCGCACACCCGCGCGCCGCTGTGACAGCCAACCGGGTCGGGCGTACATTCCCGAGGCATGTTCGTCGTCGGGGTAGCCGCGTGGATCACCGCCGTAGCCTGTGTCGTGTTCGGGCGCGACCGCCATCGGCCCCGGGTGCGACCCGTGGTCCGCGACTTCGACGGCGACGGCCCCCGGGAGCGCACCGAATTTCCCCGAGCCGCCCGGGCCGGGTGGATCGCCGGCGTCGCCGCCGCCGCGGTGGGCTCGGCGGCGTTCGTGCTCAGCGTCAGGTGAGCCGAGTCGACCGTTCGCCCGGGGCGCTCGGGCTGCCCGGATCGCTCGGGTTCCCCAGGCTCCCCGGATCGCTCAGGGCACGCGGGGCCGTCGGATAGCTCGAATGGCTCGGATCGCTCAGTCCCTCAGGGCCTCAGGGCCCTCAGGTGAAGACGACCGTGCGAGTCCCGTTGAGCAGCACCCGTCGCTCGGAGTGCCACTTGACCGCGCGCGAGAGCGCCTGGCACTCGACGTCGCGACCGACCGCGACCAGGCCGGCGGGGGTGACCGCGTGGTCCACCCGCTCGACCTCCTGCTCGATGATCGGGCCCTCGTCCAGGTCGCCCGTGACGTAGTGGGCGGTCGCGCCGATCAGCTTGACCCCGCGCGCGTGCGCCTGGTGGTAGGGCTTGGCGCCCTTGAAGCTCGGCAGGAACGAGTGGTGGATGTTGATCGCCCGACCCTCGAGCTGCTTGCACAGGTCGTTCGACAGCACCTGCATGTATCGGGCCAGCACCACCAGTTCCACGTCGTTCTCGCGCACCAGCGCGAGCAGCCGCGCCTCGGCCTCCGGCTTGGTCTCCCGGGTGACCGGGATGTGGTGGAACGGCACACCGTAGGAGCGGGAGAGTTCCTCGAAGTCGCGGTGGTTGGACACCACACCCACGATCTCGATCGGCAGCGCGCCGATGCTGCTGCGGAAGAGCAGGTCGTTCAGGCAGTGGCCGAACTTGCTGACCATCACGAACACGCGCATCCGCGCGTCCCCGTCGTGGATCTGCCAGTCCATGTGGAAGGACGCGCCGACCGCGGTGAAGCCGGCCCGCAGCGCGTCCAACTCGACGCCCTGCTCGGCGGTGAAGTGCACGCGCATGAAGAACAGACCGGTGTCCCGGTCGCCGAACTGCTGGCTGTCCACGATGTTGCAGCCGGTCATCATCAGGAAACTGGCGACCGCGTGCACGATGCCGCGCTTGTCCGGGCAGGACAGCGTCAGCACGTACTGGCCGCCGGTCGACACGTCACCACTGCCGTCGACAGGCTGGGTCTGCTCGGTCATGGACGTGCCCTTCTTCTCCATCTGCGGCATTGGTTTCGGCCTTCCGGGTGCCCGATCCGCTGCTGTCCGCGCGGCCCGATCCCGGACGGGACCCCACCGGCCGGGCGACCCGGCCGGTCGTACAGGATCCCACGTCCCGCGCGGGCTCAGCGCCCGCCGGTGCGGATGCGGAGCACGTCGAGCGAGTCGGGGGGCGCCTCCGGGTCGTCCTCGTCCGTCTTCGCCAGCGCGACGTGCGCGGCCCGCGAGGTGGCGACGACCTGCGGCCAGCGCGAGTGGGTGAGGTAGGCGGGCGCGGGCGCGTCCTCGCCGATGTCGTGCAGGACGGCGAGGATCTCCACCACCGCGGCGTCCACCAGCGCGGCCTCGTCCGCGTCGACGACCAGGCATCCGATGTAGGTGGTCGCGGACCAGCGGTCCAGCCACGAGTCGCCGACCAGGCGATAGACGGCGTCGGTAATCGAGCCGTACTCCGGGCGGCCGGCCAGCCAGGACTCGCGCTGGAACGTCGGGTCGCCGAACATGTGCAGCGCGGAACGGACCTGGGCCCGCCAACGCCACCACGGAACGGTGCTCTGGCGCATACGTGTCATCGTGGCGCCTCCTCCCCTGTCCCCGCTTCGGTTTGGCCGATCCGATCCCGTTCCGTTCCCGATCGGTTCAGGACGGGATGCTTTCGATCACCTCGAATTTCCACCGATCATGCCGCAGACCGGACCGATCCCGACAACCGGGCGGTCCGGTCGCGGGTCGGTCGGCCGGTCGGCTCGCTCAGTCGACGATCTTGATGGTGATCAGCCCGCGCTCGACGTCGTACACGCGCAGCGCGGCCACGTCGAAGCCCGGGTGGTCGCGGATCCAGTTCTGCGCCACGAGCAGGATCCGGGCCGCGGTGTTGAAGGTCTGCGCGGCCTCGGTCGAGTAGTCCCCCGGCAGGTGCGAGGACAGGTCGGTGTCGATCGCGACCTCGTACTTGCCCTTGTGGTCCAGCGTCAGCCGCACCTGCTGCAGACGCGTGCCCTCCGGGGTGGTGTGCAGCGCGGCCAGCATCGCGGACCCGTAGTCGTCCGCGGCCGGCTTGCGGTCGTCCCGCTCGGCGCCGAGCCGGAAGTCGATCGCGTCGCGGTCCGAGTCGAGGATCTCGATCCCGCCGACCCACAACGCCGGATGGTCCTCCGCCCACTGGGCGGTCTCGGTGAGCAGCTTGCCCGCACGGTCGCGGACGATCTCCTCGGCCTGCGTGTCCGAACCGTTGCCGCGAACCAGGTCCGTTTCGAGCGTGACCTTGTAGACCTTGTACGAGCTGGCCACCCGGACCTTGCTCACGTGGCTCCCGTGCGGGGTCGTGCGCAGGTGGGTCAGCAGCTCGGTCCCGTAGGCACCCGATTCGGGAGTATCGCCGGCGGCGGCGGGCGGGACCACCGGCGGCACCGAGCCGCTCGGCCGGTCCGCGGCGGGCTTGGGGCCGTCCGAGGTCAGGCGCGCCGAACTGGGCCCCGTGGTGGCGACCGTGCCGGCGACCCGGCCGGTGTCGGGCGATCCGGAGCACGCGGCGGCGCCGGCCATGGTCGTGGCGAGCAGCACGACCGTCGACAATCGTGTGCGCTTCCGTATGCGTATCAAGGTTCGTGTTCACCCCCTGTCACCCGCCCATGGTGCGGGTTGGCCCTCGGCTCCTACCAGGCGGGGGGTGGCGGGCACTGGAAATATACCGCTTTGCCGGTGCCCCGATCCTGGCCCGGGACTTCGGGCTCGGCGGGCCCGGAGAACCCGCGTCAGGGGTCGACGGCCAGGCGGTAGCCGCGCTTGGTGACCGTGCGGACCAGGCTCGCGTACGGGCCCAGCGCGGCGCGCAGTCGGGCGACCGCCGCCTCCACCGCGTGTTCGTCGGTGCGCGTGTCGGCCCACACCCGGCGCAACAACTCGGCCCGGCTGAGTACCCAGCCCGGCTTCTCGGCGAGCGCGCGCAGCACCGCGCCCGGCACCGGGGGCAGCCAGATGGTCCGACCGTCGACCAACAGCGCGTTGCCCTGCAGGACCAGGCGTTCGGTGCCGGTGTCCAGTTCGCGGCGGGCCCGGGCGGGCAACGTCTCGGTGATCGTGCGCACCAGCGAGCCGAGCCGACCGCGCTCGGGCCACACCGACTCGATGCCCTGCTCGGCCAGCGGCCGCGCGCACACCGGGCCGATGCACACCGGCAGCACGTCGGCCCGCAACGCGGCCAACACGTCGGCCCGGCGGCCGTGTTCGTCGGCGGTGTCCAGGAAAGCGCCGATCGCGGGCGCGCTGGTGAAGGTGAGCGCGTGGATCTCCCGGCGCGCGGTCTGCTCGACCAGGCGGCGCACCGCGGTCGGGTCGTCCGGCGGTCCCCAGCGATACACCGGGATCTCCAGCACGTCCGCGCCGCGCTCGCGCAGCGCGTCGGCGAAGCCCTCCAGCGGCGCGCCGTGTTGCTGGACCGCGATCCGCCGCCCGCGCAGGTCGCGCGCGAGCAGCCAGGCCAACACCTCGTCGCCGGCGTCCGAACCGGGCGAGTACACCTCGCGCAGGCCGCACGCGCGCACCGCGGTCCCCGCTTTCGGCCCCCGGCTGACCACCACGGCGGCCCGGCACGCGGCGGTCAGCCGGGCGCCGCGCCCCCAGCCGTCGGCGGCGGCGAACCAGCCGCGCCAGCCCACGCCGGTGGTGGCCACCACATAGTCGAGGCGACGGTCCAACGCCTGCTCGGTGGCCCGGCGCAGGATCGTGTCCTCGGCCGGCGGCACGATCCGCACGGTGGGCGCGTCGACCACCTTGGCGCCCAAGCCCTGGAGCAGGGCGACGAGTTCCTCGCGACGCCGGGCCGCGGTGACGCCGATGGTGAACCCGATCAGCGGCTCGTCCCCCGTGCCAGTCTCCATGGGGTGAGACTCGCCGACGTGTGTTACGGCTCTGTTGCCGGACGGTCACGCGGGAGTTAGCGCGTGCGTCGAAAGCCGGCGGGAGCGGGGCGGGTCCGCCGGCTTCGGCTCGCCGCCCGACGGAAGCGGGAGCGGGTCCACCGGCTTCGAACCCGCCGCCCGACGGGGTCCGAGGCGAGTCCGGGGGCTCGGAGTTCGCCGCCCGACGGGTCCGGAGCGGGCCCGCCTGCCCCGAGCTCGCCGGCCGGCCGGACCGGGGCGGGTCCGGGGCTCAGAACTCGCCGGCGGTGCGCTTCTTGAGGTTGTGCTCGGTGGCGATCGGGTTCCACAGCCCGACCACCTTGTTCTTCGCGGTGGTGGCCCGCCCGCTCGCGCGGTCGGCGGCGCGCTTGTGGTCGGTGTTCTCGGCGCGCTTGCCCTTGCAGCCGCCCTGGGCCATCTCGGTTCCCCAGGCCGCGAGTTCGCGGTCCGACTCGGCGGAGGCGGTCCACGCGTCGCGCAGGCCCGCGACCAACTGGGCGCCGCCGGTGAGCTTGTCGGTGGACAACTTGGCCAGGCCGGCGAGTTGCTGGTCGCGCTGTCGGGCCGCCTCGTTCAGGGATTGCGCGCCGGCCGCGGGGTCGTCGCACTTCTGGATCCGCTGCACGGCCTGGGACACCACCTGGCGGGACCCGGCGCCGGCCTGGAGGAGCCGATCCACGGCGGACGCCTGGGCGCCGGCCTCGTCGGCCTTGGCCGGCGGTGCGGTGGTCCCGGGCGCTCCGGAGCCCGACGGGTCCGGCTTCGCGGACGAGCCGGCCGCGGTGCCCTTGTCCGCGCTGTCGCTCTTGTCGTCGTCGCCGAACGCGCCGCTGGCGAACACGCCGATCGCGGCGACCACGACGAGCGCACCGACGCCGGCCGCGATCAGCGGGGTCCTGGGCCGCCCGGAGCCGGAGTCGCCGTGACCGCCCGGCCCGGGCCCGTGCGGCGGGGCGCCCGGCGGCGCGTACTGCGGGGAGTAGGGCTGCTGCGCGGCGTATCCGGCGGCCGCGGGCGGCCCCACCGGGCCGGGGGCCGGGGGCCGCGCCGTGTAGGCGGGAGGCGCCGGCTGCGCCGAGTAGGCCGGCGGCAGCGGTTGTCCGGAGGTGCCCGCAGGTCCCGGTCCGGCCGGCGAGGCGCCGACGTCGTCCCGGAACAATCCGGCCGGGAACACCTGGGTGGCGTCGGCCGGTCCGCCGGCGGGCGCCGGGTCGGGGCGGAACAGGTCCGGCCCGACCGCCGGACCGGCCGACGCGCCGGGCGCCCCCGGGGGCGCGTGCACGGGGCGCGGCGGTACGTGCCCCGGCGCGGCGGGCGGCGCGTGCCCGGGGAGCGGCGCGAGCCGGGTCGCTCCGGGTTGGTCGGCCGGGCCTCCCGACGCCTGCGGGTAGGGCGGGTTCGTCCGGTACGGCTCGTTCGGCGGGTAGGGCCCGCCGCCGTACGGCTGCGCCGCGCCGTAGGGCTGTTGTGGCGCGCCGTACCCCTGCGGCGGCCCCTGGTCCGCGTAGTCCTCGAACCTCGGCAGCACCTCGGTTTCGTCGCGCGGGAGTTCGAGCGGACCGAACGGTGACGGCCCCGGCGGCTGCTCGCCGCCCCCGCCCCGTTCGCCCCCGCCGCCGTCCGCTCCACCGGATCCCATGCCATCCACCCGTTCGTCGCCTCGAGCCGTCGCGCCCGGCGGCCGCGCGACCGCCGGTTCGCCCGGCGGCCGGGACCGCGTTCCGCCCGACGGTAACTCAGACGTTCGAGTGGCGAACAGCGGCGCGCCCCCGGGCGCACCGACTCCACCGGCCGAAATCGGCCGAGGAAACACGTCTTCGCGCAGGTCGGCGGCCCACGCGCGGCTCAGACCGGGACGGCGTGCACGGCCTCGGCGAATTCGCGGACCACGTGCTCGTCGCGATACGGCTCCAGTCGGCGCTGGAAGTCCTTGAGGTATTCGAGGCCGCGCGCCGAGTGCAGCCGGCCCACCAGGTCCAGCGCCTGTGCGCCGACCGAGCACGCCTCGTCGAGCCGGTTCTGTTGCAGGTGCGCGGTGGCCAGCAGCAGGGTGTCCACGGCCCGCCGCCGGACCCGCGTGTCGGCGTGCCCGTCCAGGGCCGCGCGGGCCGCCGCCTCGGCCTGTCGGGGCCGGTCCAGGTCGCGGTAGCAGTGCGCGAATTCGTCGGCGAGGTACGCCTGGGAGAAGTGCCCTATCCACTGCGGATCCTCGTCCGGCGTCGCGACGTCCATCGCGGACTGGGCCCGGGACAACGACGCCTCGCACGCGCGCGCGTCGCCGAGCAGCGCGTGCCCGCGTGCCTCGGCGGCGTGGAACATCGCCTGGGTGGTGGGCGTGGCCTCCTGCTTGGCGCCCTCCTGCGCGGCGCGCGCGAGCTGGGTGATCTCGCGCGGGTTGCCCAGGCTGCCCGCGAGGTGGCTCATCCCGGCGGCGAGCACGTATCCGCCGTAGGCGCGGTCGCCCGCGGCCTGGGTCAGCCGCAGGGCCTGGATGTAGTAGCGCTGGGCGAGACCCGGCTGGCCGGTGTCCACGGCCATGTAACCGGCCAGCTCGGTGAGTCGGGCCACGGCCGCGAACAGCGCGCGACCCGTCTCGTCGGAATAGGTCCCGTTGAGCAGCTGGGTGACCACGCTGCCCAGATAGTGCACGACGACCGGGCGGATGTGGCCGGCGCCGAACCGGTGGTCCAGCGCGGACAACATGTCCGTGGTCGCGCACACCGCCTCGATGTCGGAGGCGCCCACGCGCGGCCCGCCGATCCGAGCCACCTGCGCGTCCGGCTCGGTGATCAACCAGTCCCGGCTGGGCGCGACCAGCGCGGCCACCGCGACCGAGGAGTTGAGCAGGAAGTCGCGCCGGTTGACGTCGCTGCGCCACAACTCGGTGACCACCTCGACGGTGGCCGCCGGTGTGGCGGCGAACTGGAGGCCGACGTTGGTCGCCAGGCTGCGACCGTCGGCCATGCCGATCTCCTCGACGGTGACCGGCCGGCCGAGCTTGCGGCCGATCGCCTCGGCGATCAGGTTGGGCACCGCGCCGCGCGGCTGCTGACCGCGCAGCCAGCGGGCCACCGAGGTCTTGTCGTAGCGCAGGTCCATGCCGTGCTCGGCACCGCACATGTTGACCCGGCGGGCGAGCCCGGCATTCGAGCAGCCGGCCTCCTGGATCAGTGCCGTCAACCTTTCGTTGGGCTGCCTGCTCGCCTGCGTTCGCGCGGCCATCGGCGTTCCCTCCCCGACCCGTCGGTGCGGGCTTGTGGCATGCGGGATCGGCGCGACGGGGATCCTCCGGCCCTGTCGTGTCCTCGCCCTGATGCCTGATGAGTCCGTGATGCGTGTCCAGCGGACGTCATCCATCTGCCGAGATCCGGGCCGGCCGGAATTGCCGATCTTGCCCGCCGGTCGTATGAAATGTCATCCGCGTACGGAGCGTAGTGACCCGTATAGAGCAGCGGATAGGGCACCCTTCATTGCGCCCCCGGGTCTGCACCCATGCGCCCCCCTTGCGCCGGATGGCCACCGGTGATCCCGTCGCCCCTGATCATCCGGTTTCGCCCTCCCGAAGTGCGGCGCTCCGGCGCGCGACCCCGCGCCGTTCGGGGTCCGCCGCACGGGTGGCCGCGAGTGCGGCGGCGGCCGGCCGTAACCATCCCGTGGTCCCACAGTTGTGCAGCACGTGGAAGACACCCTGGGGGCCCGGCAGCTCGCCCGCGACACGCTTGTAGAGACCGCAGTCCGTTACGCCGGGGACCGGCACTGGGACGTGGTTCCCGGCGCCTCGGTGATCGAGAACAGTGCGGGGCGTCGTTGCAGCTGCGGCCATCCCGGATGCGCCACCCCGGGCGCGCACCCCATCCTGCGCGACTGGGCGGTCCAGGCGGCCAGCTCGCCGGCGCTGGTGCGGCGCTGGTGGAGCGAGCACCCGGACGCGGCGATCCTGCTGCCCACCGGTCGCGGCTTCGACGTGATCGACGTCCCGGAACAGGCCGGCTGCCTCGCGCTGGCCCGGCTGGAGCGCATGGGGCTGCCGCTCGGCCCGGTGATCGCGACCCCGACCCGGCGGCTCCAGTTTTTCGTACTCCCCGGCGCCCGGGACAAGATGGGCGAGATGTTGCGCCGCATCGGCTGGGGCACCAGCGCGATCGACCTGATCCCCAAGGGCGAGGGCGACTGGGTGGTCGCCCCGCCGTCCCGGATGGGCAGCTCCGGCAGCGCCTCGTGGGCCCGCGAACCCACCGAACTCAACCGCTGGCTCCCCGAAGCCCGCGAACTGGTGAGCCCCATCGCCTACGCCTGCGGCCGAGCACTGGTCGAGGCCAGGTAGCGAACAACCTGCCCAGTGGCCGCGGGGCCCCAGCACGCCGCCCCATCGCGGTGGATCCGCAGCCATCCCACCCGAAGGCGCGAATGGGCGGGTGGGCACAAAACCCCCAACCCGCCCAAGACGCAACGCAAGGGCCCTCGCACCCGAACCATCTCGGATACGAGGGCCCATCGACCCGCGCGCTTACGCGCAACTACCGCGCGGCCACAAACACGTGCGACGCGACCTCCGGCGACAGCTCCGCGGCTTCGCCGCCGCTGCCCGCCATCACGCCACCCGCGGACTCGTGCACACTCACGACCGCCCCGGGACGAATCCCGGCTCGGCGCAACGTGTACATCAGTTGGGCGTCGGTCTGCAGCGGCTCACCGAGCCGCCGCACCACGACGTTCTTGCCTTCCGGCCCCGCCGACTCGAGCAGCGTGACCAGCCCGCCTTCCTTGAAGGAGTCGGCGTGCAGCTCCTGGTCCAGCTCCTCCAGGCCCGGGATCGGGTTGCCGTACGGCGATTCCTTGGGATAGCGCAGCAGTTCGAGCAGGCGACGTTCCACCTGCTCACTGATCACGTGCTCCCAACGGCACGCCTCGGCGTGCACCTGTTCCCAGGGCAATCCGATGACGTCCACGAGCAGGCACTCGGCGAGCCGGTGCTTGCGCATGACCCGCGTCGCGATTCCCCGCCCTTCGGGCGTCAGTTCCAGGTGACGGTCACCTTCGACCGTCAACAACCCGTCCCGCTCCATCCGTGCCACGGTCTGGCTCACGGTCGGCCCGCTCTGCTCCAGCCGCTCCGCGATCCGCGCCCGCAGCGGGACCACGCCCTCCTCCTCCAGCTCGAAAATCGTCCGGAGGTACATCTCCGTGGTGTCGATGAGTCCACTCACGACCAGCGGCTCCGTTCTTGGTGGTCCTGCCGTCCAATTCTGACGCACCTGGACCGCCGACGCGGACGTCCGGCCGATCGAGCCCCCGCGGCTTTCCCCGTCCGCGCCGTCCCGCGCGTGCCGCCGCGTCATCCGTACGTGTCTGCCGCCCGCGTGGGCCCACGCTGTGGGGTGCGTACGGTCATAACGTTCCGGTATGCCATTGCCATCCCGGAAGACCTCGGGTCCGTCCGGATCCCCCGATCGTGTACATGTCCTCTGGTTCCGTCGTGATCTCCGGCTGACCGATCATCCGGCACTGCACGCCGCGGCCGGAACCGGCTTTCCCGGCACCGGGGACGGCGAGCCCGCCCGAGTGTTGCCGCTGTTCGTCCTGGACCCGGTCCTGTGGGACGCCTCCGGGCCCGCCCGCCGGGCACACCTGATCCGCTCGCTGCGCGCCCTGGACGCGGACCTGCGCGAGCTCGGCGGGCGTCTGGTGATCCGCGCGGGCGACCCGACCCGCGAGCTACCCGCGCTCGTGCGCGCGGTCGGCGCCGCCGAGGTGCACGTCAGCGCCGACTTCGGGCCCTACGGACGCACCCGCGACGCGGCCGTCGCGGCGGCCCTCGAAGTGCCGCTGCGGGCCACCGGATCGCCGTACGCGGTGGCCCCGGGGCGGGTGCGCAAGGCCGACGGGTCGCCCTACCGGGTGTTCACGCCGTTCCTGCGCGCGTGGCTCGAGCACGACCGGCGCGCCCCGCTGCCGCGACCGACCGATCTCACGTGGGCGTGGGCCGACTCGGTCGACTACCCGGCCGCCCCCGCGCCCGCCGGGGTACGCCTGCCCGAGGCGGGCGAGCGGGTCGCGCGCGAGACCTGGGACGAGTTCCGCGCGCACGGCCTGGACCGCTACCGCGAACTGCGCGACCGGGCCGACCTGAACGGCACCTCACGGCTGTCGGTGCACCTGAAATTCGGCGAGATCCACCCGCGCACACTGCTCGCCGGCCGGGTCGACGAGACCTTCCGCAGCGAACTGGCCTGGCGCGAGTTCTACGCCGACGTGTTGTGGCACCAGCCGGAGACCGCCCGCGAGTACCTGAACCGGGACATGGCCGACATGCGCTACGACAGCGGCCCGGACGCCGACGCGCTGTTCGACGCGTGGCGCGCGGGCCGGACCGGCTTCCCGTTCGTGGACGCGGGGATGCGGCAACTGCTCGCCGAGGGCTGGATGCACAACCGGGTGCGCATGGTGGTCGCGTCCTTCCTGGTCAAGGACCTGCACCAGGAGTGGACGCGCGGCGCGGCGCACTTCATGCGGCACCTCGTGGACGGCGACCTCGCCTCCAACAGCCACGGCTGGCAGTGGACCGCGGGCTGCGGCACGGACGCGTCGCCGTGGTTTCGGGTCTTCAATCCGATCACCCAGGGCCGAAGGTTCGACCCCGACGGGGACTACGTCCGGCGCTACGTCCCCGAGTTGCGCGGCATCGCGGGCAAGGCGGTGCACGAGCCGTGGCGGATCGGCGTCGAGGGCTATCCCGACCCGGTCGTCGAGCACGCCGAGGAAAGACGCGTCGCGCTCGACCGCTACCAGGCGATCCGGCGGTAAGGTGCCGGATCCGCGTACGCACGGCGGATCCGTATACGAAGCTCGGAACACACCGAAACGAACGGGAGGACCGGGGATGGTCGAGCTGGGTGCGCGCTACCTCGACGCGGCGATCGCGCTGCTGGAGCGACTGCGGGACGAAGAGCTGCCCACCGTCGACCGTGCCGCGGACCGGATCGCCGAGGCGTTGGCGGCCGGTGGCCGGCTGTTCGTGTTCGGCGGCGGCCACTCCGCGCTCGCCGCGCAGGACGTGATCTACCGCGCGGGCGGCCTGATCCTGGCCAACCCGCTGATCGCCCCAGGCAACGAACTCACCGTGCGCCCGATCACGGTCAGCACCGCGGTGGAGAAGCTCGCCGAACTGGCCGGCCCGGTCCTGGACGGCGCGGGCCTGCGCAAGGGCGACGCGCTCGTGGTGATCTCGTTGTCCGGACGCAACGGGCTGCCCGTGGAGCTGGCCCGTCAGGCGCGCGAGCGCGGCGTGCTCGTGATCGGCGTCACCTCGATCGTGGCCAGCAGGGCCGAGTCGCCCAGGCATCCGTCGGGTACGCGAGTCCTCGACAACTGCGACATCGTCCTGGACACCGCCATCGCGCCCGGCGACGCCGCGCTGGAGGTGGACGGCGTACCGCAGCGGATCGGCCCGACCTCGGGCGTGGTGTGCTCGGCGGTGCTGCAGACACTCATGGTCGGCGTGATCGGCCACCTGGTTTCCCGGGGGGTCGAACCCCCGGTGTTCATGTCCGCGAACGTCGAGGGCGGAGCCGCGTGGAACGAGCGGTTGCTGGCCGAACACGCGGACCGGATCTTCTACCTGAGGTGAACCCGGCAGTGCATCCCAACGCACGGTCCCAGTCTCCCGATCGGCGGGCGCCGGACCGGCAGACCCCGGACCGACGGTCTCCCACCGCTCCGCCGCCGGCGGCCGAGCCGGTCGAGGTGCCCGACCGGCGCTCGGCCGCGATCGTGGTCCCGGCCCGCTTCAACGGGCCGCCGGGCATGGGCAACGGCGGCTACCTGGCCGGGCTGCTGGCCGCGCGAGCGAGCGGCGGGACGGCCTCCGGGGTGACCGTGACGCTGCGCCGCGCGATGCCGCTGGATCGGCCGCTGCCGGTCACCCGCGACGCCGCTACCGGCGGGCTGACCCTGGGTCGGGAGGACGGGCCGATCGCGGAGGCGATCCCGGTCGACGCCGCGCTGCCGCTGCCCACGCCGATCGACGCGGCCACTCCGGCCGAGGCCCGCGAGGCGAGCCGGGCCTTCCCCGGCTTCGCGGCGTGGAACCCCTACACCGAATGCTTCGTGTGCGGCACCGGGCGCGCCGAGGGTGACGGCCTGCGGTTGTTCCCCGGCCTGCTCGCCGACCGTCCGGACACCAACGCGTGCGTGTGGACCCCGCACACCTCGCTGGTGGCGCCCGGTACCGAGCAGATCGGGCCCGAGTTCGTCTGGGCCGCGCTCGACTGCCCCGGCGGCTGGACCGGGATGGACGCCGACACCGCGCTCCTGCTGGGCCGGATGACCGCGTACGTGTACGCACTGCCCTATCCCGACGAACCGTGCGTCGTGCTCGGCCGCCGACTCGGCCGCGAGGGCCGCAAGGTGCGCACCGCGACGACGCTCTACGACGCCGAGGGCCGGGTGGCCGCGCACGCCGAACAGGTGTGGATCGCGCCGCGCACCTGACGCCCGCCGCACCGGCCGGCGCAGGCGCGCACCCGTGCGACACGCCCTACGGTTGCGGATCACGCGCGTCGTAGCGCCAGAAGCCGCGCCACCGCAGCGACAGCGCGATCACCAGGACCACGCAGGCCAGGCCGCCGCTGACCACCGAGATGCGCTCGGTGGTCAGCGACGCCACCGACCCGGCCTCGAAGTCGCCCAGCCGTGGCCCGCCGGCGACCACCACGATGAACACGCCGGCCAGTCGCCCACGCATCGCGTCCGGCGTCGCCACCTGCATGATGGTGTTCCGGAACACCATGCTGATGGTGTCCGCGCAGCCCGCCAGGGCGAGCAGGATCAGTCCCAGCCACAGCGGACCGCCCAGCCCGAACACGGTGATGCACGAGCCCCACGCGATCACCGCGAGCACCACCGCGCGCCCCTGCCGCCGCACGCGGCCCAGCCAACCGGAGAACAATCCGCCCGCGAGCGCGCCGACCGCCGGCGCCGCGACCAGCAGGCCGACCGTGGTCGCCCCGCCGCCGTACAGCGTCGCCGCCATCGCCGGGAACAGCGCGCGGGGCATGCCGAACACCATCGCGACGATGTCGGTCAGGAACGTCATCCGGACGTTGGGCCTGCCGCGCAGAAAGCGCAGCCCCTCCA
This sequence comes from Embleya sp. NPDC127516, assembly GCF_044765325.1. NCBI lineage: Bacteria > Bacillati > Actinomycetota > Actinomycetes > Kitasatosporales > Streptomycetaceae > Embleya > Embleya sp. NPDC127516. Next base: position 37,210 of record NZ_JBIWJT010000010.1, on the reverse strand, counting down.
GCACCGAGGCCCGCTTGCGCCCGTCCTCGGCCCGGGTCGGCGGCATCGACGGCAGCCGCCACATCGCGTACAGCGCCGCGGAGAAGGCGATCGCGTCGATCAGGTAGGCGGCCTGGAAGCTCCACAGGCCGATCACCAGGCCGCCCAGCATCGGCCCGACCGTCATCGCGAGGGCCATCGCTATCGAGTTCAGCGCGTTGGCCGCGGGCAGCCGCGCCGGCGGCAACAGTTTGGGGAGCATCGAGGTGCGCGCGGGGTTGTTCACCGCGAAGAACGCCGACTGCACCGCGACCGCCACGTACAGCAGCCACACCTGTGCGAGGTCGAGGAACGCCTGCCCGGCCAACACGATCGACACCGCGGCGAGTCCGCTCGCGGTCACCAGGCCGACCAGTCGGCGGTCCAGGCTGTCCGCGATCGCGCCGCCGAGCAGCCCGAACACGATCAGCGGAAGCACCGAGCACAGCCCCACCACCCCGACCGCGAAATTGGACCCGGTCAGGTCGTACACCTGGATCGCCACCGCGACGGCGGTCATCTGCTGGCCCAGCGAGGACACCGAGTGCCCGAACCACAGGCGACGGAAGTCGGGGAACTCGCGCAGCGGGGTCACGTCCGCCAGGACGGCTTTGGCGAAGCGTTTCGAGGCAGGGGGCACCCGCCTCATCCAATCCCAATGCCCCCTGCATCTATTCCTGATTTCGATGTGGGATCGGGCACCCCGAAAATGCGTTGCACCCGCCCACGAGCGGATCTAACCTCACTGGCACACGGGAGAGGAGGTGGTCTGAAGTTGCATAGCATTCGGACGCGTGAGGTGGCTGCCCGCTAGCCGCCACTCCGGTTTACCGGCTCGGCAGGCCCCGTCGTGAGTGCACCGCGACGGACGCAGGCAGGCGGCCGGCAACACCAGGCAGACACCCGACCCGCAGGTCGCCGGGATCGTCCCCCGGCCTTCGTTCCACCTCACCGAGGTGGACGGAGAAGCGACCTGCGGGTCGCTGTCGTTCACGGACCCGATGACCGACCCGGCGGCGAACCCGGTCGCGCCGAAACTCGTCCGACCCGACGACCGGGGGCCCGCGACCCATTCCGGTTCACGGGCTCAGTCGCTCGACCCGCCACCTCGACCCCTCGTCGCCCTCGCGCAGGTACAGCAGTCGGTCGTGCATCCGGTTCTCGCGCCCCTGCCAGAACTCCACCGCGTCCGGCCGGACCCGAAAGCCGCCCCAGAACTCCGGCACCGGGATGTCGTCGATGGCCGCGAATCCGGCCTCGGCCTCGGCGTACCGCTTCTCCAACTGCTCGCGCCCGGAGACCGCGGCGGACTGCTCGCTCGCCCAGGCACCGATCCGCGAGCCGCGCGGCCGGGAGCGGAAGTACTCGGCGGTGGTCTCGCGCGACACCCGTTCGGCCGAACCGGTCACCACTACCTGACGCGCGAGCGCGTGCCACGGGAAGAGCAGGCTCACCGCCGGGTTCGCGGCCAGTTCGGCGCCCTTGCGCGAGCCGTAGTTCGTATAGAAGACGAAGCCCCGTTCGTCGAACTCCTTGAGCAGGACGGTGCGGGTGCTGGGCTGTCCGTCCGGCGTCGCGGTGGCCACGACCATCGCGTTGGGCTCGGGCAGTTCGGCCGCCGCCACCTCGGCCAGCCAGGCGGTGAACAGCGGGAAGGGGGTCGGCGGCAAGGCGCCGACGTCGATGCCTTCGCCTCGGTACTGCCGGCGCATCGCGGCAAGCTCGGTGAACTCCACGGACAACGAGTACCACCAGTCGCCCGCCCCCGGCACGATCACCCCCGACGAGTGACCATCGGGTGACCGACCCGGGCCGATTTGTGCCGGACCTCACTCGCCCGGGTGCGTTCCGGCGTAGGTCGTCTCGATATCAAGAGATATCCTGACCGACGGACTTCGATCGGCCCATACCTTCAAGCGAGGCACCATCCCGAGCCTCGCCCGGACCGAGCGGAACACCTCCCCGAATCACCGGCGGATCCCAGGTGCGGAGCTTGATCGGCACCATGCGCCCCGGCCTTTTCGGGGGAAGACACGGTGTGGTAGTGCGGGGTATGAAGGACCCGGCCACAAGTCAGTCGAGATCGCATGAGGAGCCGCCTGATGTCCGAGTTCGTACCCGGGCTCGAAGGAGTCATAGCGTTCGAGACGGAGATCGCCGAACCCGACAAGGAGGGTGGCGCGCTCCGGTACCGAGGTGTGGACATCGAGGATCTCGTCGGCCACGTCTCGTTCGGCAATGTCTGGGGCCTGCTGGTGGATGGGGCGTTCAACCCCGGCCTGCCACCGGCCGAACCGTTTCCGATCCCGATCCATTCGGGCGATGTCCGCGTGGACGTGCAGAGCGCGCTGGCCATGCTCGCCCCGGTGTGGGGTCTGAAACCGCTGCACGACATCGACGACACCCAGGCGCGGGACGACCTCGCCCGGGCCGCCGTGATGGCGCTGTCGTATGTCGCCCAGTCGGCCCGCGGCTTGGAGAAGCCGATGGTCCCGCAGAGCGAGATCGACAAGGCGCAGACCATCGTCGAGCGCTTCATGATCCGCTGGCGCGGCGAGCCGGATCCGCAGCACGTCAAGGCGGTCGACGCCTATTGGACGTCGGCGGCCGAGCACGGCATGAACGCCTCGACGTTCACCGCGCGGGTGATCGCCGGCACCGGTGCCGACGTCGCGGCGTGTCTGTCCGGCGCGGTCGGCGCGATGTCCGGCCCGCTGCACGGTGGTGCGCCCTCGCGCGTGCTGCACATGATCGAGGAGATCGAGCGCACCGGCGACGCCACGGCGTACGTCAAGGGCGTCCTCGACCGGGGCGAGCGCCTGATGGGTTTCGGCCACCGCGTGTACCGCGCCGAGGACCCTCGCGCACGTGTGCTGCGACGGACGGCCAAGGAGTTGGGGGCGCCTCGCTACGAGGTGGCCGCGGCACTGGAGAAGGCGGCGTTGGAGGAGCTCCAGGCTCGGCGCCCCGACCGCATCCTGGCCACCAACGTGGAGTTCTGGGCCGCGGTGATGCTGGACTTCGCCCAGGTGCCGGCCCACATGTTCACCTCGATGTTCACCTGCGCCCGGACCGCCGGGTGGAGCGCGCACATCCTGGAGCACAAGCGCACGTCGCGTCTGGTGCGTCCGGCCGCCCTGTACGTCGGCCCGGGCACCCGCCCGATCACCGAGGTCCCGGGCTACGACGACACGGTCCGCAACCTGAAGCACTGAGCGTTCGACGCGCTCGACGCTCACCCGGAGCCCCGCCACCCGTCAGGGTGCGGGGTTCCGTCATGCCCGGCCCGGCCCCGGGTCCGGTCGCGCGCCACGGGATCCCGGTCAGACGCGACCTTCCAGGATGGCCACCTGGCGCTCGTCGTCGGCGCGGGGGCAGGTGCCGCACAGCGCGTCGGGCTCCAGCGTGTACCAGAGGCAGCACACGCTCTGGGTGCGGTGGCAGTGGGTGCGGCCCTCGGTGCCCCGGAGGGTACGGAATCCGGCGTCGCGCTTGAACCGGCCGGTGTCGCCGGGAAAGAGTTCGCCGAGTTCGCGGACCGCGCGCTCGCCCTCGTCCGCGCCCAGCGAGCGGCCCAGGTACCAGACCGCGCTCACCACCTCGTCCGCCACCATCCCCCACACCACCCGCTCGCCGCGCCGCAGGTGCGGCCGGAACGCGGTGAGCAGCGGCTCCAGGTGCTCGGACACCGCGCGCAGCAGCACCGCGCGCAGGGCGGCCTCGTCGGCCACCACCCGCGCGCCGGGAGCGCCCGCGTCCGGGTCGTCGGGCAGGCACGCGAAGGCGTTCGAGGTGACGGTGAGGCACTTGCTCGACCGTTCCGGCGAGAGGTCGAGCCATACGTCGTCCAGGTCCACCAACGGGACCCGGCGGCTGAGGAACCACGGCCCGGCGAACATCAGGCACGCGTACCAGGCGTAGCCGTGCAGGGCCCACATCGCGATCGCGTCCGCGCGCGGCTCGGCGGCCACGGACGCGGTGATCCGCTGCCGCTCGGCGGTCAGCACACCCTCGAGCACCTCGGGGTCCTCGGCCACGCGCGCCACGCACAGCAGACCCGCCCGCGGATGCCCCGCCTCGACCGTGATCAGCGGACACGCCGCGCCGAGCCCGCGAAAGGTCTCCGTCAACGCGGGGCAGGGCCCGGACTCCCGAAGATCGACCAACGTCATGATCCGAAGGTAAGGCTTGCCTAACCCGGATGTCCACGTAAGTGATCGAGATGTCCCGCACATCACCCGTGTGCCGGGCGACCGCTCGTCGGCACACCGACCGAGGTCCGCGGCGGCCGGCCGGCGCATAGGGTCGTGCGTCATGGATACCGCCACGCCCGAACTGACCTACGGCGACATCAGGAACGCCGCCGACCGCATCGTGGGCCAGACCCAGCCGGTCACCATGATGCCGATCCATCCGTCGCCGCACGTGTGGCTCGCGTTGGAGTACATCCAGCACACCGGGTCGTTCAAGGCGCGCGGCGCCGCGAACTTCACCACCGCGCACATCGAGGCGGGCACCATGCCCGAGGCCGGCGTGGTGATCGCCTCCGGCGGCAACGCGGGCCTCGCGTGCGCGTGGGCGGCGCGCAGCGCCGGGGTGCGCTCGACGGTGTTCCTGCCGGAGACGGCGCCGCGGATCAAGGTCGAGCGGTTGCGCACGTACGGCGCGGACGTGCTGCTCGTGGGCCGGGAGTACGCCGACGCGCTGGAGGCGTCGCGACGGTTCGCCGAGGACACCGGCGCGCTGTTGTCGCACGCGTACGACAACCCGCTGATCGCGGCGGGCGCGGGGACGCTGGTGCCGGAGATGGTCGCGAGCCTGCCCGGCACGCTGGACACGGTCATCGTCTCGGTCGGCGGCGGCGGTCTGTTCGCGGGCGTGGCGACCGCCGCCGAGGAACACGGGATCCGCACCGTCGCGGTCGAACCGGAGAACTGTCGGGCGCTGAACGCCGCGCTGGAGGCGGGCGAGGTCGTGGACGTGCCGACCGACTCGATCGCCGCCGACTCCCTGGGCGCGCGCCGGGTCTCCGCCACGGCGCTGGCCACGGCTCAGCGCACCGGCGCGTTCTCGGTCCTGGTCTCCGACAAGGCCATCGTCGAGTCCCGCCAGGCCCTGTGGGACAACTTCCGCATCGTCGTCGAACACGCCGCCGCCACGGCCCTCGCCGCCCTCTCCACCGGCGCGTACACCCCGGCCGAGGGCGAAAAGGTCGCCGTCATACTGTGCGGCGCCAACACCGACCCGGGAAACCTGGTCTAGAACCCGCGGTCCGGAGCACGGGGTACCGGGGCCACCGCGAGCGTGGGATCGCGCGGTGGCCCGGACCGTCCGGATTCAGCCGATGTCGGCGCCGTAGACGTGGTCGACGGCCATCGTCATCAGCACCCGGCGGTCGGCGACCATCACCGCGCGGTATTCGGCCCAGTCCGGGTGCTCCCCGGCGGCACGGCGGTAGTAGTCCACGAGCGCCTCGACCTCCGGGCCCTCGGGGTCGGTGCCCGGTCCGACGAGGGTCACCGTGCCCTCGGCCGTGGCCCAGGAGCGACCGTCGGGGCTGGTGACCTCCAGGGCCGCTCGCGGGTCGCGGCGCAGGTTCGCCGTCTTGGCACGGCCCTCGGTCATCGAGACGTAGAGGACACCGGCCTCCCCGTCGTAGAACGGCATTACCGGGGAGAGCTGGGGGCGGCCGTCCGATTTGATCGTGGCGAGGACCCCCAGGCGGCTTTCGGCGAGGAGCGTGCGCGGGTTGAACGCTGTGTCGGTCATGTCCGGTGCCAAGTCGCGATCGCCCGCCGGCTATTCCCCGCGCCGCGCACACGGGTGACCGTCACGGCCGCACCACCGGGTCCGGGTCCGGGGCCGACGGCAGTGCGGCGGCCAGGAGTTCGGCCAGGTGCATCGGGCGGCGGTCGCTCACGTGGGTGATCTGGGTGCGGCAACTGAACCCGTCGGCCAGGGTCACCGCGTCCGGTCCCGCGGCCGCGAGCGCCGGCAGCAGCCGGTCCGCCGCGACCGCCCGCGACACCTCGGCGTGCGCCGCCTCGTAGCCGAAGTTGCCCGCCAACCCGCAACAACCGCCCGCGAGTTCGCCGGTCAACCCGGCTCGGGCGCGCAACCGCCGGTCGGCCGCGTCGCCCAGCACCGCGTGCTGGTGGCAGTGCAGTTGGCCGGTCACCTCACGATCGAGCACCGGCGGCGCCCAGTGCGGCGCGTACTCCTCCAGCGTCTGCGCGAAGGTCTTGACCGAGTCGGCCAGGCCGTCCGCCGACCGGCCGAGCAACTCGGGTACGTCGGTGCGCAGCGCCGCCGCGCAGGACGGTTCCAGACCGACGATCGGCAGCCCGGCCTCGATCGCCGGCCGCAGGGTGCGCACCGTACGGGCCATCACCCGTCGCGCGATGTCCAGTTGCCCGGTCGAAACCCAGGTCAGGCCGCAGCACACCGACCCCGGCGGCACCACCACCTCCAGTCCGGCCGCCTCCAGCACCTCGACCGCCGCGCGCCCGACCTCGGGTCGGAACCGGTTGCCGAAGGTGTCCGGCCACAGGACCACCCGGCGGCGCGAACTCCCGCTCACGCGCGGCCGATCGCGCCACCACCGGGTGAACGGCTCGGGCGCGAACGGGGGGATCTCCCGGGTCCGGTCGAGTCCGGCCAGGCCGAGCGCCGCACGCCGCAGCGCCGGCACCCCGGCCGCCGCGTTGGCCAGGCCCGCCAGGCCCGGCACCGACCCCATCGCGCGCGCCAGCAGCGGCAGATTGCCCAGCGCGTAGTGCGCCGCCGGCCGCAACCGGCCCCGGTAGTGGTGGTGCAGGAACTCGGCCTTGTAGGTGGCCATGTCCACGTCCACCGGACAGTCGCTGCGGCAGCCCTTGCAGGACAGGCACAGGTCGAGCGCGTCGCGGACCTCGGTGGAGCGCCACCCGTCGGTGATCACCTCGCCGATCAGCATCTCGTGCAGCAGCCGGGCCCGCCCGCGCGTGGAGTGCGCCTCCTCGCCGGTGACCCGGTACGACGGGCACATCACGCCGCCCGAGGAGGTGTCGGCCGACTCGCGGCATTTGCCCACCCCGACGCAGCGCCGTACGGCCGCCGCGAAGTCGCCGCCGTCGGCCGGGTAGCCGAACTCGACCGATACGGGCGTGCGCATCCCGGCGAACCGCAGATTGCCGTCCACAGGGTGTGGACGAACCACGATGCCCGGGTTCAACAGCCCCGCCGGATCCCAGATCGCCTTGAACGCGCCGAACAGTTCGACGATCTCCGGTCCGTACATCCGGGGCAGGAACTCGGCCCGGGCCTGTCCGTCGCCGTGTTCCCCGGAGAGCGAGCCGCCGTGCGCGACCACCAGGTCCGCCAGGTCGGACGAGAACGCCCGATACGCCGCGGCGCCACGCGTGGTGAGCAGGTCGAAATCGATCCGGATGTGCACGCAGCCCTCGCCGAAGTGCCCGTAGGGCAGGCCGCGCAGGTCGTGCCGGTCCATCAGCGCGGCCAACGCGCGCAGGTACGCGCCGAGCCGCTCGGGCGGCACCGCGGTGTCCTCCCAGCCCGGCCACGCCTCCGAGCCGTCGGCCATCCGGGTCGCGGTGCCGGACGCCTCCTCGCGGATCCGCCACAGCGCGCGCTGCCCCGCCGGATCGGTGACCACCCGCGCCGGTCCGGAACCGGCCAGCGCGTGTGCGCGCTCCTTCGCCTCGGCGACCGTGTCCGCGCCGACCTCGACGAACAACCAGGCCGCGCCCGGCGGCAGTGCCACGTCGCGCGCGGACGCGGCCAACGCGACCAGGCCCGCGCTCAGGCTCTCCACGGTGAGCGGGCCGTGCGGCAGCAGGCCGGGCGCCGCGTCCGCCGCGGCGAAGTCGTCCGGGAAGCCGAGCACCACCAAGGCGCGCGCCTTGGGCGCCTCGACCAGGCGCAGGCCGGCCCCGAGCACCACGACGCAGGTCCCCTCGGTGCCGACCAGGGCCCGGGCGAGGTCGCGTCCGTGCTCGGGCAGCAGTCGATCCAGGGCGTAGCCGGAGACCCGGCGCGGCAAGGCCGGGAAGCCCCGCCGGATCAGCGCCAGGTTGGCGTCGGCGAGGTCGGTGAGCGCGGCGTGGATCTGGGCGGCGCGGCCGGTGGTGGGCACCGTCTGATCCCGGCCGACCCGCATCCGGGTGCCGTCCATGGTCGCGACGTCCAGCCATTCGACGTTCGCGCTCGTGCGGCCCCAGGCGACCGAGTGCGACCCGCAGGCGTCGTTGCCGATCATGCCGCCGAGCGTGCAGCGGCTGTGTGTGGAGGGGTCCGGGCCGAAGGTGAGCCCGTACCGGCCGGCCGCGCGGCGCAGGTCGTCGAGCACCACGCCGGGCTCGACATGCGCGACGCGGGTGGTCGGGTCCACGTCGTGGATGCGGTTCAGGTGCCGGGCCAGGTCGAGCACCAGGCCGTTGCCGGTGGCCTGACCGGCGATGCTGGTGCCGCCGCCGCGTACGGTCACCGGCACGCCCCGCTCGTGGCACACCGCGAGCGCCGCGAGCACGTCCTCGGCGTCCAGCGGGGCGATGACCCCCGGCGGCACCTTGCGGTGGTTGGAGGCGTCCATCGAGTACAGCGCGCGGGCCTGCGGGTCGAACCGGACCTCGCCGCGCACCCGCGCCCGCAGCGCGCCTTCGAGGTCCCCGAGCTGTGCCGTCACCACGCCATCCTCACTCGTTACGCCGACCCGACCGTCGAACGCCCGCCGCCGGGCGCGTGTCGCCCACCCGTCGAGACGCCCCCGTGCCACATGCCGGGCGCGATCGTCTCATTGTGCGGAATACACATCACCCACGAATCGGACACGACTACGCTCTCCGCGTGGCCGAGATCCAGATTCCCGCAGCGCTCATGCCCGCCGACGGCCGGTTCGGTTCGGGCCCGTCCAAGGTACGTCCCGAGGCACTCGCCGCTCTCGCGGCGACCGGTACCTCTCTCCTGGGCACCTCGCACCGGCAGGCGCCGGTGAAGAACCTGGTGCGCCGGGTTCGCGAAGGTGTCGGCAGCCTGTTCTCCCTGCCCGAGGGCTACGAGGTGATCCTGGGCAACGGCGGCGCCACCGCCTTCTGGGACATCGCCGCGTTCGGCCTGGTCGAGCGCAAGTCCCAGCACCTGTCGTTCGGCGAGTTCTCCTCCAAGTTCGCCACATCGGTCAAGGCCGCGCCGTGGCTGGAGGAGCCGACGGTGATCAAGTCGGAGCCGGGCACGCACCCGCTGCCGCAGGCCGAGGCGGGCGTGGACGTGTACGCCCTGACCCACAACGAGACCTCGACCGGTGTCGCGATGCCCATCGCCCGGCCGGCCGGCGCCGACACGGGCTCGCTGGTGCTCGTCGACGCGACCTCCGCGGCGGGCGGGCTGCCGGTGGACGCGGCCGAGACCGACGTGTACTACTTCGCACCGCAGAAGAACTTCGCCGCCGACGGCGGTCTGTGGCTCGCCGCGTTCTCGCCGGCCGCGCTGGAGCGCGCGCAGCGGATCGCCGCGTCGGACCGCTACATCCCGCCGTTCTTCGACCTGGCCACCGCGATCGACAACTCGGTCAAGGACCAGACCTACAACACGCCGGCGCTGAGCACGCTGTTCCTGCTCGCCGACCAGCTCGACTGGATCAACGGGCAGGGCGGCCTGGACTGGGCCGTCGGGCGCACCGCCGACTCGTCGGGCCGGCTGTACGGGTGGGCCGAGAAGTCCTCGTACGCGAGCCCGTTCGTGACCGACCCGGCGGCCCGCTCGCAGGTGGTCGGCACGATCGACTTCGCCGACTCGGTGGACGCGGCGGCGGTGGCCAAGGTGCTGCGCGCGAACGGCATCGTGGACACCGAGCCCTACCGCAAGCTGGGCCGCAACCAGCTCCGGGTGGCGATGTTCCCGGCCGTCGAGCCGGCCGACGTCGAGGCGCTGACCGCGTGCGTCGACTACGTGATCGAGCAGCTCTGATCCGCGTTCGCGGCGCCTGAGGGGCCGCCGCCCCGGACCGAACCGGTCCCGGGGCGGCGGCCCTTCGGCGATCAGGCCCGGTTCCGGCCGCCGAGGCGGCGATACGCGAAGAACAGCACCACCAGGCCGACCACGGCCAGCACACCCGGGCCGTACGTCTTGGCCTTGTCCATCCCGGAATCGCCGTCGCTCTCGTCGCCGGCGGCCGTGCTCGCGTCGCTGGAGGCGGTGCCGCCGGCCGACTCTGCTCCGGGCTTGGCACCGGATCCGGCGCGCACCGAATCCGGCCGGTTGTCGCCCTTGAGCTCGACCCGGCGCACCTGGCTGCCCTTGCCCTCGCTGCCGAACAGCAACTCCTTGCCGTCCCGGCTCCACGCGACCGACTCGCCCTGGCGCTGGATCGGCACGGAGACCCCGGCCAACTCCTTGCCCGGCGCGGCGAACACGGTGGCGGAGAAGTAGCCGCGCAACACGAACCGCGACCCGTCCGGCGCGAACGCGCCGTCGGTCACCGTCGAGCCTCCGGCGGAGATCCGCTTGAAGGTGTTGATCCCGGTCGCGGAGAGCTGCTCGGGCTGCTCGTACAGGCCGCCCTCGGCCTCCTTGCTCGCGATGTAGAGCTTGTTCGTGCGCGGGTCCAGCAGCAGCGCCTCGGCGTCGCGCGGGCCGTTGTCGTACTTGACCCGGAATTTGGTCGGCTTGACCGTCGCGTCGGCCAGCGTCGCGGGCTCGGCGAAGCGGTAGATCCACACCTCGGGCCACTTGCCGTGCAGGTTGTCGCCGATGTCGCCGACGAACAGCGCGGGCTTGCCCGCGTCGTCCTTGCCGACCGTGATCGCCTCCCAGTCCCGCGCGTCCACACCGGACAGCGTGATGGTCGCCTTGGTGGCGCCGTCCTTGCCTATCGCGTAGATCCTGGGCGCGTCGGAGCTGTCGTTGTGCGTCCAGTAGACGTCCGGGTGTTGCGCGCTGGCCACCAGGCCGCTGGACTCGGTGATCCGCTCGTCCTTGATGGTCAACAACACGTCCGAATCGGCCGCCGCCGACGCCGGTACCGCCACCGCCAGGGCAACGGCCGCCGTCAGGGCGCCGAGGCCGCGCATCCGGCGCTTTCCCACGCGCTTCACCCGTCCCGTCCTGTCATGGGTCCAGCCTGCCGGCCCGGCCCCGGTCCCCGTCGGGTCGGGGACCACTTTGCGACGGCTCGGCTGAAGCCATTGCGGTTTGCCGTGTGTCGGGGATGGGATGGGAGCTTCGTGGGCGTCGGCATCCGGAGTCTTCCATGACACTTGTCAAGGCATGTCTGAACGGCACACGGCGCCCCGAGGAGCACCCGGCGCTTCCGCTGACACCGGCGCAGATCGCCGCGGACAGTCGAGCCGCGGTGGCCTCGGGCGCGTCCATCGTGCATGTGCACCCGCGCGGGCGCGACGGTCGGGAGAGCCTGGCGCCGGACGTGATCGCGGCGGTGCTCCGGGCCATCCGGGGCGCGGCCCCGGGCGTGCCGATCGGTGTGAGCACGGGCGCGTGGATCGAGGCGGGCCCGGACGCCCGGCTGGCCGCGGTGCGGGCCTGGCGGGTGTTGCCCGACCTGGCCTCGGTCAACCTGTCCGAGCCGGGCTCGGTCGAACTCGCCCACGCGCTCGCGCACTTGGGTGTGGGGGTCGAGGCGGGGGTGTGGACCGAGGCCGACGCGGAGCTGCTGGTGGAGCAGGATCTGGCCGCGGTGTGCACCCGGATCCTGGTCGAGGTCGAACGCGCCGATCCGGTGGACGCGCTGGACGAGGCGGGACGCATCCTGACCGTCCTGGACCGGCACGACATCGGCGTGCCGCGCCTGTTGCACGGCGCGGACGAGTCCGCGTGGCCGGTCCTGGACGCCGCGATCGCGGCCGGCCTCGACACCCGGATCGGGCTGGAGGACACCCTGCTGGACCCGGAGGGCCGCCGGGTCCCGGGCAACGCGACGCTGGTCCGGATCGCCGCCGATCGGGTCCGCGCGGCGGGCAACCCGCACTGATCCGCGGTCTCGGGGCCGGCCCGGCTCCGACGTTGTCGCCCGCACCCGCGGTCGGCACGTCGGCGCAGGGGCGCGGACGCGTCAGCGCATGAGCGCGCCGATGATCACGGCGATGAGCAGGAGGGCCAGGGTGGCCGTGACGACGCGGGTTCTGGTGCGGGGATTCACGCCCCAGAGCCTACGCGGCGCGGGCGCGCGACCGAATTCCGGTCGGGCGCCCGCGCTCGCGGGTCAGACCATCGAGGCCGCCAGACGGCGGCGGAAGGCGGTCAACACGGTGCGGTCGCCGGTCTGCGAGACGACCGAGCCGGGCCTGCGGCCCCACAGGTAGAGGAGCAGTTCGGCGGGCTCGCCGGTGACCGCCGCGTCCGTGAACCCCTGGTCGCGGGACATGCTCACGCCGGAGCGCTGCATGGTCAGCCGCCAGTGGTGCCGGTTGCTGTGCACGCCGATCGTGCGCCCGCTCGCGCCGTCCTTGGCGCGGCCGTCGTAGTGCGCCGGGAGCAGGACCCCCAGCACTTCGTCGATGCCGTCCAGGGCCTGCTGGGCGTCCAGCGGTCCCGGGGTGCCGACGGCCATCTCGATGTCGGCGCGATGCACGGCGGCCTCGCGCGCCATCCGGCGGATCAGGAAGCCGGCGGTGCCCGGGTCGGGTCCCCCGCTCTCCACGCCCTCCGCGACGCCGGGTTCGAGGTCCTCCCCCTCGATCGGGTCGAGCGGGTCCCGCCGGGCCATCTCGGTCACGAGCGCCGCGTGCGCCCGGGTGTAGGTGTCGAGCAGTTCCCCCTTGTTCGCGCCGCCCGCGACCGGGCGACGCTCCGGGCGCAGTTGCCCGGTGGCGCTGTTGTACATGAGCACGGAATGTCGCACGACGTCGGCGACCGTCCAACCGGGACAGGACGGTACCGGCGCGTCCATGTCCGTGACGGCCGCCTGGCCCAAGCGGAGACCCTCCGCCTGGAACAGGTGCTGGAACCGCACGTAGTCCATCGTTCAAGGATTCCAGCGTTCCGGGTGACGTGTCGATGGCCTGGGTCACCCCAGGGCGTGAATCCCTCGTCAAGAAAAGGTGTATCGCACACCTGTGCTGACGCTGTGTCAGATCTTGACCACGGGATTACCGAACTCCGACCGTGTCGCCGTGGCTGCCGGCGCCGCCGGCCTCATGGCGCGCACCACCGTGCTCGGCCGCAGCCGGATCCCGGCGTGCCGGGCGAGCAGCGCGCCGACCACGAGCGCCGCGGCCAGCGAGATCAGGCCGCCCACGAGCAACCCGGTACGCGGTCCGAAACTCTCCGCCAGCCAACCCGTCAGCGGGCCGCCCAGCGGGGTGCCGCCCATGAACACGAGCATGTAGATGCCCATCACCCGACCACGCATCGCCGGGTCGCTGCCCAGTTGCACGGTCGAGTTGGCCGCCGTGTTGAAGGTCAGTCCGGCGATCCCGATCGGCACCAGGAGCAGCGCGAAGCTCCAGTAGCCGGGCATCAGCGCGGCGATCGTCTCCAGCAGGCCGAACGCGATCGCGGCGCCGACCAGGACCCGCAACCGGGTCCGGCCGCGCTTGGCGGCGAACAGCGCGCCCGCCAGCGAGCCGACCGCGAACACCGTGTTCAGCAGCCCGAACGAGCCGGGTCCGGCGTGGAAGACGTCGTTGGAGAAGGCCGCGAGGGTGACCGCGAAGTTGTAGCCGAAGGTGCCGATGAAGCCCACCAGCGCGATCGCCACCAGCAGGTCCGGACGGCCGCGCACATAGCGCAGCCCCTCGCGGAGCTGGCCCTTCTCGCGCGACACCACCGGCATCGTGCGCAGCTCGGACTCGCGCATGGCCAACAGGCCGAGCAGCACCGCGATGTAGGACACCGCGTTGACCGCGAAAACCCACCCGGTGCCGATCGCGGTGATCAGCAGACCGCCGACGGCGGGGCCGACGATCCGGGCGAGCTGGAAGTTGGCCGAGTTCAGGCTGACCGCGTTGGCCAGGTCCTTGCGACCGACCATCTCGATCACGAACGCCTGGCGCGCGGGGTTGTCCACCGCGGTGGCCATGCCGAGACCGAACGCGAGCAACCACACGTGCCACACCTGGACGGCGTCGCTCAACACCAGGACCGCCATCACGGCGGCGAGCAGACCCATCACGGTCTGCGTACCGATCAACAACAGGCGCTTGCGGTAGCGGTCGGCGATCACGCCGCCCCACAGGCCGAACAGCAGCATGGGCAGGAATTGCAGCCCGGTGGTCACACCCAGCGCGGTCGCGCTGCCGGTGAGCTTGAGCACCAGCCAGTCCTGCGCGATGCGTTGCATCCAGGTGCCCGTGTTCGACACGGTCTGGCCGGCGGCGAACAGCCGGAAGTTGCGGTTTCGTAGTGATGAGAAGGTGCCGGCTGTCGCCGCCACGGGCTCCCCTTTCGTCGTACGTTCGGCCGAGGCCGGATGAACATCCGTCCCTGAACCGAACCGCGACGCGGGGCGCCTGAGCAGGCCCTAGGCCTGCGCCAGCTTCTCCAGCACCGGCAGGGCCGCGCGCAACGCCTCGTTCTCCTCGGGCGTGAGCCGGGCCAGGTGTTCCGCCAGCCAGGCGTTGCCCAGCCTGCGGTTCTCCTCCACCACGGCGGCGGCGGGCTCGGTCGCGGAGACCACGACCTGCCTGCGGTCGTCGGCGTGCGGCTCACGCCGCACCAGGCCGCGCTCCTCCAGGCCGGCGATCACCCGCGTCATCGACGGCGGCTGCACCTTTTCCTGCCGGGCCAGTTCGCCCGGAGTCATGGCGCCGCGCACGACGAGCACGGTCAACACCGAGAGTTGGGTGGGACTCAGGGTCTCGTCGGCCCGCTGGTTGCGCAGGCGACGGGAGAGCTTCAGCACCGAGGCACGGAGGGCTGCCACCGTGGCACGGTCGGGTTCGGACGGGGACACGTTTCTTAGCTTAACTCTTTACTCTCGCTAACTTCCAATGGTTTACGTCCCAGGGATATTCCCGGGACGCGGGCAAGTTTCCACCGGCGACCTTCCCCCTCCTGAGCCCGACGGAGATCCACACCCCCGACGGCACCCCCGGTCCACGTCGGCGGTCCGCCGCCGACATCGCCGCCCCGGTCGCCTTCCTCCCCCGAACCGCCCAACCCCTGGCCACCTCCAGCGACTCCTACCTGGCCCCGCCACCCCTGACCCCCACAACCACCCCACCCGCCCCGCCCAACCCCCGGCGCGTCAGCGCCCCCGACCCGGCCCACCCCCACTGATCGACGCGCGAAGCGCGGAGAGCGGCGGAGCCGCAAGCTTGGGCTTCGTGACCCGGAGCGAAGCGGAGGGACACGAAGCCCCGAGCGAGGCACCGCTTTTTCTTGGAGGAGCGAAGCGGGGGAAAGAAAAAGCGGTGCCTCGCGAGCCGGCGACGAAGTCGCCCAACAAACAGCAACGCCGCCCCCACGACCCCCGCACACCGCCCCGCCGCCCCCACGACCCCCGCCCACCGCCCCCCTGTCTCCACGACTCGGCCCCCGGCCCATCGCCCCCCACGCCTCAGGCCCCCAGACCCGTCTCCCCACCGCCCCACCCACACGCCCCCACACCCACCCCACACCCACCCCGCACCCCCACCCGCCCCACGCCCCCCTACTTCACCCCCAACACCTGCTCAATCGGATCGATCGCGAAATGCACCACAAACAAAGCCGACACGATCCACAACAACACCGGGATCTCCCGAGCCTTGCCGACCGCGCTGCGCAGCACGACGTACAGGATGAAGCCCGCGCCGATCCCGGTGGTGATGCTGTACGTGAAGGGCATCAGCGCGATGGTCACGAACGCCGGGGCGGCGACCGTCATGTCGTCCCACTCGATGTGCCTGATCTGCGTCATCATCAGCGCGCCGACCACGACCAGCGCCGGGGTGGCGGCCTGCGCGGGCACCAGCTTCGCCAACGGCGTGAACAACAGCGCGAGCGCGAACAGGCCGCCGGTGACCAGGTTGGCGAGGCCGGTCCGGGCACCTTCGCCGACACCCGCCGAGGATTCGACGAAGACCGTGTTGGAGGACGCCGAGGCGCCGCCGCCGGCGATCGCACCGACCGACTCGACGGTGAGGATGCGGCCCAGGTTCGGCACCTTGCCCTGCTGGTCGAGCAGTCCGGCCTCGCGGCTGACCCCGATGATGGTGCCCATGCCGTCGAAGAAGTTCGACAGCAGCAGCGTGAAGATCAGCAGCGACGCGGTGATGAAGCCGACCCGGCCGAACGCGCCGAACAGGTCCACGTTGCCGATCAGCCCGAAGTCGGGCGTGTCCACGACGCCGTCCGCCTCGGGCGCGGTCAGCCCCCAGGCCGCCTTGTCCAGGCCGGCCGCCTGGTGCACGATCACCGCGAGCACGGTCGAGGCGACCATGCCGATCAGGATCGCGCCCGGCACCTTGCGCACCACGAGCACGAACGTGAGCACCAGGCCGAAGCAGAAGACCACGGCCGGCCAACCCTGCAGCGTGCCGCCGCTGCCCAGCGCGACCGGCACGGTGGAGTTCACCTTGTCCGGCACCCTGGTCACCACGCCCGCGCTGACCAGGCCGACCAGGGTCACGAACAGGCCGATGCCGACCCCGATCGCCTGCTTGAGCACCAGCGGGATGGCGTTCATGATCGCCTCGCGCAGCCCGGTGGCGGCCAGGATCAACAGGCCGATGCCCTCCAGGACGACCAGGCCCATCGCCTCGTCCCAAGTGGTCTGCGGCGCGATCTGGAACGCGACCATCGCGTTGATGCCCAGTCCGGCGGCCAGCGCGAGCGGCATGTTGCCGATCAGGCCCATCAGGATGGTCATCACGGCGGCGACCAGAACGGTCGCTGTGACCAGTTGCGGCTGGGAGAGCTGCTGGTCGTACTTGTCGTGCGCGGAGCCGAGGATGATCGGGTTCAACACGACGATGTAGGCCATCGCGAAGAACGTGGCGAGCCCGCCGCGTATCTCGCGCAGCGGCGACGAGCCGCGCTCGGAGATCTTGAAGAAGCGGTCGAGGCCGCTCCTCGGCTTGTTGGGGGCCTGCGAATCGGTCGCGGTGGCGGCCTGGGGGGACATGCGGATCCTCGGAGCGTGGGAACGGGGAGTCAAGACACGCACACGGCACGTTGGGACCGGTACCGGGAGACCTGAAAAGGGTGCCAGACACCACAGCAAAAAAGGGAACCGGTCCCTCCGCTTGTTCGTCGGGACGCGCGCGGGGCCGATGTGGGCGGCCAAGTAGCCTAGGTTTCGTGAGCAGGCACGGGAGCGGGAAACGACGGCGCACCTCGCCGGATCCGGACGATACGGGCGCGACCCGCCCGAACGCGGCCTCGGGTCCCGTCCAGGACGCGTACGACGCGGGCTCTCACGGCAGCGGCGAATACACCGCCCACGACGCGCACGGCAGCGGCGAATACACCGCCTACGGCCCGAGCCCGAGCGCGCACGGCAGCGGCGAATACCAGGCATACGACCCCAACCCGGCAGCCCACGGCAGCGGCGAATACGCGGCCTACGGCCCGGGCACGAGCCCTCACAGCAGCGGCGAATACACCGCCCACGACGCGCACGGCAGCGGCGAATACACCGCCTACGACGCGAACGCCGACGCGCACGGCAGCGGCGAATACCAGGCATACGACCCCAACCCGGCAGCCCACGGCAGCGGCGAATACGCGGCCTACGGCCCGGGCACGAGCCCTC